>JAOXSH010000115.1 GCA_025800145.1 Cohaesibacter sp.
TATCAAGGGGAGATGAGAAGGACAGAATGCAATCGTTGGAAATCTTTTCCATTTTTCCTATTGATCCCTGGCGAACAATGGCATTTCCGATCTCGATATGTTTCGGGATGAAAAACTGCCCGCTGGACAATTTACGCCAAGAAACCTGCGCACGTAAGGCGGTTATCAATGCCTGGGAAGCGGGGAAGCTCCATTCTGTTGCCAAGCCAAAAATCGACATGCGAATGAGCAAATCCTGCTTTCCTGCACGCTCTGCGGCCAGAACGAATGGTTTGACAATCTGGGGTTTCTGCCCGAATAAACCGATATCAACACAGGGTTTGGCGGCGAAAAAGACTTCGGAAGCGCAGCAGGGTGACCAGTTGCAGGGCTGGCCGTTGAAAACTGCCTCTGACGCACCATCCAGCATGATTTTCCCCATGGCCCCGCGCACCTTGTTCAGCAAGCCCGGATGGGAGGCAAGCGCCCCCAGACCAGCAACCTGGACCTCAATCTGCTGAAATCCAAAGCATTCCGCAAGCGCTGTGGCTGTTATGCTTTTATAAGGATTTTCCAGCTTATCGTTCAGCATCGTACCGGTCATAGCAACCAAAATGAACCATCCTCAGGAATCGGGGTTCCGCCGCTGGAGCGGCATTTCGCCAATCCACCTTTTTGCATCACATACATACGGATCCGATCATTTTCATCGATCAGATTTTCCAGATAGTCGAATATTCGATTTGCTGCTTCAAGATGCAAACGTGCCTCAAATACACTTTTTTGCACACGCACCATTCGGTCCTCAAGAAAACTGGCAACCTTTCGCCTCAGCTTTGACCCGGATATATCGTAACAAATGACGATCAAATGTGTGACTTTACCCATATCCTAGTAATCCATGATATATGGTTGATAAACCGAACCGCCTTCGTAACAGGCGGCAAGCGAAAAGGCTTGATCGACCATCAATTGACGCCACGTTACTTTTTTCCCCGTACGTGGATTTGTGACCTTTCCAGTAACCCGGTTCTCATAGGCCCGGATCAGGCTGCTACTGGCTTCTCGTTTCATGCGTGGTGTATCACCAGATATATCGAACATTTCCACCGTAAGCATCTTCCTGTTTGCGCAATAGACGGTTAGTCCCCCGATCAGATGGGCACGAAATTCCTCTATCAAATCGTAGACACAGGCATCCCGCCGGTCCGATGCTTTATGCAGAACGCCGAATCCGGGATGCAGACCAGCACGCATGATGGCAACGGATATGTCTCGTGTAAGCAACCAGCTTAGAAAGTTGAAGCAAACATTGGCGCAATCATTAGCGGGCCTGCTGCGGGTTTGAAAAGCCATCTCGCTCGGCATCAGGCCACATAGTGCCCGCCACCAGGCTGCCGTCGCGGCCCCTTCGCATCCCATAAGCTCAGATATCGTATCGGCTTTGTAAAGTGGCCCCTTGCCGGGGCGGCCTATAATTCTGTTGAGATGGATGAGAGCGTCGCTGACAATCTTGGGGGGGTGGGCTCTGTTGTTCAGCAATCTGCGAAGGACTGCTCGTTGGTTGCGCAGGCGGCCATCCACAATACGCCTTGCCAGTTCGATGCTCTTTGATTGATCCAGACAAAATGCTGCCTGTGCCAGATGCCGCTCTGCTCTGGGGGAAAGTGAGTTGGCCAGCCAGCCGATTGTCTCGCCATGACCATTGACAAAAGCAACAGGCGTGTCCGTCGCCAGCGCATGACGCTCAGCTTCATCGCTGATAGCGACATGAGGGCCCAATTCGATGCGGTCAATGTCCTGGTGGGGAATGGCAATGAGTTCGAACCATTTGGGGTCTCTGCCAGCTCTGGATTGCCACTCTTGCACAATAAATGCCTGATTGCGGATAGAAAGGCGACGATCTGCCTCATACACATAAAGGACACGCAAACCGGGGGAATAGCCGCGCGCTTCCTTTGCCGCTTCTTCTGAGATTTGTCGTTGTCTGTCCTGTTCGGCTTTGGCATCACCTTGTGCCACCTCGTTCATCCAACGCTGAATTTCGCTTTCATCTGCCCGTTCAGGCGCCGTCTTGATCACAAGGGAACGGACAAACAGATGACCAAGGAACTTGAACCCCTGATCAAAATTCCTGACCTGGCTCTTCTCTTCATTCAGTTCAAGGCCATGTTGCTCCAGAAGCCTCTTCACCTTGCCCATGGCAGCTTCGGCTCCATGCTGGTTTTGGCAAAGAATAACAAAATCATCGGCAAATCGCACGATGCGTGCGTCCTGTCGGGCAAAAGCTTCATCAAGGCGATCCAGATAGAGATTGGCTAGCAGCGGGGAGATAGGCGATCCTTGAGCCACACCGCGTCCTGAAGGGGAAGCCGAAGTGATCCAGGACCAGATCAATTGGGTCAAAGGCCCGGGAGTGCAGGATTCCGCCCAGCGCTCCATGAGGCCGTTGTGAGGAATGTGATCGAAATAGGATTTGATATCCGCATCCACCAGCCAGGCGTTGCCTTGCCGCTGAGCCAGGGAAATTTGGGCAACAGCCTGCTGAACCGACTTGCCTTTTCTATAACCATAGGAATTTTCCTCGAACTCCTCATCAAGCAAAGAAGACAGGCAGGAAGCAGCTGCTGTTTGTATGATCCGGTCATTTACAGATGGAATGGATAAGCGCCGCAAACCCTTGCCAGAGCTTCTTGGTATGTCAACCACCCTTACAGGGCCGGGATGATAGTGTCCGCTCCTAAGATCATCGTGCAACTTATCGAGCCGCCGCAAAAGATCTTTCGAATAAAAGTCAAGGGAAATGCCGTCGCCGCCTGCGGCCCCGCCATTGGTCCAGACCCTGGACCAGGCCTCTTTTATTGTCGATGGCTTGGTGATGGCATCAAATAAGCTATTGTCATCCAATAGTTTTTTGCGTGGTCCATGGGATAGGGGAAAATCATCCACCATTGAAATTTGCCTTGGAAAATTAATAAATATATGATATATATAACATATATTGGAATAAATGAAAAGTTGTTCTTGGTTTGTTTGAATTAATATTGAAAAAATATATTTTGCCTTGGAAATTATCTTTCTTTTTCCTGTTGCTACAGAACCCTATGAGGGGGTAGGATGCCAAAGCATCCCCAGCCCGTCTGGGATAGAAACCGCAGGCATGTGGTCCAAGGATCTGTCGAGCGATGCCAAAGCATCCCCAGCCCGTCTGGGATAGAAACGGACTTGAACTCCTCCCAGTTGTCCGCCCGTATGTGGCTGGCAACGATGCCAAAGCATCCCCAGCCCGTCTGGGATAGAAACGCTTCTTCATAGCTTGTGAACTTTTGCCTCATGATGCCAAAGCATCCCCAGCCCGTCTGGGATAGAAACTCATCCGTCAGCGGGCTGCTTTCCTTGACCACGATGCCAAAGCATCCCCAGCCCGTCTGGGATAGAAACCGAGGTCGCCTACCTCTGTGCCTGTAATTTCAGGATGCCAAAGCATCCCCAGCCCGTCTGGGATAGAAACTTCATCGCCACGTTACGAACGAGCCCGTAGTCGATGCCAAAGCATCCCCAGCCCGTCTGGGATAGAAACTTTTCTGCTTACTGCTCACGCAAGCCCGCGAGATGCCAAAGCATCCCCAGCCCGTCTGGGATAGAAACGAATACGCATTGCACGAAGGGTTGCTTGTACTGATGCCAAAGCATCCCCAGCCCGTCTGGGATAGAAACCTGCCCGTCAAATCCACTTCATAGACACACGAGATGCCAAAGCATCCCCAGCCCGTCTGGGATAGAAACTCAATGCCACCGTAAACGCTTGGTTTGAACATCCAGATGCCAAAGCATCCCCAGCCCGTCTGGGATAGAAACCCAACTACAATCACTGCATAGCGCGGCTCTTCGATGCCAAAGCATCCCCAGCCCGTCTGGGATAGAAAAAGGGCCTCGAAAATGAGGCCCCTTATCTTTTATCTATTCTCTAACCCTACAAATTCCCAAGCCTGACAGGCCTTCGAGGCTTTTTTTGTGGCTCAGACTCAGCTTCATAGCTCCATTCCCAACCATTAGGCAAATCATCGACATTCCACGTTTGGACATCTTCTTCTGTCATCTTGTCGAAGTTAATGATGATACATTTCTCGCCTTCTGGAACGACAAGCCATCTTTGTTTTGCATCAGCCAAATTTTTTGTTTTGATCCAGCACATGTTAGAAACCGCAGACTTTACGAATTTCCACATTTCAAAGTCACTGTCCTTGAATTTTTCTACGTCACGCCAAAAAATGGGCTCCGGCTTTGCGTCTTCTGAAAATCCATTTTTGATGAGTGTCCAGCCATCAAACTTATCGCGCTTTTTCTGTTCCAGATGGCGCTCGTTCAGCAGAACGACGAAACCAACTGATACAGTAAAGACCCCAAATGCCAGAAAATTGGTAGCCCACCATTTGGGGTTGCTCAGTTCATTCCACAATTCGCACAAGAACTTATCGCGGAAGAAAGCGAAGGCCAGCAAGAAAAATGCAATCATAATCGCACTCATCAACTTGTTCGTTTGCCAAAATTCTGATAGCAAATCGCGAATCTTTCCAAGACATGCGCCAATTCCCGACAACATCATACTCTCCTCACGTCATACTCTTGCAATTGTGCATCCAATCTGTCCAAATCATCAGCAGCCAGCTCGGTTCCCCGCATATTGACCGGGATGTCAATAGACAGATGAAAATAGCGCGCGCCACGTTTGCAGATCTCTGCGGCAAGGAAAACCGGCAAGGTTCCCAGAATGATGTCTCCCGGGTTTATTGTGTCCGTCTCCAGATGAGTGACATGCACCGCCTCGATGCCCCGTCTCTCTGCCCATTCAATGGCTCCCTTGTGCCGGGTGACAAAATAGGTCGTCATTTCTTTTGCAGCTCTTCTAGCTCAACGATCGCTTCTTGTGCTTCATCCCGAGAATAAATAGTTGCTGAGGAGCCTGAAATGGCGAGAATTTCGACAGTTTGCCATTCATCTTCGTGATAAGCGATCTCTCCAACACTGAAGGGAGCGTTCTGTTTTGCCATAATTGCCGCTTCTTTTTCCTCTGATCTTCGCTGATGAATTTTATCATTCGTCAGCATACGCCCAAAGCCAACGGCAGTCTTGGCTCCGATACCAATCCACTCGAGCGCCTGTTCCAGATAGTCCATAGCCTTTTTGAGGTCGCCCTGGGTTGCCCCTGCACGCGGGGCCAGCAGGAATTGGAAAGAGGCACCGGATGCTACCGCCAAAAAGGGAATGGGAACAGGCGAGATCCAGTCGCCCGGGGCATTCTTCTCTGTTGGATTTTGGGCAATCCGCCAGCCTCCGTCATGCGGGGTCAGAACGTCCTCCATCAAAACGGGTGGCTCTATGGGCAGGGCATCGAATATAATGATATTGCCTGCCGCTCCTGTACCATCCTTGGAATCACGGCCGAATAATCGACCGATTTCCTCCTCCTCCTCCTGCAACCAGTCGCGCGCCCATGCCCGCATCATGCCCTTGATGGAAGAGCCTGCCAGATAAGGAACGCCCAGGGTATGATGCCACGAAAAGCCATTCTCAATCGGATGGGCGAGCCCCATTCCGGTAACAAAGGGGCTGGCCGATATATATATGACCGGTTCGCACCCGTTCAGGGATCGGGCGATGTTCGCCAGGCGCGAGGCCGCGTTTTTGAGCATGTGCTCATCTCCCTGCTTTCCGCAGAACGGCTCGATCCACTGGCTTTTCTTGCTGTTCTTAGCCTCCTTGTCGGTATCCAGGCCCTTGAAGTCGGCAACCCTATGGTCGGGCCATTTATCGACAAACTTGTTGTAAATCAGGCCTGTATTTGCGCGGGACTGACGGGCTTGTCGGTTACTCGGCAGCGCTAGCATGATCAGTCACCTCCGGTCTTATTCTGTTTAAGGAGGGCAACGGCGAATTTCTTCAGCCATTCGAGATATTCCATGACCTCCACCTGAGCCGATATATAGTCTCTTTCGCTGCCCGCAATGATGGCCCCCAGAATATCTTCATGCCTGGCATAAGGGCTGTGTTGCCATCCACGTCCATGTTTGTTGCAAAGCCAGGATTCAACATGGATCAATAGCGACTTATGGCCAGTGCCTACATCGCCGCCCTTGCTGGCCCCGGCTTTTTCCATTGCCATTGCCTGCCCCAGACCGGACAGAATAATGGTGGCAGGCAAAGATTTGACATAAGCAAGATAGTTGCCGCATGTTGCATCATCCAGCCCCTTGATATTATCGAGTGCATGGCGCGCTCGCTTTTGTGCAAGACTCTGAACCATCTTCACGCTCCTTCGAAATGTGCCATGCGGAACCAGCCCTGACCGATGGTCTCATTGCCGCCAATCTGCACATATTGCGCGCCATCTTTTGCAATGGCCCCCACAATATCGGCCACAGCTCCGGCCTTGCGCTGGGCCAACAGGATATACATGATGGTGTCTGGTGCCAGAGATTCCTCGTACCACAGAGCATCGCTGCATTTGGTTTCCGCTTTCAAAGCATTGCGCGCCATGACCGGCAGGGCAAATCGGGCATACCACGTAAAGTCATTGTCAGATATGACGATCAGTCGGTCTTTGACCTGCTCACCAACAAAGGCGGAAATCGCACCAAGCAGCGAAGGATCGAGTGCGCCCTTGCATTCCGCCTCTCTTTCTTCCAGCCCAAGCCACGAGCCCGGTTTGCCATTGCCATAATATTGCCGTTCTGACGGGCTGGGCAAAGTCATCTTGCAGGAAATTCCGGCTCGCGCGCAGTCTCGGGCAAAACGGTTTAGAATGGCAGGGCAGGTGACCCATTTGAAGGCCTCGGACAGGCTGCGAACTGGCAGCAGAAGCAGGCGCGCATCAGACAACAACAAAGTGCCTGCACCTGCGTCTCCCCCTTCATCGATCTTCGATTGTCCGCTCGGACCGAAAAGCCTGTCAGATCTTTCTTTTAATCCCACACGTTCTTCGCTAGCCCATACCCTGAAAGCCCCCTTGACACCTGAACCAGGTATAAAAGGATAATGGGTCGTGCGCTCGCGTGACACGGGCAGGTCCAGCGCTCCTGTGGACTGTCCTATTCCTGAATGGATGTGGCTTTCTGCTATTAGGGAGAGAATAGCGCTCTGATCTCCAGTCCCACTCATGATTACGTCTCCTGCAATGCCTTATTGATATGTTCCAATGAGTATCTGGCCAAAACCCCACTCTTGCGCCAAACCGATATGATCGCCAATGTCAGAATCCCAGCCATCCTCCATGAACCAGACGGAACCGGCAGGTATGCATTGTCGCAACGGAATGGGACATCTGCTGATGGAGTTCCATCCACCAATTGAGACAGGCTTGCCAAGGCAAGCACTTATGACGCATTCGTCCGGCAAGCCGAGAATGGCAAAGTCGTTATCGGGATCGGGAACAACTGGCGAAATTGCAATCACACAAGTCTTTGTCTGACCCGAGGCGCGCACAGCCGCAGGAATGGGCAAGACTTCTTCATCATAATGGATGGAAGCCACGCGATGCTCCCCGGCCAATGGCCTGAGAAAAGGCTTCTGCTTTTCCGCCTTCTTGGGTTCTGGCCAGCCTTCGACCGTCAGCGCCAATGTGACATCGTCGGCCATGCGAATATGACTGGCCATATATAGCTGGCTGTCAGAGACAATCCGCGTCTGGCTGTCAATTCCGATGCCGACACGCGGCTCGGTTTGCCAAAGATCCGAACGCTTGATAAAGTCCTGTTCAGCAAGAAAGGAAACGTGCCCGGCAAGAACCTTCTTCATGCCCTCAAGCGTGAGCCATCTGTCTTCGATGACCTTGATGCCCTCAAGCTCGCCATTCATAGGCTTTGGCAAGCGGACAAGGTTTCCGCCAGACTTGAGATCGCATTCCCGCTTTGGACCAGGCGAAAGCTGGCTATAGAGAGGCTTGATTTTGCTCTTCTCTCCAGTCTTGCCGCTTTTGCCAGGCTCTCCTGTGACCACATGCAGCGGCACAGGAAAAACCGGACGGCTATTTTTCATCACGATGGGGGCACCAAACCGCAAATTGCCCAAGCTGTCTCCCTGTTGCCAATTGGTGCCGTTCCCCAATGCGTCCTCGATCCATTTGCCATCTAAGCTTTCCTGCCATAGCATTGCACGAACCGCACCAACCAGGGTGGGGGGATAAGGCGGGAAAATACTGGAAGCTTCGCTTGCTCCGGCATCACTCTGGTTGAAGGGTTTGCCATCTCGGAACATTAAAGTGTCGACTGCATCAAAATGTATCGTTTTACTCTTCATTACCCTCAGCCTCG
Source organism: Cohaesibacter sp. (assembly GCA_025800145.1). Lineage (GTDB taxonomy): Bacteria > Pseudomonadota > Alphaproteobacteria > Rhizobiales > Cohaesibacteraceae > Cohaesibacter. Next base: position 8,289 of record JAOXSH010000115.1, read on the forward strand.
CTTATTGGATGGCCCGAATCCGAATTCATGATCTGTTCGGCAATAAAACGCGCCACGAGCAATCCCTCGAAATGATAGGCAGACCTCTTTCTGATACCGCAATCATCTTTTTGTAGCGGATGCCCGATGGTCATAAGCGGTGCAACATGCTCATCAAGCTGAGCGTCGGTTAGATTGCCTTTTCCTGGCTGTTTCTTGATTTCTGCCGCCAAGGTGAACCTCATCAGGTCAGGATCGCCAAAGGCAATTTGAGATTTCTTTTCGTACCTCTTGTCTGGCTCGCCGGGTTCTTCGTTGTAGAAGAGTGGTGCATAGCGTTCTCTCACATTATAAAGAAAACTGGAGGAGTAGCGGCTCGAGGGCTTTGCAATTTCCCTTGAGACCTGTTCCAGAACCGAGACCGGGTCGACTTCATTATACCAACATGAGACCCAGTCATACGTGATGCCTCCGGGTTTGAGTACGGCAATGGCCAGACTATCTCTGCCATTTTCATTCTTGGCAATATTGTCGAGATAATGGTGCGACTTGCTTAGTGCCGTGCGCAGGGGAACTTTGTATTGCGTAAAGATGATTGCCGCTGACATGGTAAATTCGGCAGGCTTGCCCTTGCCTTTAAGCGTTGCATGGGCTTTGGCAAATGCACTTTCATATTCAGCCCGCAACTGCTTGGCTGCGGTGATCACATAATCCACCGGAACGAGAGCCAAAACATCATCGCCACCAGCATAAATAAGCGTACCCTTGGCAGCATTTTTCTTCGATCCCTTTGGATCGAAGTAGGCCCTGACTGCATTTGTAAAGTTGGCTAACCCGAGTTTGACCAGATCTTCCTGTGAGCCCAATCTGGCACCAATGCGGTCTCCATCCATCATCAGGACAGCATAGAATTCACTGGCGCTTTGCAGACCAACCTTTTTGTGAATCTCGACCAGGCCTCGGCTGAGCGTATTTCTGGCCTTTTCCTTTTGGGTGTAATCCTGTCCGACCAAACTATCCGAATTCCAACTCTTTATGCCATCCAGATGCAGTAGATGGCCATCAAGCTTGAATAACCCATTTTTGGGCAGACCGAACAATCTGGTGTGGCTCTCGCCCATGAAATCGCAATTCAACTGGCCTTGCGCTGATTTGAAATAGTCGCTTTGCTGTTCAGGTTCCAATTTAGCGGCCCGTTCAAGCCAAGGCACCGCTGCGATATAACTCACAGATGGCCAATGCTTGATATCGATGCTCTTTCCGCCCGGGTTCCAGCCTAAAACGTCCTCGGCAATCAGCGGAAACAGGCGTTTAACAAGAGCAATGGCACAAAGTCTTTCGTCAGATCGCAAATTGAGCGCACCAACGCCGTTTTGCGCTGAAAAATATTCCCAGAACTCCTTTTGTGATGCCTTTTCCTTACCCAGCCTGCGATAACCTGAAAGCTCCTGAAACTGCCCCATCAGGCGGCATAGGTCTCCCCCTTCATCAGGTTTGAGGGATCTGCGCCAGTTTTTGCGCTGATCCAGCCATTTGCCATTATCGGGCTCTTCAAGGCCGCAAACCCAGTTTGTATCCCAGAAATGATCAATCTGGCGATCCCATATTGCTCTGAGGCCAGCCTCACCGTTCTTTGCCTTCGACGCTACCTTACCCTTGAGAAAGTGATCATAAATCCTGTCGGTCAACAGATGCCATTGTTTGTTTATCTCCTTCCGGCAAATCTCTCCGGCATCGCCTACAACATTTGTAATCTCCGCCTTGAAGCGATTGGGCAGTGAACCAATATAAGGTTGACCGCCTTTGCTGGGATCCATGATTGCCGCAAACAGCTTATCATCGCTTATCTCGGGAAATATGATTGTCCCATCTTTTTGTTTGAGGGCTGCCATAGCCGAGCCTGACAACCAGGACAATAGGAAGGAACCCGCCCAAAAATCCCGCGTCCGACGGGCGTCTGCAATAAAGCCCTGTACCGGCCCAAGTGTGAAGTGAAGAATCTTCCGGCGCTCAGTCATGGCAATACCTGCGTGAAGGAAATAAGGCGATTAGGGCTAAACTTTCCATCCCTATGACCAACAAAATCCATCAGGACATCTAGGCCCGATGCCTTTTTTGTTCCATACCTCTCATAGAGGTCGAAATGTTTTGAGGTGGTTTGATTGCGACTGTTTTTGGCTATGATATCCTTCTGAGCATAGGAGGTTGGAATCAGAGTGACAACAGCAACGAAAGAACCACCAATCTTGTGAATATGCATCAGCATTGGGCTAGCACGCCTTCCGGGATCATCGCCATTATCGGCGATCGAAACGCCTTGATGTTTTTTGCTATCATACATATGAGGCAGACCGAATGCAGTGCGAAACGGGATATCTCCATCATTGGAACCCTTGCGGAACCAGTGGTGATCTTCAATAAACTGTTGCTGGACCGCCTGTTCGCCAAATTTGCCATTCCGACCCCAGGCCCGATAGTCGAGCAAGGCCCGGCCGAGCCAGTCCAATGCTTCTAGAGGATTGTTCCAGATTGCGTCTTGGGAACTGGATTTTCTGTTGCTCAATTTCTTGTCTGCCATCCAGACCCTGCTTTCCTTGGCAAAAGCTGTCAAAGGAAAGCCGCAACCCGAAAGCCGCATCTGATCTTTTGGGAAAAGAGCTGCCAATTGATCCTGATAGGATTGTTTATTGTTTGCTGGAGACCACTTCACATCCAAGCTGTCGGATTGGAGCTTTATCAAGCTGACCGACCCCCATCCACGCCGAACACGAGAACCAAGACCACCGAGCAGGCCAAACAGTTTGATTGCCGTGGTAATTTCATCGATATCTGTTTCCGACATTGATCGGTTAAAAAGAAAGCTTACCGAGAAGGTCCTATTAGCCATAATACAGGATCGCTCAAGCTCACCCGGCTGTTTTTCAGGGTTTCCTTTTTCAGGGTTTCCTCTCGTGTAAAAGGCGTTGATTAGTCCATAGCCGAGATAACGTGCACCAACACCCACCGTTCTTTCATCGTTGCGTTTCGGAGTTTTGAATCCAGTTCCATCCTTGCCAAGAATGCATCTCTCATGAATAAGATCATCTTTGCCAATTCCTCTTTCCACCTTCAGCAAAAAGCCACTTTGCCTATCTGGACCTCCAAATAGTTCAAGCTCTCTTTTCTGCATCTCGCGCAATGCCTGCTCGGGGCTCTTATTTGCGGCAAATTTGCAATAATTGAGAGCACGCCACCAAAAGGCGAGTGCACCCTTGATACTGCTTTCTCTGATGCGGTTGGCTTGTTGGTCTGCATCCCCCAAAAACATGGGAGTGACAATTTCAAAAGTGGCGGTGACTTCAAACATGACAAATATATACCTTACTGAAACACCATCTATGGTAGTGTAAATCTAGTATATCTTGCAAACGCTAGTACCACTTTATCCCCTGCATACCCCAATGAGATTTTTCGTCTTGCCGTTGGTATAACACCAAGGCGCTCCTTGATGATCAGAGCCCCAAATGCCAAGCGGGCAGATTGGGCTAGAGCTCCAAAGCCGGCTGGGGGGAAGTTTACCTCATAGACGCTGTCTACAAGATCCCAGAGGTCATATCAGATAAAAGAACCCAGCGATTGTTGCCGCCAAGCCGGCCGCCAAAAGGCAGGTGAAACTCTTCAAAGGAAAGTTGATGATTGGGGATCTTGCGGTGCATGTGGCGACACCAAGTGCAAGGGTTTTGGGCCAATGGGCCGGAAATTCCATGCATAATATATCAAGATCAGATCAGATTTGATAGAATTTTCATAGTTTTAGATCTTTTCAGGAAACCCTAAACAAGGTCTGATTAAATTTAAAGAGAGGCGTTTTTGTGCCTCTCTGACATTCTATGAATTTTTCCTCTTATAATTTTCGCCGATAGCGTGTGCTGTTGGTTGGCTTGGAGCCATCTGGCAGAATGATGGTTTGCGTTAGCACCATATGCTGCCCGCCATCAATCAAGGTACGGGTCGCAATCATCAATTCAACGCCTTTTAAATAGGCAGAGCTATTGAGCTTGGTCGGGGAGGGAGCATCAAGGCTGAGATGATCGGCCAGATCGCCGCCCTTATAAGGGCGTGGTTCTCCATCAGCAATGCCACGAAAGCTGATATTGAAAATCTCCCCTTCCACATCAACCCATTTCATATAGAAAACCAGCTCCTCTCCATCCCGTTCAATGCGATAGCTGCCAGAGCGCGGCGCAGAGCCTTGCTCATAATGGCAATGCTCCACTTCCAAAATCCAGTCTCCGAGAAAACGCTCTCCAGCCTTGGTAATGCTCATCATCACTCCCCATAATACTTGTTCTGTGATCTTTGTCTTTAGACCATGCACTGACAAAGAAAAAAAGAGAAAATCAGCGCATATTACAGGCTTGGGCCGTGCCAAGATCGGAAGGCGTATGGCTGGCCATGCCATAGCGCATAACCTCCTGCGCGCTCATCCAGTGCATATCGTCTGCTGAGGCGATGTCCAATGTATACCAGTAAAAATCCGCAGGGATGCCAATATGCTTGTAATAATCAAGATAGTCTTGATGCTCTGGCGCATCTTTTGGAAAATCCTTGCCCTGATCATCATCCCATCCCCAGCTATGCACGCCGACACAGGCGCCAGACTCCAAAAGACGTTCGCGCCCTGCCAAAAACAGATCTGTCCCACCAGAGGCTACCAGACCATCGCCGGGAACAAGCGTCGCAAAACCTTCATCATGGATATAACGGCTAAAGGATAGATTGGCCTCATCGTCAATGGAGCCTTCAATCTGTTGCAAGACAAGTGTTTTGGCTTTGGGATAGCGGTGGGAAATCTCTAAAAAGCGCTCCATTGTCCCACTATCAATGGTTCCACGGGCAATAATTTGTGTCTCGGTGCCGGTAAAGGAAACAGGGCTATAGTCAAATGCGTAACACGGACCCAACAGAGTCAAGAGCCACCCTGCGGTAGTAAGATATTTTAACATCACACCATCTCTTCATGCCGTTGGTATAATCATCACAAGACACGCCAAAACAAAATGGGCGCATCCGTCATTTCACATGACAAATGCGCCCACAAAATGATGCACAAGGAGAGACTAACCACCCGCGGCTTCGAAAACCTGCTGTTCCGGCTGTTTATTGATGTCATAGACGCTACCCGGGGCAATGAAAGAAAGGCCCAGTCTCTCCCACACAGCGGTAAGGGAGGCAACCAGATCATCAATCAGAGCATCTTCATGGAACGGCGTTGGTGTGATGCGCAAACGCTCTGTGCCACGGGGAACCGTTGGATAATTGATCGGTTGAATATAGATGCCATAGTCTTCGAGCAACATATCGCTGGCTTTTTTGCAAAGATCAGGATCGCCGACAAAAAGCGGCACAATATGCGTCTCAGATGGCATCACGGGCAAACCGGCTTCTGAGAATTTTTGCTTGGTGCTGGCCGCTTGACGCTGCTGACCATCCCGCTCAACCTGACTATTCTTCAGATGGCGAACAGAGGTACGAGCCGCCGCTGCAATGGCCGGTGGCATGGCAGTGGTAAAGATAAAGCCCGGCGCATAAGAGCGCACCGCATCAATGATACAGGATTTGCCGGTGATATATCCACCCAATGTGCCATAGGCTTTGGCAAGGGTACCTTCAATCACATCAATGCGATCCATCAGGCCTTCACGCTCGCAAATGCCAGCCCCACGCTCGCCATACATGCCAACAGCATGGACCTCGTCAATATAGGTCATAGCATTATATTTGTCGGCCAGATCGGCAATTTGCTCAATCGGTGCAATATCGCCATCCATGCTGTAAACAGATTCAAAGACAATAAGCTTTGCACGGTCATTGCCTGCCGCTTTCAGCAATTCTTCCAGATGCTCCAGATCATTGTGACGCCAGATCTGTTTTTGCATACCGGAATTTTTGATGCCTGCAATCATCGAGGCATGATTCAGCGCATCAGACAGAATCAGGCAATTGGGCAGCAATTTGGCAATGGTGGAAATCGCAGCTTCATTGGAGACAAAGCCGGATGTGAAGGCAAGAGCCGCTTCCTTATTGTGAAGATCGGCTAACTCGGCTTCCAGTTCCACCAAGGGGCGGTTGGTGCCGGAAATATTGCGTGTGCCACCGGCGCCTGCGCCCATTTTCTGGGCTGTGTCGGTCATCGCCTTGATCACATCGGGATGTTGACCCATACCAAGATAATCATTGGAGCACCAAACCAGAATTTCGCGCTCCAGACCATTGTCGGCGCGCCAGATCGCACGAGGAAATTTGCCAGCCTGTCGTTCCAGATCGGCAAAAATACGATAGCGCTTTTCGGTTTTCAAAGACGCAAGAGCATTTTCAAAGAGCTCATGATACTTCATTTTCGGCATCCGCTATTTCTAAAGGTCCAGTCAGGATACAGGCATATCCTGAATGCTAAGGCGAAATATGGGAGCTGGGGTCAAGGTCCGGTCCCGCTTTTCTATGGCCACTTTGCCCTGCACTTTGGTCCTTCGCATTGAGCTTTGTCAATTCCGCCCAGCCTTACAAATTTGTAATGACAGGACAATTTGATGCGAAGTGCAATCACATGAGGCGTCCGACCCATGATATAGAAGATAACAAGCGAAGGAAAGAGTGCATTGACTGATAACCGCGCTTAGTATCTGATTTAAAAATCTCAGACAGAGACTTTTAATACCAGCGGCATAAATCAGGCTCTTGAACAAAAAACAGATCCGGGTTGCCGGATTTGTAGCGCAAAGGTTAATGAGCTACAACTCACCAAATAGAAAAATCGTAAAGGTTCATAAAGGCTTTTCTGTCTAGAGTGGTTGCAAAGTCATGGATAAAGCCATGAAGAATGACCAAAAAAAGCAGAAATTGGGTCAAGCGCTTGTGTCCTAACCGGTGCCATACCATGTTCTGTGAGGGTGAAAAGGAAGAAACGCAATGTCAGTCACAGTCCTGTCAGCTTTGAGGGTGCTGGTGATTGAAGATAGCCCCTATATGCGCACAATCATTCGCACCATTTTGCAAGGATTGGGAGTGCGAGAGATTTTTGAGGCGGAAGATGGGGGCATCGGATTGGAAAAGCTCGAACAGCTTTCCCCGGATCTGGTGATCATCGATTGGGTTTTGCCAATTCTGGATGGCCCGGAATTGGTCCGTCTTGTGCGCAATCCCAATCATGCTATGGGCACGGTGCCCATCATCATGATTTCTTCTTTTGCCGAAAAACACCGCATTGTCGAAGCCAAGCAATTGGGCGTGCATGAATTTTTGCGCAAACCCTTTTCCGCCAAGGATATGTATCTGCGTATTCTGGCCGCTGTCTCCATGGACCGGCCCTTTGTGCGCACCGACACCTATTATGGCCCCGCACCGCGAGAATCGGTCAATCGCCGCTCAGGCGATGGCGGTATGGCAGATCTGGCCGCAGCCGGAATGAGCGTCCCGACCGCCTTTGGTGCCTGATAAGACTCGATATGCGGCCTAAATCGGGCACTTAGCCGCGCCCGCGATAGGTTGGCACATCCTGCGGTGCAATCCACACATGCTTTGGTGCATCACCCGTTTGATAGAAAACATCAATCGGAATCCCGCCTCTTGGATACCAATAGCCACCGATACGCAGCCATTTTGGCTCCAGCAAGTCTTCCAGACGTCGCCCGATAGAGACGGTGCACTCCTCATGGAACGCGCCATGATTGCGAAAAGAGCCCAAAAAGAGCTTAAGGGACTTACTCTCAACCAGCCATTGGCCGGGAATATAATCAATCACCAAATGCGCAAAATCAGGCTGGCTGGTCAAAGGACACAGCGAGGTAAATTCCGGCGCGGTGAAGCGCACAGCATAATCAACATCAGCCTGCGGATTGGGCACTTTTTCCAAAACAGCCTCTTGGGGGCTGTTGGGCAAGGGGGTGTTGCCACCCAATTGGGTCAGATTTTGATAAATATCCTGATTGGACATATGTCTGTTCCTTTAAAATAGAAAAGGGTCGCACCTTAAACGCCGCGCTTGTTGCCCCAAAGCAAAACATGCAATTGCGGCAGGATGCGCGGGGCAAACCAGCCATCGCCAAGGGTCTTGTCAACCAGCCATTCCATGCGATCCATAATGCCTTGCATATCAATGCTGGCATCGGGCGCATGGGCAGGGGGCGGCGTATGATTGCCCGGTTGCAAATAAAGCTGCAAAGAAGGATAGCGATCCGCAACCTCTTTGGCCCAGCGATAATCTTCATCATCAAAAATAACGATTTTCAAAGCCGTGCGCGCTTCTTTGGCCGCATCAAGACAGGCATTGAACTGCCGCCAGTCAATCTTTTGCTGGGCAGATGGTGGTTTGGGGCTAAGAATCAGCTGATCAAGATGCTTGAACCAGTCTTTGGCAAGAGAGCCTTGGGTCTCCAAGGCAAACCGATAGCCTTTTGCCTTGCCAAGTGCAATGAGCGGGCCAAAATCCTGAATGGCAGGATTGCCACCAGACAGAGAGACGGTCAAAGGCACCCCTTTGGACAAAGCCTCAATGCGCTCAAAAATATCTTGGGCCTGCATTGGCAACCAGTCGCCGCGATAGTCAGAATCCACCGCATGCAAACTGTCACACCACACACAGCGATAATCACAGCCACCACTGCGCACAAACACCGTTGGCTCACCGATCAGCGCCCCTTCTCCCTGAATGGTCGGGCCAAAAATCTCCGAAATGCGAATAGCGCTCATATCAGGCCGCTCCTTGATCGGATGGGCGATATTCCGCCCATGTTTTCGGGGTTTCGCTCACCCGTATGGCGCTGACCTGCGGCCAACGTGCCTTTGCCCAGTCATAGAGATGCTTGGCCAATATTTCCGATGTCACTCCATCATGACCCAGAACATCATTGAGATGACGATGATCCAGATGATCATCAATATAGGCTTTCAAAGGCGAGAGGGCGCGATAATCCAGAACAAAGCCATGAGGGTCCAGCTCTGCCGCGCAAAGCTCAATCTCTGCAATATAATTATGTCCATGCAAGCGCGCGCAAGGATGATCTTCGGGCAAGCCGGACAATTGATGGCTGGCAGAAAAATGAAATTCTTTTGTAATGCGAAACATCAGACAGACGCCCCCTTGTCTGAGCCGTGGCCAACAGCTAAGCACCAGAAATCTGCGTCCAGATACAGGGTTGGATCCTCAATCCCGGCAATGGCAAAAGCCTCCCGCCGTTCAACACAGGTGCCGCAGCGCCCACAATGGGCCTCGCCCCCCTTGTAACAGGACCATGTCAGCGCAAAAGGGGTGTGATGGCGCGCGCCCGCCGCCACAATAGCGGATTTAGGCTCATGCACAAAGGGCGTATAAAGCGCGATATCGGCATAGCCATCCAGCGCTTTTTTCTGCATGGTTTCAAAGGCCTCAACAAAGTCCGGGCGGCAATCGGGGTAAATAAAATGATCGCCCCCATGCACAGCCGTGGCCACAGCATCAGCCCCTTTGGCCGCTGCAATGCCAAAAGCAATGGACAACATGATAGCATTGCGGTTGGGCACAACCGTGGCCTTCATGCTGTCTTCTTCATAATGGCCATCGGGCACATCAATATCATCGGTAAGGGCAGAGCCGGACAGATGTTTGCCAATGCCGCTCATATCAATCAGATCAAACGGCACATTCAGCCGTTTGGCGCATTGTTCGGCATATTCCAGCTCGCATTTATGACGCTGGCCATAATCAAAGGAAATCAGACCAACAAGCTCCTGTTCCACAGCAACCATATGTGCAAGCGAAACGGAGTCCAGTCCGCCAGAGCAGACGACAAGAACTTTCATATCAGGGTTCCTTGTTTTAGCAAACCGGGTAGGCTGCGACCGGTTGTCCAGATCATCCGAACGGCCCTCCCATATCAGCACAAGGCAGGATGGGAAAGGCAAAAACACAAGTTTGGAATAAAATTTCTCGGTAAATGGAAAATATTTATCTGTTAACGCACGATGGTCAATTCTTCGGCGGCACGGGTCACCCCGGTATAGAGCCATCTCTGACGATGTTCACGAAAGGCCCAGCTTTCATCAAACAGCATGACTTTATCCCATTGTGAGCCTTGGGCTTTATGAACTGTGAGCGCATAGCCATAATCAAAGCTGTCACCCCGTTTGCGAACAGACCATGGCAATTCGCCTTCATGCTCTTCAAACAGGGCTTTGGGCAGCTTCAACGCCACCCGGCCAGATAATTCATGGCCGCTTTCGGGCGAGACCCGCATCTTGATGTCTTTGCCCGTGCGCGAGGTGATTTTGTCAACAATCCAGATCCCGCCATTCAAAAGCCCTTTTTGGTGATTGTTGCGAAGGCAAACCAGCTTGTCCCCCACCAGCGGATAATTGCCCTCAAAGGCGCGCAATTCTCGCAAGCGCTTGTTGTAATTGTGCCGTGTCTTGTTGCGCCCCACTAGAACCTGATCCGCCGCCAGTACATCATCGGTGTCCAATTGCCGTTTGGAAATCACCTGAACCGCCCCGTAATCCCCAAAGCCGATATCTTTTCCCTCGCGCACATCCTGCGCCAGCCGGATAATGGGATTGTCTTCTGCCTGACGATGAATTTCGGTCAGCATCACATCCGGTTCCGCTTCGGTGAAGAAGCCACCCCCGGAAACCGGCGGCAGCTGGGCCGGATCCCCCAAAACAAGCACCGGCTTGCCAAAAGACAACAGGTCTGAGCCAAGGATCTCATCCACCATTGAGCATTCATCAATGACAATCAGATCTGCATCATGGGCCGGACTGTCCCGGTTGATGACAAAAGCAGGAACATCTTCCTCCTGATTTTCCTTGTCATCGGGGCGATAAATCATCGCATGAATGGTGCTGGCCCCATAACAGCCCTTCTGGCGTAAAACCTGGGCCGCCTTGCCGGTAAAAGCCCCAAACAGAACCTCTCCATCCACATGCTCGGCCAAATGGCGAGCCAATGTGGTTTTGCCGGTGCCTGCATAGCCAAAGAGACGAAAAATCCGGGGGCCGCCCTCTTTAATCCAGTCAGAAACAGCCTGAAGGGCATGATCTTGTTGGCCAGACCAATCCATGGATTATCCTTGTCATGCTAGATCATGTCAGCGCAAAGAGACATATCTGACCGATCTCATTCCTGTTATGCAATCTGCTCATTGGATGATGCAAGCATCCCAATGACGCGAAAGAATGACCCATCTGAAGAGCAGGATAAAGAAAATGGCCGATGGGCGCTGGGCCATGGTGACTTTGCCCATAGCGCCTTGCCCCATAGGGATGCATTTCCATTGATGCCAGTCTGTATAGATCAAATCATGAGAACAGAATGCGAAAATCAGGCTTGGAATGCAAGGCCGATCCAAGAAGCATCACATGCTTTTTCTCTATCTTGGGTTTCTGTCGATCGTGGTTTCTGTGGCATGAATTTTCTGTAAATGGAAAGAGACAAGATGGATAGATCATGCAATGGCTTGCCCATCATCGCCTTCATCACGCCAGATCAGATCCGACGTGCTATCCTGCAAATCCTGACCCATAGTTTCAATGACACGGGACAAGTCCGGGCTGAGAGAATAAAGCGACATGGCAACCAATTGTATCAAACGGCGCGGATTCTGATTGGATTTGGCATAATGATTGATGCCATAGAGCGTAACAATCATATGTTGGATCGCATCTTCCTTATCGCTGATTCTGCTATTATTGCTTTCCAGCAAAGCCTGCCAATGATGATCCAGCCCCTCGATAAGATTGAGATAGCGATCATGGAAAAGTTCGTAAATCTGACCATCCTGTGGGGCCAATTCACTCATGCCATTAAAAAACAGGCATCCCCTTCCCTTGGCGCTCAGGGCAAGAAAATAGCAATATTGGGCAAAAAACCGGGCCAGATAATCAAGCCCCTGCGCCGAGGAAACGCTTTGTTCCAGTGTACCCAAAGGCGAGCGGGCCCAGTAACGCTCAAGTATAAGGCCCAGAATATATTCGCGAGAAGAAAAGCTGTTATAAAAGCTGGACCTTTGGATATTCATACTCTCCACCAAAGCACTGATAGAGGTGCGATGAATACCATGGCTCCAAAAGCAATTTTCAGCGGAAGACAAAACTGTTTCTTGATCAAATTTTTTTGGACGGCCCATAAAACAAGCTCTCCTTGCAATTTAAAAGTGTAATATATAAATTTACTATAATTTCAGATTGCATAAGGCGCAATATTCACCTTTCAACTTTACTGGAAAATAGATAGATAAGTCAAAATTGTTAACTAAAAAAATGAAATAGAGGGATAGTAAAATATTGAAAATTTCTCAAAATTATTAGAATTGATGGTTACAAAAAAAGTATGAACAATAATATTCATACAAGATACATACATTTTATCGCAATTTAAAATCTTGATGTTATTGATGTATTACAAAATTCATCCTGATAAACGTGAATCTGATTATCAAGATAATCGGGTGGAAATATGGGGAAAAATCTCCGCTTCCAGATAATCAATAAGCAGGGCCTGTTCACGCATTCCCATCAAGGCCCCTGTGGGTAAACTCAAAGCCCCACGCGCCCATCGGCTTGCATTCGGGCAGGCAGAAGAATCAAAATGCATTTTGAAATAAGACAAATCTGACAGACTGCGATAGGTATGAAAAACCCGAAACCCGGCTTTGCACAAACGCTCAAAACAGTCATCGCGGAGAGCAGCTGGTACATGAATGGGCATGGCGGTCTGATGCGGATATTTGCCCGTGACGGGTTTGAGCAAACGAATGGGCGCGCGCGCAAAAGCATGGTGATAGCGATTGAGCTGTTGTGCTAACCGTTTTTGCTCTGATTTAAGCTCATCAAGAAAAGCGTTGAATTGTTGCTCGCGTGCCTCTCCCAAATGGCTCAACAGACCAAAGAAACGACCAGATCCTGCATCAATATCGAGCCATTGCGCATCCCCATCTTCAACAGACCAATGGGCAAGACGATCCATATCCTGATGATTGTTTGACAAAATGAAGGAGGGCCATTTTGCCTCCCGCTCGCGTGAGAAAGGCGGACAGGCAATCAGAAAATCACATGTTTGAGCGGCGCTCTTGTTGCCCCGCCCCAAAGAGGGCGAAGCCGCAAGGCTTAAAAAGGCATCAGAGCCATCTTCAATCAAGAGAATGCCATGTTGGGAAAGGCTTTGATATAAGGTCGCGCTTGGATAAATCTGGCCATAAAGATGGCTCACCACCACCGCCTTTGTCTGGCAGCTCAATGTCCGTTCAATGGCAGACTGACTGGCAAGAAGACTGTCCGAATCCACATCAACAAAAACAGGGCGCGCCCCTGTCATGCCAATGGCGTGAGCAAGAGAGGGCGGGGCAAGTGCAGAGAGGATGACGTCATCGCCTTGCCCGATATCGCGAAGCAGCAAACAGGCTTGTAGCGCCTGAGACCAATCTTGTGCCAATTGAACGCGATCCACCCCAAAAAGCTGGCATAATCTATCCTGCGAGGAGGGAGGCGCAGGATTGGCAAACGCGGTGGCAAGAGGAGAAAGCAGGCCCATGAAACTCATCTTTACTGAAAATGATGCTATGTCAGTAAAGTCTAAAAGCAAGCCACCAAGGGAGCGTTAAGAATGACAAGCGCTGAAGGCTAAATTTTTTCTTTTAAGGATAGGGTAAAAAAAGTATGAACAAGCCTCAGTGCCCGATTTAAAAGTCTCAGACAGAGACTTTTAAATCGGGCACTTATGCCGTTGGTATAAGCCCTAATCAAAATCCTCAGGCTCAAGTGGGGCAAGATAGCCTTCCACTGCATGAACCTGCTCCCGAAAGCGTTTGAGATTGTCGACAACGCGCTGGCCCCCTTGGCGTGTGGCTTCGGCAAGGATCAATTCACACACAGAGGCAGCAGGCACAAGAGAGGGCAGCAATTGCGGGCCAGCCATGGGCACAAACAAGCCCATATCGGCATGGGGAACAGCAGGCGAGGCCATGACATCGGTAATCACAATGACCTTGCAGCCGCGTTTTTTGGCAACAGCCAGCAAGCGCTCGCCTTCTGATGCATAGGGCGCAAAGGTGAAGAGAATGATCAGATCCCGACTGTCAGCCTGCCCCAGAATGTCAAAATGCGATCCATCCGGGCTTTCCAGCAATTGCATGGACGGAACAGCAATTTTTCCGGCATAGGCCAGATAATGGGCAAAGGCAAAAGAAGAGCGATAGCCCGCAACATAAACCCGATTGGCACAGAGGATTGTCTTGGCAATTTTCTGGACAATCTTGTGCGTATCAGGCTGAAAAAGGCTTTTCAGATTGGAGAGGGTGGCCTGTCCGATTTCCAGAAAAATCCGGCTTTCCTCGCCCCAGCGGGCATCTTCCTGCAACAGCGCGGCGGCCCGGTCTTCTGGGCGTTGCTCCTGACTTTGAACCGCTTTTTGAAAGACTTTTCGAAAAGGCTCAAAAGTCGCGAAACCGGCAGTTTGCGCCAGCCGCACAATGGTCGAGGGATGAACGTCAGCGGCCTTTGCCAATTGGCGCACAGATTGAAAGGCAACATCCCCGGGATGTTCCAGAACATAGGATGCGGCAATTTTCATCTGTGGGGACATCTGCGCATAACTGTCCCACAATTTTTGACGCAAATCGTCCAGTTTCATCACTTTGCCTATCTGTTGGCCCTTTGGACACCCACAAGGGTATCTGACAGTGTCTTTATGATCCACAATTGACTTTATAAAGCAGCGATCTGCCCCAGAGAAGGACAAACAATGCCTGTGACAATGACATTTGAGGATTGCACAAAGTCTCTGTCTGGTTAGTCTAGGCTCAGGACCCATTAATTTGGCACATTATGCGAGAGCAGTTTTGCGCAATGGCAAGGAGGAAGATCGCGACAATGTGGTTCATTTGCAAGATTTTACGACATAATCATTGCGCAAAAATACCTCGCCCTTCGAGTTTGTCTTCAAGACAAATAGAATAGGCCAAATTAATGAGTCCTGAGCCTAATCCATACCATTTTGTTTTGCGTTAATTGAGATAAAAATGATTCTAGGTATACCCAGACCAGCACTTTTGGCGATTTCAGCATCGAATCCCAACAGCACAAAAGTGCATCACCCGGCTATTCCTCTGTCCTTTCAGGAAAGCGCCGCCTGTGCCCGGCAATGTCAGGCGGCAGGCGCCAGCCTCTATCACCTGATCATCCGCGATGAGGACGCAAAGCCAACCCTGCAACCAGATCGTGTCAAAGAGGTTTTCGGCCATATTGAGCAGACCTGTAACTCCAATTTGCCGATCCAGCTGGATTTGTATCTCCCATCAGGCGATCAAGGCGCAAAAGGCCTTAAAGTTCAGCGAGGGGCCATAGAGGCAGCCCAACCCAAAGCCGTCTCCATTGCATTTCGGGATTTGTTTCCGCAAGGCGCAGACAAGGACCGGGAGTTGCAAGCACGAGATTTTCTGGATGATTGCAAGACAGAGAATATCGCAGTCCAATTCTCTTTCACCCATTGCGCAGATTTGGACTGGTTCTATGCCTATCGTCAATATGGCTTGATATCTCTTGAAAAACCTATGCTTTTGGTGGATTTGACCATATCCACCAAAAGCCTTGAACCGACAGCCCATGCCTTGAGACCATTTCTGGCCAAACTGGATCAATTAAAATTGCTCTCCTCTATTCATTGGTCAGTGGCCGCACCAGCCAATGCTCAATTACCAACAGCTGCCACTGCACTGGCACTGGGTGGCCATTGCCAGATTGGCCTTGCCCATAATTTGCATGACGAGAATGGGGAGCTATCACAAAACAGCGCCGCTCAATTGGCCCCGATCAAACAAATGGCGGACATATTGGGGCGGCCAGCCGCCAATGCGTTTGAGACCATGGCCTTGTTAAGAGCCTGATTTAAAAGTTCTGAGCCAGAACGGGAGACTCACATGGCCCATGCCGGCAAAGACCGGTTTTTGCCCTCAACCCATCGGGCAAAAGCCAAAATAGAACGTATCACCTCCTGTTTTAATAGTTGGATCCGGGTGAGCGAAGTCGAAGTCAGCCATACCCGCCGTGACGGTATGCGCGATCATATATCCCGCGAAGTGCATGATCATGGGCAGGTGGCGTGCATTCTGCCAGTGGATCGACAAAGGGGCGTTGCCTTGCTGGCCCGCCAATTGCGCGTGCCTCTGGTCGTGGCGTGCGAAAGCGACCCACTATTGCTGGAAGCGGCCGCCGGCCTGATAGATGACGGGGAAACCCCGCAACAAGCGGCAATCCGCGAAGGCGAGGAAGAGCTGGGTTATAAACTATCGGATCTGTCTCTCATTGCTCATGCCTATTCCTCTCCCGGCTCGCTAACGGAAACCATTTATCATTTTCTTGCCAGTTACAGCCTGACCGACAAAATCCATGACGGAGGCGGCTTGCAAGAAGAAGGCGAGGATATTGCAGTGGAAGAAATCGCGCTGGATGAATTGGGCGAGGCGGTCTTGCAAGGTCACTTGCGCGATATGAAAACCATCATCCTGATCCAGCATTTAATGCTAAGCGAGCCGGAATTATTCTTCTGAAAAAACCAAGCAACCATAGTCAGAGAAGAAACAACCCACAGGCAGAAAAGCAAGCTCTTGCCCTTTGAAGACAACAGGATCACACTCATTTCCACGACACAGTCTGCCCGCACATTCCAACTGAAAGGCTCCCTTCATCATGGTTGATCTCTCGGACTTGGATTATCTTTCCGACAATCTTGCCAATCGCGCGCGCATCATTGCGCAGGATCGCAGCTGGACCAATATCATTGATGGCAAATTTGAAGCGGCCTTGTCTGGCCACAGCCTTGATATGATTGAACCCTCAAGCGGCACACCCTTTTGCACCATTGCCCGTTCCGGTCTTGAAGATGTCAATGCAGCGGTCAGTGCGGCCCGCACCGCCTTCGAGCAGGGATCATGGCCTCAGATGCCAGCAGCAGAGCGGGGACGACATCTTTCGCGCCTATCCTCTCTAATACTGGAGCATTTCGAGGAATTGGCCGCGCTGGAAAGCCGCGATACGGGCAAACCCTTGCGACAAGCAGAAGCGGATATTACCGCAACAGCCCGCTATTTTGAATATTATGGCGGCGCGGCGGACAAGGTGCATGGACAAACCATTCCCTTGCCCAATGGCTTTACAGCCATGACATTGCATGAGCCCCATGGCGTTGTTGGCTCCATCATTCCATGGAATTACCCGGCCCAGATTATGGGCAGAGTGGCAGGAGCGGCCCTTGCCATGGGCAATTGTCTGGTCATCAAACCGGCAGAAGATGCTTGCCTGTCCATCTTGCGATTGGCAGAGTTGGCGCTGGAAGCGGGCATTCCAGCCGGTGTCCTGAATGTGATCACCGGAACAGGAGAAGAGGCAGGCGCCTTGCTTTCCTGCCATCCGGGGTTGGATTTCATCACCTTTACCGGTTCGCCAGAAGTCGGCACATTGGTGCAAAGGGCAGCAGCGGGCAATCATATTGGTTGCACATTGGAACTTGGGGGCAAAAGCCCACAAATCCTCTTTGAGGATGCAGATCTGGATGCCGCCATGCCTGTGATCACCAATGCCATCATCCAAAATGCCGGACAAACCTGTTCTGCTGGCTCGCGCCTTCTGGTGCATGTGAGTCAATGGGATCAGGTGCTGGAGACATTGCGTGGCCATTTCGAAAAGCTGGTGGCCAATCGTCACGATGCCAATGCGGATTTGGGTCCATTGGTGACAGGCCATCAGGCCGAACGGGTGGCGGGCTTTCTGGATCTGGCAGATGATGCCAACATCCCCGTTCTGGCGGCAGGCACCATTGCCGACGATGCCCCGCAAGGGGGCTATTATGCAACGCCGACACTCTTTGGACCTGTGCCCGCAGATAGTGCGCTGGCACAAGAAGAAGTCTTTGGCCCTGTCCTCTCTATGCTGCCGTTCAAGGATGAAGAAGAAGCCATTGCATTGGCCAATGGCACGCCCTATGGCCTGGTCGCAGGCATCTGGACCAGAGACGCCGCCCGGTCCATGCGTCTGGCGCGGGCCATTCGGGCAGGGCAGGTCTATATTAACGGCTATGGCGCAGGCGGTGGCATAGAATTGCCCTTCGGTGGCTTTAAAAAATCTGGCCATGGCCGGGAAAAGGGCTTTGAAGGCCTTTACGAATTTTCTGCCACCAAGACCATTGTTATGAATCATGGTTAGAGCGCATTCCCGAAAAGTTGCAGACTTTTCGGATAAGAATTCGCTTGGCAAAAGAGCGCATTCCCGAAAAGTTGCAGACTTTTCGGATAAGAATTCGCTTGGCAAAAGAGCGCATTCGGCGAAAAGTTGCAGACTTTTCGGATAAGAATTCGCTTGGCAAAAGAGCGCATTCGGCGAAAAGTTGCAGACTTTTCGTGCCGGTCTTGTCAGACGAGAATGCGGGAAGAAAAGACAGGGAAAAGAGAGTGATATGAGCGATCAGCCAACCACAGAGACCAAAGGACGTCTTGCCGGAAAAGTGGCCATCATCACAGGGGCTGCCTCTGGTTTTGGTGAGGGCATGGCACGTCGCTTTGCCAAAGAAGGCGCAAAAGTGGTGGTGGCTGATCTCAATCTTGAGGGTGCAGAAAAGGTCGCCAGCGAAATTGGCGGTCTTGCTGTCGGGGTCGATGTGACAAAATCAGCTGATGTCGATAAAATGGTAGAAGGGGCGCTTTCCTTGGGCGGTCTTGATATTCTTATCAATAATGCAGGCTTCACCCACCGAAATCAGCCCATGCTGGAGGTGGATGAAGATACATTTGACCGGATCTTTGCTGTCAATGTCAAAGCCATTTTTCTGGCTGCCAGAAGGGTTGTCCCCTTCATGGAAGAGCAGGGCGGTGGTGTGATCATCAACACCGCCTCAACGGCAGGCTTGCGCCCGCGCCCCGGTCTGGTGTGGTATAACAGCTCCAAGGGGGCGGCCATTTCAATGACCAAATCCATGGCGGTGGAACTGGCCCCCAAACAAATCCGCGTCAATGCCTTATGCCCGGTTGCTGGCCCAACCGGCATGTTGCATCTCTTTATGGGCGAGGATACGCCGCAAAAGCGTGCTCAGTTTGAAAGCTCCATCCCCATTGGGCGACTATCCAGCCCGCAAGACATGGCCAATGCTGCGCTCTATCTGGCGAGTGACGAAGCCAATTTCATCACTGGCGTCGCTTTGGAAGTGGACGGAGGGCGTTGTATTTAGAGCGCATTCCCGAAAAGTTGCAGACTTTTCGGATAAGAATTCGCTTGGCAAAAGAGCGCATTCGGCGAAAAGTTGCAGACTTTTCGGATAAGAATTCGCTTGGTAAAAGAGCGCATTCGGCGAAAAGTTGCAGACTTTTCGGATAAGAATGCGCATTCTTACTCCACCACAGGAGTTTGACCGGACAGGATTTGCGCAATCCATGCGGCATCAATATTCTGGCCGCTCAAAACGGTGCCGACTTTTTTGCCCTGCATTGCGTCTTGCTCACTCAAGAGACCGGCCAGAGAGGCCGCGCCGGAGCCTTCGGCAAGATTATGCGTTGCTTGATAAATCAGACGCACAGCCTTGGCAATCAGATCATCATCAACGCGGATAACCCGCTCGGCACCTTTTAGAACAAGATCCAGTGCATCGGGGTCAGGACAGCGCACCGCCATGCCATCGGCAAAGGTATCTGAGCGGTCCGCTTCGCACAATGTGCCTGTCTCAAAGCTTTTGGCATAACCATCTGAGCGATCCGAAACCACGCCGATAATTTTGGTTTTAAGGCCCAGCGCATCGCGAGCGGTAATCATGCCACAAATGCCGGATCCCTTGCCGATCGGCACATAAATGCTGTCAAAATCTCGATGGGCTTGCATCATTTCATAAGCGTAAGTCCCAACACCGGCTACCAGATCTTCATGAAAAGAGGGCACCATATGCATGCTCTTTTCTTCTGCCATCTGCTTGGCAACGCCAACGGCCAGATCAAAATCATCGCCCGATTCAATCAAATCCGCCCCAAAAGCTTTCATGGCCGCATTCTTTTCAGGCGAATTGCCATGGGGCACCACGATGGTGGCTTTCAGATCCTGCACATTGGCGGCGAAAGCAAGGCTCTGCCCATGATTGCCCCTTGTTGCCGAAATCAGATTGGGATTTTCCGGGAACCGCTCCTTGTGACGGGCTGCATAGACCAAGCCGCCGCGCACCTTGAAAGCCCCGGTCGGCGTGTGATTTTCATGCTTCATCCACACATCCACCCCCGTAGCAGTGCTCAAAAGCGGCCAATTGTAACAAGCGGTGGCAGACATGGAGCGATAAACCAGATCTTCGGCTTTTTCAAAATCACGACGGGACAACATGGCGGACCTCTTTGTCTGGTAATAGGGAATATTCTTGCAGCATGACAAAGATAATTGTATGGTTCAATACAATGATTGTATGGGAAATAAAATCAATTGTCTCCCATGCAATGGGTAGGTGAGCGCACAAGCCGAGCATAGAATGGCAAACCAAACAGGCGAGCGGACATAAAATGACCAACAACAAGACAAAATGGTGTCCTGATTTATCGTGTTTCAAAGGCCCCAAATATCGCGCCATTGTGCAGGCAATGGAGCAGGATATCCAGCAAGGCCTCTTGCGCCCCGGTGACAAAATGCCAACCCAGCGCGATTTGGCATGGAGTTTGGGTCTCAATCTTTCGACGGTGACAGATGCCTATCGCGAGGCTACGCGCAAACATTTGATTGCAGGCGAAGTGGGACGGGGCACCTTCATTCTGGCCAGTGCGGTCGAAGCCCAGCTTTATGCCCCCGGTTCCGCTCGATCCGATGAAGGAGCTGGGGATGTGATTGATCTGTCCACCAATATCCCGGCGCGCGCCTTGCAGGACAAGGATGTTCGCGAAGCATTGCAAACATTGATGCAATCGGAAAATCTCGCCCAATTGATGGAGTATCACAGCCCCTCTTTGTTACAGCGCTGTCGGCAGGCTATTGCGCATTTTTATCAGCCGCGCGGTTTTCACCCTCGAACCAGCGATATTTTCCCTTGCGCAGGAGCGCAAGCCGCCCTCTATGCAGCTCTGCAAATGATTACCAAGCCTGATATGGCAATTTTGGTGGAAGAATTTACCTTTCCGGGCATGAAAGTGACTGCCCGCCAATTGGGCTTGCGCCTCATTCCCGTCGCGATGGATGAGGAAGGATTAATCCCGGACGATCTTGATAGGGCGGCCAGAGCCTCCGGGGCCAGAATATTGGTGGCCAGTCCGATTTTGCAAAATCCCACAGGGGCCAGCATGGGGCCATCGCGCCGCCGCGCCATTGCAAACAGCATTGAGCAGCTGGATCTGACATTGGTTGAGGAGGATGTCTATGGTGCCTTCACCACGGACCCGCCTTTGAGCCTGCATCTGGCCGGGCGTGCTTTGCTGGTCGGTGGCTTTTCCAAATTGGTGGCACCGGGGCCGCGTTTTGGCTTTGTGATTTCCATGCTGGACGAGGCGCGCCTGTCTGGCCTAAGCGCAGATGAGCTGGTCCATACGACAAGTTGGATGACAGCCCCGCTGATGCTGGCGCTGGCTTGCCAATGGGTGGAGACGGGCACCGCAGAAGAGCATATGGATTGGCAACGCCAAGAGGCCAGAGGCCGCCAAATCATGGTGCGCAGAAAATTGGCCAATGTCATGCAGGTGCCCGCGCTTGGCAAAGCCCCGGCAGCGCCCCATCTCTGGATCAATGTGACAGATACGATGTCAAGCGGCGATCAATTGGCTGCCAAGGCAAGGGCCCATGGCGTGGAAGTGGTCCCCGCCAGTACTTTTTGTGCCGGGCGGATGCAGCGCGATGGGCTGCGCCTGTGCCTGACAGCCCCGCTGGGACGGGCAAGCCTGACAGAAGCCTGCCAACGTTTGACCAAAGCCTGGAGAGAATGAATGGCGCTAAGAACAGCCTGCAGAGACGATGCCACCATCCTTGCCGCTCTATCCATCGAGGTATGGCTGGACAGCTATGCCAAAGACGGCGTACCGCTGAGTTGGGCCGACTATGTTTTGAGCCATTTTTCGCCAGAGACAATGCAAAAAAGACTGGATGATCCAGACAGTTTCATCTGGCTGGTAGAGGAGAATCCCTTTGTGAAGGGCTATATCAGGATCTCAAAAGCGGTGCGAGACTGGGAAATTGACACCCTCTATATCCGCCGTCATCACTGGGGGCAGGGCCTTGGCAAACAGCTCTTGCACCATGCACTGAGAGCGGCAAAAATCCAAAAGGCAGAGACTGTCTGCCTCACGGTTAACGATCAAAATCAAAAGGCGATAGATTTCTATAGAAATCAAGGCTTTATCGAGTGCGGGGAGGATTGGTTCTGTCTGGATCAGGCCCAATATCGCAATCTTGTCATGTCTCATAACCTTGCTGGGTTTTGAGCTTGAAAAGATGCAAGGTTTCTTCCCGCGGCCATTCTGGTGAGGAAAACACCACCCCGCGCTCCAAAAACTCAGGCTTATGCCAAGCGGCGCGCTCGGCCCTGCGGCTCTGCAGATGATCAATGATCACATCGCGCATGGCCTTTTGACGGGCAAATGTGGTTTGGTCTGTGATGCGATTGCTCAACTCATAGGGATCGGCCTCAAGATCATAAAGCTCATCCTCATCGCCCCAAACGGACACATATTTCCAGCCATCCATATAGAGAATCTTCTGATAACTGACATCGCCGGAATGGCCAAAATGATCGCAAATCATTGCATCCCGGCGGGCCTTTCCGCCAATGAAGGGCAGCAAGTCTTCCCCATCCAGTGAAAGGGGATGCAAAGCCTCAAGGTCAACCCCACCCGCACTCAGCATGGTGGCGGTCATATCAAGCAAATTCACCGGGTCCGAGACTTTCGTCCCCGCCGCAATCTCGCCCGGCCAATGCATGATCAAAGGCACCCGACCCACTTCCTCGGTAAAGGTGGAATATTTATCCCACCCCCCGCCATGGCTGGCAATGCCATCCCCATGATCTGCCGTGACAATGAACAATGTCTCCTCAGCTAGACCTGTTTCTTGTAAACACTCATAAATTCGGCCAATAGCGGCGTCGGTCTGCAAGCCTGCCGCATAACAGCGGGCCAGCACCGTTTGCCATGTGGGCCAGTCTTGCCAGCGCTTCGATGCCCGATGCAGACAGCGCAAATCCCTATGCACACGATAGCGCAAGGGCTTATCCGTTAAATCGTCTGCAAAGCTTGGATAAGGGCCAATCTCATCAGGATTGACCTGATCAGCATAAAGTTCAGAAGGATAATAGGGGTGATGCGGCCCCCAAAGGCTGGTTACCAGCAAAAATGGCTCTTTATCTGGCGCATTGGCATCAGGCCTATCTGCCAAATGGCGTAATTGCTCACAAGCCAGATTGGTGACAAAAAACTGCTCCTGCCTCTCTGGATTTCCCAGCAAAACACCGGCCCCGTCCATATAATCCCACGGTTCGTCCGGGTCCATCAAAACCTCTGCCCCATCCAGCTGAGGTCGCATCAAATGATGATCAATACGGCATTTTGGCTGCTCTTCTCCAAGGCTTTTGAGGTAATTTTTATAGGTGTTTGAGCGATAGACATTGCCATATTCGGGCAAAGACCACCCCTTGATGCCATAATCCTGCGGTCCCTTGTCGGTGCCGCAATGCCATTTGCCAAAATAATAGGCGTCATATCCAACAGCGGCCAAAGCTTGCGGAAAGAGGATTTCATCCTCGCGAAATTCCTTGCGATTGTCAGCAATCGGATATTCGCAATTCCAGCGCATCCCATGTTTATCAGCCCGTTTGCCGGTCAGCATAGAGGCACGAGAGGGCGTGCAAATCGGGGTAATGGCATAGGCCTTGTCAAACCACGCCCCTTGTTTGGCAATCCGCTCCAGATGGGGCCAATGATAGGCATAAGCTCCTTCAAAGGACGCCCGATAATGCCCGGCAAACGCCACATGATCAGCAATGACAAGAACAATATTGGGACGTTTGGGCGATGCGCTGTTTGACATGAAGTTCAAAGGCCTGTGACAGAAATGCAATCGGTCAAACTCTAGCAAATTCGCGGTATCATGCCAGCCTTAAATCCGGTACTCACAAAGGCTTGAAGAAAGGCAAGGTGTGGTATCTGAGGATAAGAGTCTGATTTAAAAATCCTGAACCAGCTCTCTCCCCTCCCAAACTGCCCACGAGGGGACCATGACGGGCGGTTTGGGAGGGGAGAGGGCTGGATATGTCGCCTAAAAGTCTCATATCGAGACTTTTAAATCGGGCACTAAGAGCAAAAGAGCCAAAAAGGGCCGCTGATAACAGCGACCCTTTCAAAAGCAAATCCGGTCTTTGCCTATCCCGCCAGCACACGGGCATTGGGGAAGGTGATCTCGACCAGCGTGCCATGATCACGGGCACTGACCAGTGAGAACCGGGCCCGGTTGGCTTCTACCAAAGCTTTGGTCAAGGGCAGGCCAAGGCCAGTGCCCTGTCCGCCCTTATTGGCAGTGGACGAGACTTGGCGGAAAGGCTCAAGCGCCATTTTGGCTTCTTCCTCGCTCATGCCAATGCCGGTATCGCGAATGCGCAAGATCACCTCCCCATTTTCCTCATAGGATGTGGAAATGATCACCTGTCCCCCGGCTGGGGTATATTTCACGCCATTGGACAAAAGGTTCAAAATAATTTGGCGCAAGGAGCGCGCATCCCCCACCACATCAGGCAGACTGGAGGCAAGAGAGGTGCGAATAATGATCTGTTCCCGATTGGCCTGAGGCTGCATCAGCCCGACACTTTCCTGAATCAAGGCGTTCAACTCGGTGGCCTGAAAGGACAAATCCATTTTGCCGGCTTCTACCTTCGACAGATCCAGCAAATCATTGATCAGGCTCATGATATGGCTGCCAGATGTATGAATATCTTTCAGATAATCCTTATAGCGCTCATTGCCCACAGCCCCAAAGCGCTCATCCATCATGACCTCTGAAAAGCCGATAATCGCATTCAAAGGCGTGCGGATTTCATGGCTGATCTTGGCAAGAAAGTCAGATTTCTGATGGCTTGCTTTTTCTGCCCGTCGCTTTTCGGCCAGCAGATCCTCTTCCACCCGTTTCCATTGCGCAATATCGCGCACCACCGCACAGAAGCGGTTGGTGCCGGGAATGGCAACCCGACCCATGGTCATGAAAAGCGGAATAAGACCACCCGATGAAATGCGTCCAATCACCTCGCGCCCGTCATTCAAAACAGAGGCAACCCCATTGGCCACCAATCCATCCAGATAATCAATGGCATCTTTGTGGCTTTCCTCGGCCAGCAAATCAAGAAAACTGTTGCCCGCCATGTCATGACGGTCCACTTCAAACAAGGCTTCGGCAGAATGATTCATACGCAAAATACAGGCGCGCTCATCCAGAACAATCACGCCATCTGTGGCTGTATCCAAAATAGCTTCCAGCTCGGCAATTTTCTGGTCTTCTTCTGAAAGACCAATACCTGGAGGTTCCGTTTGCGCCGCTTCAAAGGTGAGCAGTGCGGCAGGCTCTTTCTGCCACTGGATCGAAGAAATCTTGACATCAGCAGAGAAAGGCGAGCCATCGCGTTTGCGCAAATTGGACAGCCCTTGCGTTTTAGTCAGCCAGTCACCGGGCAAACGACCAAACAGAGCCTCCATGCCGCCTGTCTTTTCAAATTGCTGCAAACTATCAAAATCAAGCAGCTCAAGCGCCTTGTTATTGGCATAAACTGGCTTTTGGCTCGCAGAAATGATCAGGGCAAACGGAATTTTATCCAGAACAGGAGACAAATCATTGGCCATATCCCAAGAGGCAGCAGCAAGAGCGGCGGGTAGATCGCTCTCATTGCGCGCATCACTGGCGCTATCCCCATGACGGTCTTTTGTATCCTCGCCAAGCCCATCATGCGCAAACAGATCAACCGGCCCCTTGGCCTCATGGGACAGGGCAATCAAGGCAGATTCATCTTTATGCTCTTCAGACGAAGCAATGTCAGCTGTTAGCGGCTCTGGCATATCGTCAACAGGATCAGCAGAGGCGCTCTCCTTGTCTGTTTGCTCCATGACATCAAGGGAGGTGGTATCCTCGTCTTGGCTATCTGTCAGTCCACCCAACAAAGCCTCAAAGCGCGGCCCGGACTGGTTGCGGCGGCGCATTGCCTGTTTGCCTGGATCTTCAGTCTGCGCATTTGTCTCTTCGTCGGATTTGCCATCATGCAAATGGCGAAAGGCAGGATCCATGGCCAGAATATCGCGAAACGCGATAGAGGCTGCACTCTTCAGCGCCGTGTCATCCTGATTATCTTCTGGCTCACTCACCTCAGCCTTATCGGAGGTTTCAGAGGCAACAACCTCCTGATTGTCAGCCTCCTTGGTTTCAAGAGCATCAAAGCTGGCATTGTCAACCGTATCATCTTCTTCGTTTGCATCAGAAATCAGCTCCACTTCAGCCTCAGTCTCTGCCTCTCCTTCTACGGCATCAGCCAAGAGGGTATCAGTTGAAGAGGGGGCAGCAGTCTCTTGCTCTTTCTCTTCAGTCGCTACGTCAAACAACAGATCAGAGGATGCAACGCCCACAGCCGAAGACAAAGCTGCAATATGAGCATCGTCATTCTGTCCATCATCCCCCTGTTCTGGTTCCGTGGCTTCCAGATCTGTCTCTGACTTGCTCGCTTTTTTCAATGCCTTGAGGCGGGTCTCTTCTTTACGCAGTTTTTTGCGTTTGCGTTTCTTTTTGAGTTTTTTGTCTTTTAGCTTTTCTTCTTTTTTCTTCTTTTTCTGCTCAGCTTTTTTGCGCTTCTTCTCACCTTTGCTCAAAGCCTTGTCATCCTCTGGCCCAGACACGCTGTCTTCAGGCACGCTGTCTTCAGGCACGCTTTCTTCGGGCGGGCTTTCCCCAGACATATCAGACACAGACATATCAGACACAGCGTCTATCGCTGCATCATCATCCTGATCGTCATCACAAGGCACTGCTACATCGGCGGCGTTTTCCTGCGCGTCTTCTTTGCCATCAGCAACAAGAGAGGCTTTGGCAGCTTTGATCTTTTTATGTTTCTTCTTCTTTTTCTTGCGTTTCTTATGGGGCGTTTCAGCAATCATGTCTGTGCTGTCCTCCTCTTGCAACGCAGAGGAACCCTCATTGTCTGGAACCAGATCAGCCAGATCAGAAAGCTCATTTGTCCCTGTTTCATCATGCGCACGATCCGCAATTGGCTCATCAGATGCTGCAAATGCTTCATCTTGGCCATCGTCCTGCGTCTCTGGCTGCTGCGCCTGATTTTGCTCTTCTTCTTCCACCAAGGCTTCGGCAATCTGTTCAAAAGCATCCTGCTCGCTTTGGCTGAGATGGGAGAGATCTTCTTCCTCGTCCGATAGCGCATCGTCAGGCAAATCAGACGGCTCACCAGAGCGTGTCATATCAAGCGCCGATGGATCAGAAAGGCCCTGACCTTCAATCGCTGTTTGTGCAGCGCTGTCGTCATCTGTCCCAAAATCTGGGCTGTCAGGGGTGTCTGGCTCTTGCTCGTCAAGCAGACGATGCATGGCCGCGGCCACTTTATCGGCCTCTTTATCAGTGGGTTGCTTGGAAGGGGTCTCAGCTGCCTCTGTGCTCTCCTGCTCATGGCCGGAAACCACTTCCCCTGCGGTTTTAACGGCAAGATCTGCCGCTGCCAGCAAATCATCATCCAGCAGGGAATGATCAAGGGCGAGGGTGGCAGGCTGGTCTTGCCAATCCTCTTCTTTCAGCGCACCAGTGGCTGTATCTGCATCTGGTGCGGGCAGGGGCAAATCTGAGTGCAGATGAGAGAGCGACACAGCCAAATGCACCCGGCAAATGCCAAAGCCTCGGAAACCCTGAAAGCCATGGAACCGCCCAAAGACAGGCAGGCCAGTCAATTCTACCGGAATGGCAATGTCATGGCCTTGCACAGGCCAATAAACGCTCAGACCCGTCCAGGTGTCGCGCTCTTCAAAGGCAGCGGCCACCTGACCGTCTTTATCCATATCAAGGCGCGCAGCCAATTCCCCCCAGCTTTGCCCGACAATGGCGGCATGATCGGGACCAACAGCAAGCGATAAATCTTTGGAGATGAAGGAAAAACGGCCAATTTCATCGCTCTCCCAGACAAAATGATAAGGCCCGCCCTCTTTATCAAAGACAAAGGGACTGAAGCCTTTTGCACCAGACTTTGCTTTTGCCGCAATGGAGCGATCAATCGGTGGATTGCCGTCCTTTGGTCCTTCAGATACGACCAAGACAGGAGCTTTTTCTTTCGCTTTGCCCGCCTCTTTCTTCTCTCTTTCAGAAAGACGCCGCTCTTCATGAGACTGTCCAAATGGCAAAGTCACAATATTGGATGCAGGCTGGGCCGGATCCTTGATATGGGAAGAGGGGGCCGCATCATCTGCTGCATTCTCTTGATCGTGGCGTGCCTCCGGCAGGGGACGTTCAATATGATCCGATGCTCCATCTTTGGCAAATGTCACGCCTTCCAAATGCTCCAGCATAGAAGGCTGTCCCGCTTTGTTATCCAAACCATGGCGAATGGCATCAGACGACATGTCAAAAATATCAGCTTCTTTGGCCATATCGTCTTCGCTGACATAAGGGCCACTTTCGTCGCCATCCTCAAGAGCGCTGAAATCGGCAAGCGCACTGTCCGCACCATCTTGCTGGGCCACCAGCAACAAATAGCGCGCATCCAAACCCTGACCAACACGGGCAACGCCACCAATGCGCTTTGCCGCATCTTCTTTCAACAAATCAATGGCCAGAGCGCAGTCTTCATCCGCACCGGACAACAGCGCATCAATATCCTGAGAAAAATCGACAAGGCTTTCAAACCCGGCTGACGCAGCCAGAACATGGCTGTCCCCATCCATAATAGCCGACAAAACCGGGGGATTGGGGCTAAGGGCCTCAATCAGTCTGGTGGCAGATTCTGCCTCATCCAGCTTGTCGATATCCGCATCCGTTGACAGGACCAGCACCATACTCTCCCCTTCCACTTCCAGCTTTTTGCAAAGACAGGTGGTGGTAACGGCATTCATACCAAGGAAAAAACGCAAGCGATCGAGCAAAGGCGCATTGGTGCGCGAATTGAGCGCCAGCCGCGCCAAATGGCGGCGCGCCGGATGCACATCGCCAAAGGTGCGATCAAGCAGGGATTGCATGTCACTTTCCTGAAAAAACGCCAGACCCGCAGCATTGGACCAGATGATGCGGTTGCCTTCATGATTCCAGACCCATGCCGGACGTGGATCAAGCAAAACTGCGCCAATCGCAGGATGGGCGGTTAGGGCCAGATATGGCATAATATGGGAGGCCGTGGTTAGAACAGGCATAAAGTCCCCTTTGATCCGGTCTCAAATCTTCCCGGTCTTGCATCTTCTCAGTGTCTGGACCTGAAATCTTTTCAGGACCATGGCTAGCTCATAATAGGGCTGAGCCAATTGTACCAGTCGGATAGCAGCGCCAATCCGACAAATCCTTAACACTCTGTTAATACCGCTTTATGACCGTCAAATCCATATCTAGAGCGCAAAGTGCGGCAGAAATGCGCGCATTTGGTTAATGCAGCAAGGCGTGCAAGCACAGAGGAAACAGGAAGAAGCATGATTGTTTTGTTTGCTGCAGTGCAAAATAATAAGCAAAAACGCAGCATAAATTCCACCATTCTGCCATAGAAACACTCTATTCAAGGCTTTGGTTTCGGGTCTATGTAAGAATGCGGATGCGAAAATAATTGTTGCATTGCACAAAAGTGAATGATATGGTGCATTGCACAAAGAAAGTTGCGCGCCAGAGATTGGCCCAAAGATTGGCCCAAAGATTGGCCAGGAGATATTATTATGATGAAAACCCCAGAAGCATTTGAAGTACCAACCCAGGTTCGCGATATGGCTGAAAAAGGCGTTGAGCAAGCCCGTAAGGCATTTGATGAATTTGTATCTGCTGCCAATGATGCTGCTGCAAAGGTTGAAGGCTCTGCCGAGACCATGCGCAACGGTGCTGTTGATCTGAACAAAAAAGCCCTGTCTGCAACAGAGGAAAGCGTCAATGCTTCCTTTGATCTGGCCACCAAACTGGTCAAGGCAAAAGATCTGAACGAAGCCATGGAATTGCAAACTGCTTATGTTCAGTCTCAAATGCAGCGTTTCGGCGAAGTGGCTCGTGAAATGGGCGAAGCCGCAACCAAAGCCGCTGCGGATGCGACTGCCAAAAAAGGCTAAGGTCAAAAGGCTTTCCCTTTTTTGATCAAGGATAATCTCTTGTGCGGCGCTCAAAGCTGCGGCGCACATCATCGATATAGTAAAGAATTTCCTCTGGTTTTGTTGCGAGGAGATCAGCTTTTAAAATACAGCAAAAGCGGATCTTTAGGGTTTGGGTGAGCGTATCTCGCGCAAGGCAAAAGCCAGATCAAGGGATCACTTGGCTCAATCAGGGCAAAGTGACTTTGATAAACAAGCTGCGTTACAAGGATAGAGAAATGACCACTGCAAAAGCACCTGCTGCCAAAAAAGCCGCACCGAAAGCTGCCCCAAAAGCGGCCGCCAAAACAGAAACGGCTGCCAAGAAAGAAGAGAGCAAGGATATTTTCGCCATGCCTTCATTCGATTTGCCAAATATGGATCTGTCTGTGCAGATGATGCCTGAAATGGTGCGCGATATGGCCGAAAAAGGCATTGCCTCTGCCCGCGACAATTACGCAACAGCCCGTGCAGCCGCTGATGAGCAAAATGCTGCTGTCGAAAAAAGCATCGATACAGCGCGCGAAACCGGCATGGAGCTGAACAAGAAAGCCCTTGATGCGGCTCAGGCCAATGTTGAAGCTGGCTTCAATTTCATTCGTGACATTCTGGCAGTGAAAAGCGTTGGCGATGCCATTGAAGTGCAGAGCGCTTTTGCCCGCACACAATTTGATGCAGTATCCGCACAAGCAAAAGACTTTCAGGAAACTGTCAACAAGGGCGCACAAGATATCGTCGCACCAGTGCAGGAAGCCCTGAACAAGAATATTGATGCCATTAAAGCGGCCTAAGCCAATCGGCACCCGCTGTTAGTGATCGTCAAAAGAAGGGCCCGTATTCCTCCCATACGGGTCTTTTTTGTAAGCAAGCTTAGGTCATGATAAAAGGCCAACCTTGATGGGGATAGTTTGGACAATCTGTGGGAATAACAAAGCTCGCTCTTGCATTTTGTCCCAAGCCCGCCTAATAAACAGCTCACATTGGTATGCAGTCGTAGCTCAGTTGGTTAGAGCGTCGGATTGTGGCTCCGAAGGTCGGTGGTTCGAATCCACTCGACTGTACCATTTCCCAGATAAGCCATTGATTTCCCATACATCGTTGAAATAAAACGGATCTTTCTTCGCGATTGGTACACTTTTGTGGTACACATTGAGCATGGAAGAGATGTCGAAAATCCGTTATCTGACCCAAGATAATGCAGGGAAGAAGCTGCGTCGAAGCGTACCTCAAGCTCTTCGTGAGTTAGCCGGGAAGTCTGCGTGGACTTTGCGTGTGGATAGCCTGTCATATACCGAGATCAAGAAACGCGCGAATATTTTCGCCGTTGATACCGATCATGAAATCGAAAAGCTCAGGGGTAAAAAGCGGCTGGCCGAACAGCAGAAAATTGACGGTCTAGCCTCCGAGATCGCAACTGACAATGCCGAGTTTTATTTCACCAAATTTGAAGCCGAACAGTTGGCACTGCTCTACTTCCATCAGAAAGAGCAACTGACAAAAGCCAATGATGGGTACGCGACCAGCTATTCGGATACCAAGTTTGATGAACTGCTTGAAGACGCCCGGTGGGATTTGGAAAATGCCTTGAAGGCTTCGTCTGGCGAAGTCTCCGACCCGACCGAGTTGCCGCATAGCAGGATCAGGGGCAAGGCTGTAAAGCTGCTAATCGAGAGGAATTATTTCAACAAGGACTGGGTCTATGAGGGGAAGCGATTGGTCATTCCTTCTGAGTTACGCCAGTCGGACGCATTCGTGGAGCTGTGCGGTCTGCTGGAACGTGCGGATGTCGAGTTGGCCAGCAGAAGAAAAGATGCCATCGAGACACGCCGCTGGCCCCAATTGGCAGATCACTTCTTCCAACCCTCCCTTCAGGCCAACTTTGAACCAAAGAAACCAATCCCGACCATTGCCGAAGTGGTCGCGCAGTTTAAAGCCTATAAAGAAAAGAAGATCGATCCTGACAGTTTGAAGGCCTTCAATATTCCCATCCGGGCCATGATGGAGGAATGGGGCGAGAGAACACCCATCACGGATATATCCGTCGGCATGTGTGATGATATGGCCCTGTTCTTTGTTTCAATCCCCTCCCATGTCACGCAGCATTATGGCGACATGACAATCCGCAAGGCGATTGAGACATATGAAGCCAAGAACGGGCCTGCTGGTCGCTATGATGCGGCTACCTTGCATATCCGCCGCCTGAAGGCCGTCTTTGAATTTGCCCGTCGCCGCCGCATGATTGAAGAAAACCCGGCGGAGTTTCTGGAAGTCGAACCTCCTGTCCGCAAGAAAATGCATGAAAAGAAGTATGTGGGTTATCATCCGTTCACCCTTGAGGAACTGCGCACCTTGTTCAACCAGCCCCTCTATACCGGATGCAGGGATGACGAATATGGCTTCACCACTCCCGGACCACACATCATTCGCCGTCATCGTTATTGGGCGCAATTGATTGCCCTCTGGACGGGCATGCGCATGGGTGAAGTCCTGCAAATGGAAAAGGGTGAGGTCAGGCAAGAAGGTGACATCTGGTATTTTGCTGTGACAGATGAGGAACAGGTTTCCTTCGATCCGGTGACCTATGTGAAAAGCGTCAAAAACAAAAACGCAGTCAGGGACGTTCCGGTTCACCCGGTACTGGTGCGGCTGGGCCTGATTGATTGGGTCAAGGGCTGCACAACCCACAGGCTGTTTCCTGAGGCGAAACCTGCCAAAAATGGCAAGCTGTCTTCGGTTTATACCAAGCGGGCAAACACCCTCTTGAGAAGCGCAGGTATCTGGCAAAACCGTAAAAAGGTCTTCCATAGCTTGCGTGGCAACTTCACGGATGCTTTGCGGGCAGGCCGTGTTGATAAGGAGTATCGTGAAGCGATGCAAGGTTGGGAGGCCCAGAAATCAATGGACAGTGAGTATGGGAAAGGCCACAAAATCAGGATCCTGCATGAAGAGATTAGCAAGGCCCATATTGAAGGGCTGGATCTTTCCCATCTCTATCCTGAGAACATCAAAGGCAAGCTGGAACCGATTGAAAAATGAACCCGGGTTCACGGTATCTTGATTGCATTAAGTATCATAGTATCAGATAGTTAGTGCATGATAGCGCTTGACAAACCGTGCTCGTTATGATAGAGTTAATGCTAGTGGATCACAGGCCCTTGCTGCCTCATCGAGCATCCCGAAGAGACATATCGATAAGCGGGTACATACGAGACCGGGCTCTCTTCTAAACCACCCCAGATTTACACTTTTCATATAACTACTACTGATGTAGATGTTGAAGCTATGAGCTATAGACGTCTACCGATCTTTGATAACACAATAACTGTTAGTGCTGATGACGCACGTCAAGACAGAATACGTGTCTCCTATGGCAACTGGCTCTTTCACGATATTGCGGGTGAAGCTCTCTATGCTGCTGATGTGATCGCAGAAGAAGAGCATCCCATACCCGGCAATCGCAATGCCGCCACAAGACGGATCTTCAATAATCCTCGCCCCTTCGATCAAGGCAGCACATCCATTCAGTTCACAAAGCTACGGATCAATGATGAGGATGGACCGCTTCATGGATTGCCGCTTGCACGAGGGACCATTGACTTTCATTGCGAGCCGGGTGGAGAAAGCTTACCCTTTCCCGGTGCCGATGCTGATAGGCTTAGAGATGAGCGTGCTGATTATTGGCGCAGGCGTTTGGCGGCAGAGGATGCCGGGCAAGAGTTCGATGAAGCAGAACCCATTAATCCTGAACACTTCCGCCCAACCCGCTATCGAATAGATGCTCAGCTGACCCTGAACCCCACGAGGATGATCAATCATCAGGATCTTCAGAGAGTGGTACGACATCGCAATGAACCCGGGTTCATCTATCCTGACATTCAATTGATGACTTCGAAACGCGGCATATCAGATGGACGCTTCGGGGGTGAGTTTACCCTTGCCAATCATGACAACGTGATTGTCGGTGTGCGTAACCATGTGATGTCACGGCCACCGCATTACCGTTATATGCGAGACAACTATTTCCAGGCATGGTTCGACTTCATTGACGGAAGGATACGGCGCAATCTGGGAACCCCATTGACGGAAGAAGGGCAACTCCGCCATGAGCCTCGCTTCAGTCTCTCCTATGCCGAGAACTATCATGAGTTCCGGTGCGACAATCCCTTGCAGGCCATTGAAGATCTGAGGCCCTATATCCGCACCCTGAGCCAGCATGTTCGGAACTTACGTATCCGGGACTGGTCACAGGCGGATTATCTGGAAGGCAATGAGATTGGCTATCGTGTCGATCTTGCGCAGGGACTTAAGCTGGTCATCTACTCCAAGACCAACAAGCGCATTCGCATCGAAGCCCGCACTGATCTTTCTGAAAGGTGCAAGGATCGCAACTTCCCGCATACTCGACACACTGCTGATAGTCTGGCTGCTATCTCAGACTTGATAGATGCAACGGCGACTGATGCAGCCAACAAGGTCAATGAGGCTTTGGACATCATCCGCCCGGGTCTTGCTGGAGAAGGCTCAGAGCTGCCAGATCAGTCTCCACCTTACGAACTTGTGCGCGAGATCATGCGGGCGGTTAGTGATGAGTATCGTGATCTGGCGGACAATGCCGATAACCGTCGCAGCATTGCCAGTGCGCAACAGCTTCTTCTTGCCCTCATCATTATCCGCAATGGTTGTGCTCCACCGCCTCAGCAACGATTGCAACAGGCAGCGGCCCGCCTTCAACGCAGAGGTATATTGCTGCCACCCAATAGCGGACATGTTCGAGTATTGGCTCCGAAGTTCCAGAATGCACGACGGATCTTGCTTGCTGAGTTACATGGCGGTGGGAATGATGCTGACAACGAATAACCGTCTCCGAGCGCCCCTATTCATTTGTAGCCTCGATAACATTCTGCGCCACTAAACTTATCACACAAAATCCCAATGTCGCGAATGTCCGTCCTATGTCCATGAATGCTTTGGGCTGTTTGCCGACGGTATATCCGCCTGATCAGCCACCTCAATTACATGAGCATGACATGTGATTGCCCTTGAGCCCTGCACCCCTAAAGGGTAAGTTCATCTCAGGACTGCGTAAAATAGCGCAGTCTCGGGGCGTAGTAACCTCTCCGCAAGCGGCTGGTGTCAGCCGTAATGCCACCTCCTCAACCTTTATGGTCGGGGAGGCTGCGGCGTATGTCCAGAGCTCCGGCTTAAAGGTCGTGGCGGTCGTCTTGCGGCGGCTTACTAACTCCCCGGTCACCAAGGACTTCTTGGTGGCCGTTCTACTTTATTGATTGGGAGTTTTTATCGTGCAACTTTTATTGGGCTTGGATTTAGTCGTAGCTGGCATCGCAATCATCGCTTTTGTCATTGGATTGTTCTTGCTGCCGTTCCGCAAGTTTCGCAAGACTGGTAAGCAGGTGACGCGGGGAGCACTGTTTTGGATGGTCGTTTCTGGAGTGGTATGGGGATTGTTTCATGACCACCTGACGGACACCAAGTCTACGGACCTGCCTAAAGATGCTAAGGCAACTATAGAAGAAACTCGTAGGCTTGAGGCAGAACGCAAGAAAGAACTGGCGGGCTTCCCTGACATGGCTACCAAGAACGCCGCTAAGGCTTTGGGTTTAAAAACCTATGCAGCCTATCAATTGCGCAATGATAAAGTTGCCATCCAGCGCTATTGCGATTGGTCTGACAAGGCCTATCCCTTGGCTCGACAACGCGACAGCGAGTATGACGCCAATCCAAATAAAGAGGCACGGGCTAAGATCTATCAGAAGTATGAAGCCCTTCAGCAGCAGCTCCTCACCGCAACAGTTGCACCACTCGGTATTGAAGAATGGGAATTCACCCAACTATCGATCAATGCTCATTGGGACTTCTATTGCCGAGCTCAGAAGCGCAACTGGGTGGTGATCACAAAAGCAATGGCAAGGGCTGCTTCCCGGTCCGATGCAAAAGAAGCAGTGAAGTCATTGAACGGCTTCTATCTTGAGAACCTTAATAACGGCACCTCCCACTTTTTTGATAACAACCGCTTCTCATCGGTACGTTGCACTTGGGAGAATTACAATGGCATGCGCTTTGTTGGCTGCAAGCTCCAATCCTTTTCCTATGTCAGTGACTGGGACATTTTTGTCGTTGCCAGATTGCCGGATGGTCGGTTGGCTGCTTCACCGATCAATGGCATGACCTCACAACATGTTACCAGCTCGGGGAAGTCCAAGTACCTGAACAGAATTGCACAAGCACGAACCTATCTTGAGGGGTTGGGTGAACCACGCACATATCTTGCGGAATATGCTGGCCTGATTGACATTCAGGCTGTCAGACAATTGTTTGAATAGAGCTAGGAATACATGCCAATATCTCACCAGTGAGTGTGGTAGTTACAATTGCCACCCTTGCTATAAATCTATATCCCTGAGAGGCCCACAGACGCTCTTGGGCAGCCATTAGCAATCTGAGCGCGTCTTAGGGTGTCGATTTAATAGACTGCCCTGAAACGGCTGTGAGGCCATCGGGGCAGGTCATCTTCATAATAGCTCATTGAATTAATCCGGTCATGAACATGTTCTTCAAATCCCTCTTGTGCATTGTATCAATCCAAAGCATTGCAACGGTGCCGTCGATGATCGCCCGTTCCCTTATTGCGTTTGCTTGTATCCTTCTCCTGATAACAGCGCCAGCTATGGCGGTTACTGTCGTAGATGGTGATACCATCAAGATCGACGGTGTCACTTATCGCCTCAATGGCATTGACGCTCCCGAGCATGGTCAGAAGTGTAAGAAGCCATCCGGCAAGACATGGCCTTTTGGCAAGCGGGCTACTACGGCCCTTGGAGACATGGTTGCCGGATCGGACATACGCTGTGAGGGATCGCAGGCCGATGGATATGGCCGCACCATTGCAACATGTTACAAGGCTGGAATTGATCTCAATCGCCAGATGGTTCTTGAAGGTTGGGCTTGGGCTTTCCTTAAGTACTCCCAAGTCTATGCAGAAGAGCAAAAGGCAGCTCAATCTGCTGGTATAGGCATTTGGCAGGCTAAGACACAGACGCCATAGGACTATCGTGCTGAACGCTGGAATACTGCCAGTCAACAGGCCCCGGATGGTTGCCCTATCAAAGGTAATATCAGCCGCAATGGTCAGATCTATCACGCGCCATGGTCCCCTTGGTACAAGCGCACCAAGATCAATCTAAAAAAGGGTGAGCGCTGGTTCTGCTCCGAGACCGACGCTGTTGCTGCTGGCTGGCGTGCTCCTTATTGGGGCCGGTGAACTCTCGTTCAGTGGGGTGTCGTTCGATATGATCAGTGAGCGCACAAATAACATGAAGTCTCTGTTCTGGCATTTGGAAAAACTGGGCCGCGTGCGTCTGAGTGAACATTTTTATCTGCGCCAGTTCCTCTATAGCGAAATTGCCGTGGCCTATAATGTCCCAAATCTCCCGGACAATCCCGACCTTGCCATTGAAACCGGCACCCACCTTTGC
The DNA here is from genome assembly GCA_025800145.1 of Cohaesibacter sp. Classification (GTDB taxonomy): domain Bacteria; phylum Pseudomonadota; class Alphaproteobacteria; order Rhizobiales; family Cohaesibacteraceae; genus Cohaesibacter. Next base: position 46,033 of record JAOXSH010000115.1, read on the forward strand.
GAAACCATCCTTGAGCCCATCGTTGCCGAGTTCGGCATAATCGTGATCCGGTCCGGTTTCCGTTCTGCCCGCCTTAATGACTTCGGCTATCGTAAGGGCCTGAAATGCGCCAGCAACGATAGGAACTATGCAGCGCACATCTGGGACCACCTCGACCACCAAGGCCGCAAAGGCGCTTCCGCCTGCATCGTCATCCCCGCTTTCAATGACGGCCTGACCCGATACAAGACATGGGATCAGCTATCGCGCCACCTGCAAAACACGCTTCCCTGCACAGAGCTCAAACGCTTCAAGTATGACAATGCGTTTAATGTGGGGTGGAGGGATAGCTTGTCGATCTGTGATCATACACGTTGAGCTGGCGTGCATGCCTTAAGATTGGAAAGCCTATCCAAATCTGCCACTAGAGTTGCCTTTTTCTGGTCTTCCAGATGCCTGAATGCCCAACCTCTTAGGTGAATATCCGTGATAATTCTAGCGACCAATTTAGCGATTTCAGGTAAACCGGATACATCATATGTCCAGCCAGTCGGGCTGAAATGAGAGAATTGATTGCGATAATCTTCGTGTAGGCGATTTAGCCATGTTAACTCGGCGTCGCTAATCTGTATTCCTATGTTGTTGGATAAGTCACCTTGAGTGTTTGGTTTTCTAACTGTCTTCAATAAGTCAGGCAAACTCATCAACTGGGTTTTGGGGCTTTTTGCGTCTGGATTGACGCGGCTCTTTTCGAGATAGTAGGCCCATTCACGTGTATTTCTCTTTGTGACAGCACCAATTGGACTGCATGTAGTTGATAAGTGGCATACACAAGCTCCTTGGAGAGCGGCGTGTAATGCCAAAATTACCCATTTCCATGCTTCAGGATCACTCTCTACGAAGTCCATACAACGAAGTACATGGCGAATAGAACACGCCACATCTTCTGTTTCATCCGTTGAAACCCAAATTTCTTGTGCCATAACTCAACTTCTATGTTGCCTTTTGGAAAGAGTTCCACCTTAGCTCATATTTCCTGATACGATCATTAGTTGTCTTTAGCGATTATCCAATCATTGAGCTACTGTGACGTATATTACACTATAATAGAGGTCATACTCCATTGCTTGACAAAGTACCTCCAATCATTGACGGAGATCGTGCGATTGAATGCTCTGGTCAAGACAAGCTTGGCTTTCGCGATCTTGCCGTTCAAGTTGCCAACGCAGTAGTGGCTAGATCTACAAGCGAAGGATTGGTTGTTTCTATCGAAGGGGAGTGGGGGTCAGGAAAATCTAGTCTCCTAAATCTCATCTCCTCTGAACTGGAACGGTTACCCGAAGAAAATAAGCCGACGACTATCAATTTTCAGCCATGGTTGATTGGAAATAGGGATGCATTAATTGCCAAATTATTCGATGAAGTGTTCAAAGGGCTTCAACTCGTTGCATCTCGTCGCGGTGACCATAAAAGCGCGAATACTGAAAAAGCAAAGAAAGCAATTAAAGCACTAGAAAAATTTGTAGGGGTTCTGAGCAGTACGGGCTCTCTTTTTGAAGTCGCTGGTGACGCGTCAGCAATCGCGCCAATAAAATGGTTTGGCAAAATGCTGAAAGCACTAGGTAAGTGGGTTGGTCGCTCAAAAACCGAACCCAAGCTAAGTGATCTAAAATCAAAATTAGACAAGGCCTTACGAGAATTAGATCATCGCTTCGTGATTATTATTGATGATCTTGATCGGCTAGAGCCTAGAGAAGCAACAGAGGTTCTACGCCTTGTTCGTTCTGTAATTGATTTGCCAAATATTATCTATTTGCTTTCGTATGATGGGAAAATACTGTCCCACAATATTCAGCAAGCTTCGGGCGTTGAAGACGGTCAAGCTTATTTGGAAAAGATCGTCCAACTCACCATACCGGTTCCCCAGCCAGAAGCTTTTGCTCTTAGACAGTGGTTCGCGGATGAATTGCAGCCGTTTGCTCCTATGACATATGAAGATGGCCGTGACCGTCTCAAGGAAGTTATTGATCGAGAAGGAATGAAGCAACTTCGCACTCCTCGAGCTGTTGTAAGATGTCTAGATGCGATTAGGTTTGTTTGGCCCGCTCTTGAGGTGCACAGATTAGATATTTCAGATATTGTTTGGCTACAAATGGTCAAGGTCGGCAATCTTTCAATGTACCGGTGGATCGAAGAATACTGTCTATCAGCGGTCGGATTGAATATTGGAACAGCACGAATAAGCCGTACATCTACTCAAGAGCAATTAACAAGGCTGTTAGAAGTTGGCGGGTCATCATGTTTTTCAGACTTTACGTATCGCCTTTTTTTTGCCGATCAACTACCGGGTATAGAAGCTGAATATGCAGATGACGGAGATGAGTTTAGATTATTCGAGCACGATAGTGACGAAACGCGCGATGCCAATATCCGAGAGAGGAGGCTAGCTAGTCCAGACCATTCTCGTCTCTATTTTTCGCTTAATACACCCTCTCATGTACTAGACGGTGAAGACTACAGATCATTTTGGGAAGTGACATCTGAAGGCCCTATTGAAGCAGGGAAGGCCTTTCGTGTGTTTAATGCTACCTCAGCTTTGGGTTCATTGAGCCAAGCAGATATTTTGTTGGAACGCTTGATTGGTGAAACTCGTGGGCCACTAGATAGCCAACAATCTTCGAATTTCCTCCTAGCCTTATCCAATGTGCTGGATGATGCGATCAAGCAAGACCAGTATGGTAGATTTGGTCTAATAACGATCTTTGACCGTGCAACACGCTTGGTTCCTATTTTGTTAAAAGCGCTTGATGAAAAATTGCGATCGAAAACAATTAATACGATGTTCTCGAAAGGAACATCAATCAGTTGGTTAACCCATCTATTCCGCAAAGAAACATTTGCTCATGGAAGATATGGAGATCGTGTAAGCCATTCTAGTGAATGGCTATTTACGGACGATGAATTGAACATTATTGGTGAAGTAATGCTCGAGCGCTATCGGAATTTGTCAAAGGCAGAGTACTTGCAAGCGAAAGAGCCAGCAAATCTCTTGTTTGCTTGGCAGCAAGGCGGGGATGATAAAGGCCCCAGCGATTTTGTTAAAAAATGTATTGCTACGGATGAAGGTTTGATAGAGATCTTGGAGAGTTTTACAAGCACGGTTTCGAGCAGCAGCAGTGGTGTGTATCTGGTACTGAGGCGCGACAATCTGAGCTCATTTCTGAACTTCGATGAAGCTCAAGCCAGACTAGTAAACCTGATGAACCACCCAAGTTTAGGTGGGCGCGTAAAGGCTATCAAAGAGCATATTGAAGCGGCAACAAATTGGTGAGTTTCAAAACTCAAACAAGCCGTACAAAAAACCCTATAGATTTTCGACTATAATTGAACAACAAAATCAATGATCGTTAGTCTTGAAATGGGTGTATAAAAAATTGATATTTTATATACAAAATGGTATAATGAACCCGGGTTCAATTTTGCCAATCTGAGGCCATCATGACCAAACGCGCTGCCATCTATGCAAGAGTATCAACCCGCGAACAAACCACTGAAAACCAACTCGTCGCTTTGAGGGAAGTTGCCGAACGCGCTGGCTGGATGATTATTGCTGAATTTGTTGACGATGGCGTCAGTGGCGCAAAGGGAAGAGACAAGCGTCCAGAATTTGATGCGCTCTGCAAGGCAGTCACGCGCAGGGAGATTGATATTGTGCTGTCATGGAGCGTGGATCGCCTTGGCAGGTCCCTCCAGCATCTTGTCACCTTCCTTGGTGAGCTGCAAAGCGCCGATGTCGATTTATACCTTCATCAGCAGGGTGTCGACACCACAACGCCAGCAGGCCGGGCGCTTTTCCAGATGATGGGCATCTTTGCCGAGTTTGAGAGATCCATGATCAGAGAACGGGTCAAGAGCGGCATTGAACGTGCAAAGGCAGAAGAGCAATCAAAAGACGGCATAAGGAAACGCCGCCGACAGGGCAAAATGGCTCACGGGCGGCCACGCTTGTTGGATGACAAGTTAGTCGCCCAGATCAAGAATGCTCGGGAAAATGGTCTTTCCTACAGAAAGATTGCCGCCGAGTTTGGTGTTTCACTGGGGACAGTGCAGAATGCAATCGCGTCGAGTTTCTGAGATAAGAAATGCCTTGCGTCAGAAAATAGGGCTGTTTTTGACATAGTGCTTGTCTGTCAACTTGTTTCTAGCTGTGGCAACCTTCCTGTCTGCCGGTCATCCATCATATGATAACAGGTCAGCACCACAGTCGCCTGTTCACTTTCCCAAAATCGAGCAACTGAGCGGGGCAGAGTTTCTGGTATACAACTCCCATGCGGCAATTGCGGCTCACTTCGAAGCGTGCTTCAATCACCTCACTTGGAAATCAAATCTTCAACCAAGCGAGTTTCCATCGTGACGGCCCAATCAGATAATCCCACAGCGCTAGCTTCCCAAGCTTCTGCCAGCAACGAACAAGTAGAAGCTTTCATCACGCGCTGGAAAGGGTCCGGTGGTTCGGAGATGGCAAACTTCCAGAGTTTCGCCAATGAACTGACCGAGCTGTTAGGCGTTGAGCGACCCAAGCCAGCCAAGGAAGACGGCCAGAATAACGATTATCGTTTCGAGAGACCCGTCACCTTCACCCATACGGGCAAGAATAATTGGGGGCGGATCGATCTTTATCGCAAAGGATGCTTCATTCTTGAAGCCAAGCAGGGCGGCACCCGATCCGAGAAACCAAAGGACGGCATTGATGCCTTGACAACCAAGCCCAAGGGCAAGGAGCGTCTCGGACATGGCCAGCGTGGCACGGCAAAATGGGACGACACCATGCTCAAGGCTAGAGGTCAAGCCGACCGCTATGCGCGCGCCGTCTCAAAAGAAGATGGCTGGCCACCTTTCCTGATTATTGCCGATGTGGGCCACGTCTTCGAAATCTATGCCGATTTTTCCGGCATCGGTCAGGGCTATACCCAGTTTCCTGATGGCAACCGCTATCGCATCCATATCGATGATCTGAGGCAAGAGGCCGTGCGTGATCTTTTGTGCACCATATGGACAGATCCTCTTTCCCTCAATCCTGCCCTTCAATCGGCCAAGGTAACCCGTGAAATCGCCTCGCATCTGGCGGAGCTGGGCAAAAGCTTTGAGGCTCAAGGCCATGAAAGCGAGAAGGTGGCCAGCTTCCTGATGCGTTGTCTCTTCTCCATGTTTGCCGAAGATGTCAAACTGTTGCCGGATCGCAGTTTCACCGATCTGTTGCACCGGCTGGAAAGCCAGCCGGACAAGGTGCAATCCGCTTTCACCAATCTTTGGCAGACCATGAATACGGGTGGCTTCTGCGGTGTTCTGATGGAAGACCTCAAGCGGTTCAATGGTGGCCTGTTCAAGGATGCCGATGCCCTGCCGATCAATGAAGCCCAGCTAGATCTTCTGATCGAAGCAGCCGAGGCCGACTGGAGGCAAGTGGAACCGGCTATCTTCGGCACATTGCTGGAACGGGCCCTCAATAAACGCGAGCGCCACAAGCTGGGGGCGCATTTCACCCCACGCGCCTATGTTGAGCGGCTCGTCATCCCTACCGTCATTGAGCCCCTGCGCATGGATTGGGACAATATCAAGCTTTCTGTCCAACGCTTGATGACAGATGGCAAGGACAAACAAGCGCTCCAGACCGTGCATGATTTTCATCGCAAGCTTTGCGAGGTGAAGGTGCTGGATCCGGCCTGCGGTTCGGGCAACTTCCTCTATGTCGCCATGGAAATGATGAAACGGCTGGAGGGGGAAGTTACCGCCCTGCTCGAAGAATTGGGCGAACAGCAAGCCACCTTGAGCCTGTCGGGCCATACGGTCGATCCCCACCAATTTCTTGGCATCGAGCTTAACCCTTGGGCGGCGGCGGTGGCCGAACTGGTGCTGTGGATCGGTTACCTGCAATGGCATTTCCGCACCTATGGCGATGCTTCGCCGACTGAGCCGGTCCTCAGGGATTTCCGAAACATCGAAAATCGCGATGCGGTGCTCGATTGGGATGACAGGACGGTGTGCCTAGATGAGAAGGGCAACCCGGTCACGCGCTGGGACGGCATGACAACCAAACGCCACCCGGTCACCGGCAATGAAGTGCCGGACGCAGACGCCCGCATTATGGTCTATGACTATAAAAATCCGAAACCGGCAAACTGGCCCGAGGTGGATTTCATCGTCGGCAATCCGCCCTTTATCGGTGCCAGCCGTATGCGGGATTATCTTGGCGACGGTTATACCGAAGCGCTATGGAAGGCCTATCCCAAGATGCCGCAAAGCGCCGATCTCGTCATGTTTTGGTGGGAAAAGGCAGCTTTGGCAGCGCGCGCCTATGACGCGGCCAAAGGCAAGGGAAGCCGCCGCTTCGGTTTCATCACCACCAACAGCCTGCGCCAGACCTTCAATCGCCGGGTGCTGGAACCGCACTTAGGCGACCCGAAAAAACCGCTTTCCCTGCTCTTTGCCATCCCCGACCATCCATGGGTGGACAGCAAGGACGGCGCTGCCGTACGCATCGCCATGACCGTGGCCGCCAAAGGTAGCCGAGCCGGGCGCTTGCTAACGGTGGCAACAGAGAGCAAAGAAGAGAGCGAAGAAGGCGGGCGAGAGGTCACCTTTGATCATCAGATTGGTAAGATCTTTGGGAACTTGCGGATTGGGGCTGATGTTTCGGGAGCCAAGCCTCTAGCAGCAAATTTTCGGCTGGCAACAAGAGGTGTGATGCTATTTGGATCAGGTTTTATAGTTACGATCGAATTTGCCAAAACTCTTGGAGACGGTATCGAAGATTTTGCATCTTCAGTTATCAAAGACTACAGAAATGGCCGAGATCTTTTAGCAAAATCGAGAAACGTTAAAGTTATAGACCTATTTGGATATAGCGAAGAGCAATTAAGAGTTTCATCTCCTGCCATATACCAACATTTGAGAGATACCGTCTGGCCTGAAAGATCCCAGAATAATAGAGCATGGCGTCGAGAGAACTGGTGGTTATTCGGTGAGCCACTAAGTACTTTCCGCCCCGCGTTAAAGAACCTATCTCGCTACATCGTGACTGTTGAGACAGCAAAACACAGGACATTTCAGTTTGTTGGTGGTTCTGTAATGCCAGACAATAAGCTCGTGGCGATTGCTATATCTAAGGCATCAGTATTAGCAATCCTGTCTTCAAAACAGCACGTTGTTTGGTCTCTCGCTGCGGGCAGTTGGCTTGGTGTCGGCAATGACCCAGTCTATGCGAAAACCAAATGCTTCGATCCCTTCCCATTCCCCGACCTCACCGACACCCAGCGCACCCCCCTCAACCGTCTCGGCGAAGAACTGGACGCCCATCGCAAAAGGCAGCAGGAGGCCCATCCCAAGCTGACCTTGACGCAGATGTATAACGTGCTGGAAAAGTTGCGCGCTGGCGAACCCATCGAAGGCAAGGACAAAGAAATCTATGATCAGGGGCTGATCGGCATTCTCAAGGACATTCATGACCAGATCGATGTGGCTGTCGCTGAAGCCTATGGCTGGCCTGTTGACCTTACAGATGAAGAGATCCTCTTCCGCCTCGTGGACCTGAACAAAGAACGGGCCGCCGAGGAAGCGTCCGGCCATATCCGCTGGTTGCGACCGGACTATCAGAACCCGGATGGAACTGAGGCCGAGGCAACGGACAAACAGGCTAAGCTGGAAGTCTCAACAAAAGAGGCCAAAGACAAGGCCCCATGGCCAAAGGCCCTGCCGGATCAGTTCGCCGCCGTGCGCGAAGCCTTGGAGGAAATGGGCGAAGCATCACCGGAACAAGTCGCCCGACGTTTCAAGCGTGCCCGCACCACCACCATCGAGCCTCTTCTCGCCAGCCTCGCCGCCCTCGGTCAGGCCCAAATCACAGATAATGGGAGATATGCAGCATGAGCAACTTTACCCGTCCCAAACGGATTTCGCTCAAGAACCATCCCACCTATTCCGAGAATTGGGTTCAGGACATCATTGCTGACGATCCGTCGATCCTTGGATTGGGCGATTTGGTCCTGCGTGACCGGGAACGAATTCAGCCCCGGGCCGGTCGTCTTGATCTACTGTTACAAGATCCTGACACTTATAAAAGATATGAGGTTGAGCTTCAGTTGGGCTCAACTGATGAAACGCACATCATTCGCAGCATTGAATATTGGGACATAGAACGTAAACGCTATCCGCAATATGAGCATTGTGCTGTACTGGTCGCAGAAGACATAACCAGCCGCTTTCACAATGTGGTTTCTCTGTTCAATGGCTCGATCCCGATCATTGCTATCCAGATGCAGGCTTATCAGGTTGGCGATCTCACCACACTTGTATTCACCAAAGTGTTGGACGAACTAGAGCGCGGCTTGGTTGACGAGGACGAAGATGCAGAAAGTGCACCGACGGATAGAGCTTATTGGGAAAATGAAAAGGGAACACCTAAAACACTGGCCTTGGTTGATCAATTGTTTGGTTGGGTCCGCGAAATAGATCCTGAGGTCGAACTGAAATACAACAAATTCTATATAGGCTTATCGAAAGGTGGTCGCGCATGGAATTTTGTCGCATTTCGGCCAAAGAAAAACTTCGTCACCTTTGAGCCAAAGCTACTGCGCACGGATGAAGTAGACCAGAAGCTTGATAACGCCGGAATGGATACGCTGGAATATAGTACCCGCTGGAAAAACTATCGCATCCGATTAACTGAGAAAGACCTCAAAGCGAATGGTGATTTGATCAAAGAACTCATCGTAATGGCGAAAGAAAGCCGAGAGGGATAGCAGATGCTGACACCCCACAACTCCCATTGACCCGGTACAAATCTCTGGTACACTATTGGTGCCATTTGCGTGGAATAATTACCAAATAAATCAATAGCTTGAGGGTTTCCCGGCAGGTCTCCACTCGACTGTACCAAATCATGAGAGCTGATTTAAAATAAAGATCAACATTTTCAGAGGGATGCATTGGCGTCCCTTTTTTATTGTTGCGGCCTGCACAACTTTGTGACGCAAAATGCGATACATCGTGTGACACAAAGGCCAGCCCCATGCGTGATGAAGACCGCTATTTGCAGCAACAAAAAAGCAACGGTGTTACTGGTCAAGCAGTAATTCCGTTGTTTTGTATTCTCTCATTCTTGCATTGAGAATGATGATCATTTTTCTGATGACTGCGACGAGAGCCACTTTACCAGGTTTGCCCCTTTCTCGCAGTTTTTCATAGAAGGCTTTCATGTTTGGGTCGAAGCGAATGGCCGGGAGTGCAGCTACATACAGTGCATCACGTATCTGCTTTCGACCGCCGGCTATCATTCTCTTTCCACGCATCAATCCACTATCCCTGTTCAGGGGAGCGACACCAACGAGTTTGGCGCCTTGAGCCTTGTTCAGCTCTCCCAGTTCCGGCAAGTCTGCCAGTAGAAAGCATGCAGTGCGCATACCGATGCCCTTGAGCGACATCAGAATGTCGGCTTGCTGTTTGAGCTCCTTGTCTGACGCAAGACAGGCTTCCATGGCTTTGATCACTTGCTTGCGCTGTTCAAGCAAGAAAGTCAGGCTCTTCTCAATCCAGTCTCGTGCACTATTCCTCACCTTCTCCCGCCGGTTCTTTTCCTGAACGATCATGTGGGAGAGTTGCCGATAGCGCGTAACCAGATCTGCAAGCTGTTCTTGTCGCGGGCTTTTTGCCTTCAAAAGGCGTGTCTCCATACGGCGGCCATAGTCAGCCAGAATGAAGGCATCAATGCTGTCTGTCTTCGATAGCTGACCACAGGCACGGGCAAATTGGCGAACCTGTTTGGCATTGACCTTGGCAACGGGGAGAGCTGCTGCCAGGAAAGTATCAACGACAAGTCGCTCATAGCCTCCTGTCGGCTCCAGAACCAGACGCTCAATTCCCTCAAAGGAGTGAAGCAAGGCCAGACAATCGACAATGCCTTTGGGACTATTGGCAAAGGAAGCACTCACACAATCTGGAAGAAGACAAATATCGAAAGAGGATTTTGATATATCAAGACCGACAAAACGGCTAGTATAAGTCATAGGCTTGGTCTTTCTTATACACGAGCGATAAGCTCATCCAACGGTTCGACGAAGCCTCCTGGTGTGACAAGGGTTTTGCTTTTTTACGAACGAGAGTTCTGGCCGCTTAGGCCCAACCAATTGAAACACCCGTG
>JAOXSH010000040.1 GCA_025800145.1 Cohaesibacter sp.
CTCATTGAATTGTCTTGACAATTCAATGCAAAAGGTTCGCATCAAAAAAGAAAATACCCCGGCATTGTCCGTCGAAAGATACCTTCTCAGTAAACCATTTCAAAGCATCCTATGGGTCAATCTTTTATGCCGTTGGTATTACTTCTGTCCCAGATTGCCAAGGCCCGTGAACTTGTTTTGTCTTCGGGTGATCCCGGTTTGAGCGCAGACTTTATGTCTGGCGACGAGACTGTGAGATTTTTTGTGCTCTGACGCGTTTTTTTACGTCATTGGGAATCGTTCTTCGAACATGATCGCGAACTGGCTTTTGACTGCGTGCCATTCTCTCGCGGATCGCTTCCAGTTCTGTGATGTAGCATTCAGAGCCAGATAGATCAATTTCGCTGCCACCTCATCGCTTGGGACGTGGCCTCTGGTACGGACGGCGCGGCGAATTTTCGAGTTCAGTGCCTTGATGGCATTGGTCGTGTCAATCAACCGGCGGACCTCTGGCGGATCGTCCAGGAACGGAATTACCTCGCTCCATGCGTGCTCTCAGCTTTCGATCTATGGAAGAAATTCTTGCCATCTATCTGGCCAATATTGTGACACGAGACTTTGAGATACTTGGAGAATGATTTGAAAAATCAGGATTTTTTTTGGCTAAGCCGATTGATGTCATAAACAAAAGACATGATCTTGCGGCCCCATTCCAGCACCGGTTCATTGTCGGTGTGACTACCGACTTGCGCGACAGCGGCAAGGCAACCAATCATCACATGGCCTTGCAAAATTGATAAGCTAAGGGCTTGATCCTGCGGGATTTCACGGCCAAATTTGCGTTGAAATGCCAGCGTGCGCTGAAAGACTTCCCGGTTATGTTCTGCTTCCAGTGCGACAAGCTCTTCTGTACTGCCCATGGCTCTTAGCAATTGCCAATGACCGGGAGAGTTTATGCTCTCGCCTTTTGCCAGACTGTCAAAGATTGCATTGGAGAGTTGATCCAAAGGCTCGGTGCCATCAAAGCCTTTAGAGGCCTCATCGATCGTGTCCAGCGTTTGCTTGAGCCACTGGCTGTATAATTCGTAAAAGATGGTCTCTTTGTTTGGAAAGAACTGATAGAGCGAGCCGATACTGATCCCTGCCCGTTTGGCAATTTCGGTTGTGGTGATGCGGTCCGCCGGCCCTTCATTGAGCATTGCAAGCGTTGTCTCCAAGATGAGCTGGACCTTGGCCCGAGAGCGCTCTTGCGTTGCTTCTTTTCTGCGTTTCACTGCGGTCCGACCGGTCTTAGTCACTCCTGATCTCCTCTTGGTCCGCTTTGCCTCTTTGCCTTCAGGTCGTGGCAAGGCAGCAGGTCTTTCTTGTGATCTCATGGATCTGTAGCGCTTATTGTGATCTATACAGCACGGATATTCAAAGTTTCAATTTCCATTCTGCCTGCGGCTTAATAAAAACATCAAGAATGGGGTGCCAACAAGGGCAGAGATCAAACCGGACGGGATTTCATAGGGGAAATATCCATAACGTCCGATCCAGTCGGCCAAGATCATCAGGCTTGCTCCGGCGGAAGCAGAGATCAGAATTTGACCTTTGGCTCTGGTAAAGCCCAATTGTCGCGCAATATGGGGTGCCATCAACCCAATGAAGCTTAATGGACCAACCGACAGGGTTGCTGCCGCGGTCATCAGGCCTGCCATCAAAAACAAAATGCCTCTGGCGCGATTGACCGGCACGCCTAAAGAGCGCGCTGGTCCCGCTCCCAATTCCAAGGCTTCCATCCAACGCACAAGGGCCAACACGCTGACAAGCAACAGACAGGCGCTTATAATGAGCACACTTGTGCTAGAGAGAGAGGCCCCATAAGTTGAGCCGCTCATCCAGCGCAAAAGCATCAAAGAGCGCAGATCTCCTGTGGCAGATAATGCCCCGATCAGGGCATCCAGCAATGCACTGAATGCAATGCCTGCCAGCACCATGCGTTCAGCCTGAAAACCGCTTTTGCGATTCATGAACACAATCAGCCCCATGATTGCAAAGGCCCCGACAGAGGCACACAGGATCAAGGCAAAGAGCTGATCGGATGCAATGAAAAAGACAGCAAAGGCCAAGCCAAGCATGGCCCCTGAGCTGACGCCAACCACTTCCGGGCTGGCCATTTCATTGCCGGACAAGCGTTGCAGAATGACCCCTGCTATTGCCAATAGAGAACCAGCTGCCGCGGCACTCAGCACTCTTGGCATGCGCAATTCAAACACAAGATCACTGGCTGGCATGGCGGTGAGGATATCCCACGCACCTGTTGTTGTTCGGCCAAAGACAATACTGGCAATCAAAAGCAAAAATGGTGGCAATAGAGCGATCAAACCCATCGCCGTGCGAGAATAAGAGGCGCGCTTGACACTCTCTATGGCAGCTTGAGGCTTTTGAAGTGATTTGTTTTTTCGCAGCAAGAGCAAAAGCAATGGACTGCCCAACAGGGCCGTGACTGCACCTGTTGGCACCAGACTGGCCAATGATCCTGCAAAATATTGAATGGTATTGTCTGTTAGAAACAGAAGTGCACTGCCGATCAAGGTGGACCAGATCAACTGGCTGATGACAGTCCTTGCCCCAGCAAGACGCGCTAACGTGGGCGCGGCCAGACCAATGAAGCCGATTACGCCGACCGAGCTGGTGACAATGACGGCCAATCCCACCGCCAAAGCCACAGTCCATAAACGCACGTTACCTGGAGAAGCCCCAAGAGACTTTGCCGCTTCATCGCCAAGACCCAAGATTGCCAATGGACGCACCAGCAAAGCGGCCAGTGCCATCAAAATGGACAGTTTCCATATCAGATTTAGCGGGATTGACCAATCCTGCTGGGACAGCGAGCCTGCTCCCCATATGAAGAGGCTGGCAAGATAGCGATCATTTAATAAAGTGAGGACGGTGGCCGCCGCGCCAAAATACAGGCTGACGACCAGCCCGCCCAAAACCAGCGTAACGGGAGAGACATTGCGTTTTGACACAAGGGCAAAGACAAGTCCTGCCGCTGTCAGGCCACCGATTGCGGCAACCAGATCCCGACTATAGGCAATCAGGGCTGGGGCAAAGAGAGAGGCAAGGACCAGCGCCAGATGCGCCCCTGCCGATACCCCCAATGTTGTTGGCGATGCCAGATTGTTTTTCAGGGCGATTTGTAACAAACAGCCAGACAGTGACAAAGCGGCCCCACTGAGCAGGGCTGTCGCCATGCGTGGCAATGTTGCATAGAGCGCAATCATGCGCTCAACATCATAGATTGTTGCCTCACTGATGAGGACAGACCAATGGGGCGCGAGCAGCAACCAGGCCACATATGCAGCCAACAGGAAAAGCACTGTAACCAACCATGGTGCCCGATTGGTTAGACTGTCTGTCTTTATCGCAAGCGCTTTCATGATACGTTTCCTTGCAGATATTGACGGATCAAGCGTGCAAAACGTAAGGCCGATGGCACCATTCCAAAGGGCAGAACTGGCGGGAAAATCGTGAAATTCTCTTTCTCGACCACGGGCATTGAGCGCCAAATCGGGCTTTTGGCCAAAGTGGGTTTGACCTCATCCAACACTGGTTCAAATATGATCAGATGCATATCGGAGGGCGCATGGCGGGCCAGTTCTTCCAGCCCAACGGTGGCAAAGCCCCAATAATTGGTTGGGCGGGTCCAGGCATTTTCAATGCCCAATCGGTCCAGCACCGTTTGATAGAGGCCGCTTTTGCCATATACCCGTACATGGCGCTGATCCATGAAGCTGACCAGTGAGACAGGCGGCACTTTATGCTGGGAAAGGCTTTGTTTGATTGTGTCAAATTCATGGTCTGCTGCTTGCAGAAATGCTTTTGCCTGATCAGACCGCTTTGCCAGCCACCCCAGTTCCAATGTTTCCCTATAGGCATTTTTCAAAGGCGTTCCCGCTTGATCATAGACCGAGATTTTATGCACTGGTGCCAGTCTTTGCAGCTGTGGCCTTAATGTATCTGTATAGGGTGTTGTGATAATCAAATCGGGCTTAAGCGAGGCAATGACCTCCATATTGACGACCAAATCCTGACCAATATTTATCACGCTATCAGGCAAGGCTGGCTCCACAACCCAGCGGTGCCAATGATCGCGTGCTTGCAGGCCGACGGGTGGGACCTTCAATGTTATGAGCGTTTCTGCTGCGGCATAATCCAACGAGACAATTCTAACCGGACTGTCTGCAAAGGCTGGAAAGGTCGCCCATATTGGCACGCCTGCCATGGCTTTGATCAAATGCCTGCGATCAATCGACATAGGTCAGAACTCCCTGCCCGCCGGGATGTGGCACGACGCTGATTGGAATGCCGAAGACCTGTTGCAAAAGCGGGGATTGCAGCAAATCATCAGGGGTGGCATCTGCGATGATTTGGCCTTGTTTGAGAGCAACAATCCGATCACAATAGCGCGCGGCCATATTGATATCATGCAAGACGATGATGACCGACAGGCCGCGTTTGATGCTCAAGTTGCGGACCAGATCCAGCACCTCGACCTGATGGGCGATGTCAAGCGCAGAGATGGGTTCATCCATCAAAAGGCATTTGGCATCTTGTGCCATCATCATCGCAATCCATGCGCGCTGGCGCTCGCCGCCGGACAGGGTATCAACCAAACGGTCCGACAGATGGGATATATTGGTCAATTCAAGAGAAGCTTGGGTTTTTTGCGCGTCTTTTTCGCTAAAGCGTCCAAAGGCACCATGCCATGGATAGCGCCCCAGTGCGACCAGCTCGCGCACCAACATGCCTCTTGTCGGTGGCGGATCCTGCGGCAAATAGGCAATGGAGCGGGCCAGCTCTTTACGGTCCCATTGATGCAAGGCTTTTCCCAGACATGTCACTTCACCTGTAACCGTTGGCATCTGGTTGGCCAGCACTTTTAGCAAGGTAGATTTGCCTGAGCCATTTTGCCCAATCAGACCGGATACGCGGCCAGATGGAAAAGCGATCTTGTCGATGGACAAAAGCGTTTTTTCGCCGATTTCGATTTTGACATCCTTGAAAGAGGCGATTGCCTCTGGTTCGGCGGCTCGCACATGCTCGGTCACGTTTGCTAGTATCCTGTGAGTGAGGCTCAAAAGAATGCTCCGCCCATTGGGCGGAGCATAAAGCCATTAGAATTTGACTGTATATTTGGCTGAGAAGGTCGTTCCCGGCGCCTTCACATAATAATAGTCATCATATCCATAAGACTGCACCGAGTAGGATTGCTGCAAGACCGGCACATAATTGGCATTGAAGATATTCTCGACGCCAAAGGACAGGTTAGAGCGCTCGTTGATCTTGAAGTCGGAATAGAAATCCATCACGAAATAAGGATCGATACTCTGCAAACCGCTAAATTTAGTGCTTTTGGGATCACGCGTGCCGGAATAGAGACCTTGGAGGCGGAAATTGGCCCAGTCCCAAGGGCTATAAGCGATATAACCGGTCACTTTGAGCGGTGCTATGCGGTCTGAACCAAGATCAGAATCATAATTGCCATCGCCTGTAGTGTCATATTCCCCTTCCAGCCAAGACAGGGACATGCCTGCGGACCATTTTTCATTGAAGCGATAGCTACCGGCCAGTTCCACACCCCAAATCTGCTCTGGTGCCAACACGATATTGAGGTTGGAATCGTAAGTCACACCATTTTCAGACTTGTTGTAAAAGGCTGTCAAAGATGCATCCCAATCAAAGCGATCGGCGCGCACTCCCAGCTCATAGCTGTTGGTTTTCTGGCCATCATCGGACAATTGAGAAACGTCACTGAAATTGGAATTGTAAAGATAGCGGCCCAAATCACCGAGCTGGAAGCCTTGCGAGAAGCCACCAAACACAGTCAGCGTATGATTAAGCTCATAAGAGGCACTGGCATTGAAGAGCGGTTCGCGGAATGTGATGGTTCCACCTTTGACCGAGGTGCCCAATTCATTGACATAATCGCTGATATCGACCGACAGGTGCTCATAGCGCAGACCGGCGGTGACTTTTACGCGGTCATCAAACAAATCTGCCTGAATTTGCGCAAAAGGCGCAAAGCCCGTCAAATCATATTCCGGCGTATCAACGGGGCCATCAATCGGGTTGACCTTGGTGTTGTCATTGATGACATCCATGCCCCACACAACATTGATTGGCAGTCTGTCAAACGGCAGTGGCGTATCGAAGGTTGCCCGACCACCAATTTTGCGAGATTCGGTCTGATATTGGTTATATTGACGACCGAAAAATTCTGTGCGGGTAAAGGTGGTGGTGTTTTTGTTGACATAGGCCTGCAGTTCCAGCGATCCATTGAGAATGTCATCGTTGGTATATGTGCCGTTCAATGTCAGGTTATCGGTGCCCGGTGTGACTGTATTGAGATCGCCACGAGATGGTTTGGCGCTGATATTTTTCGCCAAGCTGCCGCCAGAAACACGCCCGGCCCAGTCACTGTCTTGCTCAGAATCATATTTGTTGGCACTGAACAGGAATTTGTGGTTTTCATTCTCATAGCCAACTTTGCCCAACACATTATAGGCGCGGATATCATCGGTGCCGCCTTGGGTGCCGAAGGAATCTGGTGGACGGCGTTCGCCATCGGCTGTAAAAGACGATCCTGTTTTCTCATAACTGCCATCAAACAGATAGAAGAAGCCGTTTTTTGCGCCCGAAAAACCAAGATTGGTCATGTAAGACAGGGATTCGCCCACATTATGCGGTGAGGCTTTTACGCCAGCGCTCACTTGCGCATTAAACTGTCCGTCTTCTGGTTTTTTGGTGATGATATTGACCAGACCACCCGGTGCTCCAAAGCCATAGGCCGCTGTTGCGCCGCGCACAACCTCAATCTGCCTTACCGCTCCCATGCCAATGCTGTTGAGCGCGCGGTAATTGTTGTTAAGATTGTTGGTCTGGGGCACACCATCAATCAGGGTCAGGAAATTACGGCCACGCAAGGTCTGGCCATATTCCGTCAAATTCTCGGTTGATTGACCAAAGCCGGGCACATTCTTGGCCAATATCTGCCCAATATTGGTATTGACGGTCGACTGCTTTTTGATTTGCTCTTCGCTGACAACGGAGACAGAGACGGTCGACTCGGAAATAGGCGTCTCTGTTCTTGTCGCAGATTTTATAACAATTTCAGGCAGCTCCGTTTGTTGTCCGCCATCGAGCGCCGCTTCATCGGCAGGCTGCGCCTCCTGCCCATGGGCGCCTTGGGCAAGGGCCACCAGGGTGGCAGCTGCCAGACTAGAATATTTCATCATGTTCCTAACCAACTCCGTTCTTGACCAGCCCGAGCATTTGCTGTCGGCCCATCCAGAATGGCCGCACGTTAAAAATCATGAGTATATTAGTCAAGAAAAATTGTGAACTTATATTCACATTTTAAGAGTCTGGCAATAATTTCAGTCCTCGCCTCTTCTCCCCTTCAATCTGTTTTTCGATCGCATGATTACGGTCCCTGCTCGATTCCATAGGCCTCTCGCATCAGGGTGCCAACATAGTCCGAGGCACTGATGGGGGCATAGCGTGCCGGGCGCTCGCTTGATATGCATTTATCCAAAACACCTATTTCCAGCTGGGCATTGGTGCTGGCAAAGAAAGGAATGGAATAGCGTTCCTTGCTGGTGCGGTTGACCACGCGATGGAAGGTTGAGCGGTAAATATCGTTGGTCCAACGCTGAAGCAGATCCCCGACATTGACAATGAAAGCATTATCAATGGGCGGGGCAGCAATCCACTGATCGGCAGAATTTTGCACTTCCAAAGCGGGGACATCATCAGTTGCCAGAATGGTGAAAACATCATAATCGGAATGGGCACCAATTCCCATAATGCGCTCAGGGTCATGCAGAGCTGTTTGTGGCAGAGCTGTTTGTGGCAGAGCTGTTTGCGGTGGATAATGGGCCAGACGCATTTCGGCAATGGGTTTGGTAATCCATGGCAGGAAATGGTCTTCATCTAAGCCAAGCGACAGTGCAAAGCCGCGATAGAGACTTTCACTTAATACCACCATCGCGCCATGATAAGCCATAACAGGCTCTTTGAATGGCTCTAAATCCGGCCACTGATTGGGGCCATAGCCATAAATTCCGGCGCTGAAATCCGGATCAGTTTCGTCCAGATCCAATGCCATATCAAAATGCTCATGCAGGTCTCCCTGATTATCGGGATCGGTATTCTCCTCCAAAAGACCGGCATAGCCACGCAGAATTGGCGATTTCTCAACACTGACCGAGCGCTTTAGCTGTTCTGATTGAGAGAAGAAGAGTTTGGCCGCTTCAAAGGCCGCTTTTCTAAGATTGCTATCGACACAATGGCCTTTGATATAGAAAAATCCAACCTCGATACAGGCACTTCGGATTTGCTTGGCAAGCTCTTGCTTTGCTGCCTTATCATCGCTTGATAGAGGGCTGATATCGAGAATGGGTACTTTAGAGAAAGGCTTGGCATTGACACTGTTCTCAGCTTGGGCAATGAGACGTGAAGCATTACGATCGCGCAATGTGAGGGTGGCCATGCCGATCGGCAAATCTGTTTGCGGATGACTGGATGTCATTGGTTATCTCTTTGAAAATGGACTGACTATTTTGAAGGAAGAGAAAAAGACTGAAGAATTTTCCAGTCTTCTATGGGAATTTGACGTGATGATCTGACCAGATCAATTGTGCCTGCTTTTAATGTCTGGCCAACCAAGCGTTCGCTCATCTCGTCAAGCAAAGCCGGGTGAATGCGTGCTTTGTCCAGACCATAAGCGACGCTGACATGGGCCTCATCAATTTTCAATGGTTGGTCTGATAAATTTGCCGCCAATTGTTCGCGCAAGTTTTGCCAAGGCTGTGGGCAGGCCAGAGACAGAAAAAGGGACATGAAATAGCCCTGCCCTGAGCCAATTGCTTTTATGGGAAATGTATCTGGCAGCGCCGTTTCCATGTCTGAGACCATTTGGTGACAGATGGATTGGATTTTTTGCAAAGGCCAGTCTATTTCTCCCACCAAGGTTAGATGGGGCTGAAAAACCGGACCATCAAATGCCTTTGCATGGCGCTGGATTTCCTGATCTAGCAATGCCTGTGAAGGACCATCAAAGGTTAACCAAAGGGAATGCATATCCTTACTCTTCCGTCATAATGCCAAACTGTTGCAGGCTTATAAATATCGTGGAGAAATTTCTCATAATACCAACAGCATGAAAGATTGACCCATAGGATGCCTTGAAATGGTTTAATGGCAAGGCGTCTTTCCATATTTGCCTTGTTTGCGCTGATAAAGGCAAGGATTACAGTATGTCCTTGATTGTTTCCTTGTATAAAGTTCGATATGACTTAGAGCCTGATTTAAAAGTCTTTTGATGAGACTTTTAAATCGGGCACTTAGGACGTAGACTCATAAATGTGCTGCATTTGGTAGAGGCTACGTCTCAGGCAAAAGCTAGAGCATATTTTTCGAAAAGTGTGTGCGGTTTTCGGACAAAAATATGCTTAGAAACAAAGGCTAGAGCATTTTGAATAACGACGTGTTTATTCAAAATGCTCTAGCTGAATCGGATTGGTTGAGAGTATGGGTGCACAGCAAGCCTCTGTGAATGTGATTTGTATGAAATGGGGTACGCTTTATGGCCCCGAATATGCCAATCGCCTCTATGCCATGACTGCGCGCAATCTTTGCAGACCGTTTCGTTTTGTGTGTTTTACAGATGATAGCAATGGACTGCGTGAGGAAATTGAAGCCTTGCCCTTGCCGACCATTCATATTGATGATCCCTATCAAAGCACACCATGGAAGAAACTGGCTCTTTACAATCCCGAACTGGGGGACTTAAGCGGGCCGACCCTGTTTTTTGATCTGGATATCGTCATTACAGGCTCGCTTGATAAATTTTTTGATCATCCGGGCGACTATTGTGTCATTCATAACTGGACACAGCCCAAACAGATTAATGGCAATACCTCTGTCTTTCGCTTTGATATTGGCGCGCATAGTGATTTGCTAGATCTCTTCCACAGCAAAGCAACTCAACATTGGATTGATCGCTATCGCATTGAACAGACTTATGTGTCTCAAGAATTGCACAAGCAAGGTAAATTGACTTACTGGCCAAAAGAATGGTGTGTGTCTTTTAAAGTGCATTGTCTGCCCGGTGGCTGGAAATTCCCAAGAATTTTCCTGAACTGGTTCAAGCCGTCCAAACTGCCAAAGACTGCCAGCATTTGTGTTTTTCATGGCCATCCCAACCCCGATGAAGCTTTGGCCGGGCGTTGGCCGGGCAAATGGTATAAGCGGCTTTTGCCAGCCAGTTGGATTTCTGATTATTGGGTGGAATAGTCGATGTCACAGCCGTTTCTGAGTTTTATTGCCGCCGTTTATAACAAAGCCGATGTGCTGCTGGACACGCTTAATTGCTTGCGATCTCAGCAAGATCTGGCAGAACAAGATGTGGAATTTGTTTTTGTCGATGATGGCTCAAGTGATGGATCTTTGGATCTTCTGGCGCTGGAAGCCAAAACAGACGAACGCATCAAACTTATCAGCGATGGCGACAATCTCGGGCCCTCTATCCGGTTTAATCAGGCAGCCAAAGCGGCACGGGGGCAGTATCTGTTGGCCATAGATGCAGATGATTTGTTGCCTGTCAATGCCGCGTCTTTTATGCTAGAGACTGCAAAAAAGCATCAGGCACAAGTGGTTTTTGGGCGCTCAAAACGCAGCCTTGACTGCCCTCTTTTGCCATCAAGCGTCCCCATCACATTATCTGATACGCCTTTCGATTTTGCGGCGAAGAAAAAAATCGTTCGGATGGGCATTCTTTGTGAACGTGCAACATGGCTGGCGGCAGGTGGAGCGAATGAAGCGGTTTTTATTCAGGATCAATCTCTTCCCCTTCGTCTGAGTGCTGCATCGAAACGCATTGCCTATATTGAGGATTATGTGTATTTTCTGCGTCCTGCCGATGACAGCAATCTTTCTGCCAATATTATGCAGCAACATCATGATCGTTTCTTTGCACTGTGCGCTTTTCTTGACGATGAGAAGCTATCGAGGGATGCCCGCACGGCTATCATGCAACAGATTGTTTCGAGCCTTTGGAAAATCGAGCGCGATGGTGGCAAAAGCTGGGCCTTCTTCTCTCTTTTTTCTGCGGCACATTATCATTATCTTTTGAACAAGCTGACCGGTCGGGGACTGAGGGATGCGCAGTTGCAGCAAGCGGCACATATGCTGCGGGCTTTGCCCAATATCCGGCGACCGGCCAAAGGATAGATGATGCAAGTCAGACGGATCTTGATTGTTGGAAATTTTGGTCGACGAAATTTGCTGCGCCGCTATTTCAACACCGAATATAAGCTTGCCAATGGTTTTGTTCGGGCCGGGCATCATGTTTTGTCTTTTTCGGACCGCGATTATGCGCGCGAGGCGACGATCTGGCGCAATCAACAACGTGGCAAGGCAAAAATGGCAGAGCGGTTGATTGAGACTGCCAAACATTATCAACCGCATTTGATTTTGTTTGGCCATGCTGATTTGTTGGAAGAGAGCTGTTTTTTGCGCTTAAAAGAAAACCTGCCAAATACCCGATTGGCGTGCTTTTGCGTGGATGCTGTGTTTCGTAGTCAAGCCATGGCGCGTTTTTGCGAGCGTGGCCACCATATGCATGCCTCTTTCAGCACCACAGGCGAGCGCAAGCGATTACAGACGCTGGGCCTTCCAAAGGATACATTGTTTTTCATGCCCAATCCGGTGGATGCCAGCATGGAGACAGCCCGCGTTTTTGAAAGTCATCACGATTCTTTGCGCTTTGACGGACAGTTTCTTGGCACAGGCATTGAAAAACGCGACGAGCAATTGTCCTTTCTTCAAAAACACTTGCCTGATTTTTACCGATTTGAGACAGGGGGCCGTGCTTTTGGCAGTGAACGCCTTGATTCTACCCATTATTTGCAGCAATTGGCGCAAGCTGCCGTTAGCCCAAATTTGCCGTTGAATGATGAAATAAGCGAGCAATTGCCCTATCTCTATTCCTCTGACCGAATTGCGCAATTGTTAGGTCAGGGGGTGACAAGCCTATGCATTGCGCAAAGTGGTTTGGATGATTTGTATGACGATGGCATTGTGAGCTATGCAAGCCGCGAAGATCTGGTTGAGAAAATGGTGCAGCTTTATCATGATGATGACCAGCGCCGCAAAATTGGGGCTATCGGTCATAGATTGGCCCATGAACGCACCAATAGTCAGGTGATTGCCAGCTATATTTTATCCTGTGCCTTTGGTGAGTCATCCAAAGGCCATGTCTGGAATAGTGAGCCGGTTTAGACCTCTCACCATGCCAAAGCCAAATAATAGTCTAGACTCGCCCTCGCCTTGGCTTTAAGCCCTATATGACAGCCACTGATTTATCAAACGTCTGGATTTGTTATGAAAGCAGTCATTCTTGCCGGCGGTTTGGGGAGCCGTATTTCAGAGGAATCGGTCCTTCGCCCCAAGCCCATGATCGAGATTGGTGAGCGCCCTATTTTGTGGCACATCATGAAGATGTATTCTGCACATGGCATCAATGAATTTATTATTTGCCTTGGCTATAAAGGCTATATGATTAAAGAATTTTTCACCAATTATATCCGCCATGGCGCTGATATGACGGTTGATACCGCCACTGGTGAGATTGACTATCATCAAAATATTGCCGAGCCATGGAAGGTCACATTGGTGGAAACGGGGCAAGATTCCATGACAGGTGGCCGCCTTGGTCGTGTTCGCGATTATCTGCAAGGCGAAGAGATTTTCTGCTTCACGTATGGGGATGGGGTTTCCGATCTTGATATCACCCAATCCATCGCCTTTCATAAAGCCCATAAGGGACGTGCAACCATGGCAGCGGTTACCCCACCGGGGCGCTTTGGCGCATTGGAGCTTGAGGGCAATGTCGTCAAACGCTTTCAGGAAAAACCACCCGGAGACAATGGTCTGATCAATGGCGGCTTTTTTGTGCTCAATCACGATTGTCTGGATTTGATTGAGAGCGATGAGACCGTCTGGGAATCCGGGCCATTGGAAACATTGGCTGCCAACAACCAATTGCACGCCTATCGCCATAATGGCTTTTGGCAACCCATGGATACGCTGCGCGATAAAAACTATCTGCAAGCGCTTTGGGATAGTGGCAAGGCACCTTGGAAAATTTGGGACTGATCCAGTGACGGCAAAAGTATATAAGGTGCCAGATCCACATTTTTGGCGCGGCAAGCGGGTTTTACTGACCGGTCATACGGGGTTTAAAGGTGCATGGTGCGCTTTGTGGCTTCATGCTTTGGGGGCCAAAGTCACCGCTTTTGCCCTCCCCCCGGAAGGCGCACATAGTCTCTACCAAATCGCTGGTATAGAGACCATCTGCGACAGCCATTTCATTGATTTGCGCGACACAGAGGCGGTAAAGGCTGTTGTTTCTGATACCAAGCCACAGATTGTTTTGCATATGGCGGCACAAGCTTTGGTGCGCCGCTCTATCAAAGATCCTGTCACGACTTGGCAAACCAATGTTGATGGCACCTTGAACCTTTTGCAAGCCTTGAAAAAACCGGATATTCAAGAAGGTCTTGATGCCATATTGGCCATTACGACCGATAAAGTTTATGCCAATGATGGTCAGGGGCAGGTCTTTGTTGAAGGGGATGCTTTGGGAGGGAAAGACCCCTATTCCGCCAGCAAAGCGGCGTGCGAGATTTTGGTCGCATCCCATGCCAAAAGCTATTTTGCCACAACGCCCATGGCAACAGCCCGTGGGGGGAATGTGATTGGTGGGGGCGATTTTTCGCAAGATCGACTGGCACCAGATTGCGTGCGGGCCGTATGTGCCACTGAGCCGGTTGTTTTGCGCCAGCCAAATGCCACACGCCCATGGCAGCATGTGCTTGATTGCCTCTGCGGATATCTTTTGTATCTGGAAAATTTGGCACAAGATGAACAGGTGCCCCGTGCCTTGAATATTGGCCCCGATAGCGCCCATGATTTGCCGGTTGTTGATTTTGCCAAGCAATTATTGAGCGAGATGGGCCGCCCCGATCTGTTGCAGATCAATGAAGAAAAAAATTCCATTGAAGCGGCCAAATTGGCCCTTAATCCTGCGCGCGCCCAACGGGTTCTTGGTTGGCGGGATCATCTGGTTGGCAAAGAGGCCATTGTCGCCAGTGCAAAATGGTATCAAAGCTGGGCACAGGGTGCGGATATGGGCTTGCTGACCCGCAAGGAAATTTACGCCTATCAAGGTTTGGAGTTGAATTGATGACTTGTCGCTGCCGCTTTTGCTCGGCTCCTGTTTCGCTATCCTTGGTGGATTTGGGCACCACGCCTCTGGCAAACTCCAATCTTTCCTCCCGTGAGGCCATTGCAAGGGAACAGTCTTTTGCGCTGCATGTGATGGTGTGTGAGCAGTGTTTTCTTGCCCAAACCACCGAAGATATACCGGCGGATGCCATCTTTCATGACGATTATGCCTATTTTTCCAGCTTTTCTGCCGGTTGGGTTGCTCATGCAAAGCGCTATAGCGAAGCCATGATCCAACGCTTTGCGCTTGATGAAAGCTCGCTCGTGGTGGAAGTTGCTTCTAACGACGGCTATTTGCTGCAACATTTTGTTGCCAACAACATTCCGGTTCTGGGAGTTGAGCCTGCCGGCAATTGCGCGATTGAGGCAGAGAAAAAAGGGGTGCGCTCTGTCATTGACTTTTTCCATAAAGAGACTGCCGAACGTCTGGTCAAACAGGGCTATAAGGCTGATTTGATTGCTGCCAATAATGTGTTGGCGCATGTGCCGGATATTTCAAGCTTTGTCGCAGGCTTTCGAGTGCTGTTAAAAGCTGATGGTGTTGCCACTTTTGAATTTCCGCATTTGCTCAATCTGATTGACAAGGTTCAATTTGATACCATCTATCATGAGCATTATTCCTATCTCTCGCTTGTGGCGGTTGAGGGCATTTTGGCCCAACATTATTTGCGGGTGTTTGATGTTGAGCCACTGTCCACCCATGGCGGTTCTTTGCGGGTTTTTGTTTGCCAAAAGGATGCCGATTTTTCAGAACAGCAAGGCCTTTTGACTGCGCGCGCCGCTGAAAAAGCCGCAAATCTTACGAGCAAAGAAGGCTATGAAGGCTTTACCGCACGGGTTGAAAAGGTGCGTGAGGATTTTCTGGCCTTTTTGGCCAAAGCAAAAGCGGACGGAAAAAGCGTGGCAGGCTATGGGGCTGCTGCCAAGGGCAATACCTTTATGAATTATTGTGGTCTGGCTGAAGAGGATATCACTTATGTGGCAGACCGCAACATTCACAAACAGGGACGGTTGTTGCCTGGCCTTCATGCGCCGATTGTGGACCCATCGCATATCAAAGACACCAAACCGGATTATCTGGTTATTTTGCCATGGAATATTGCCGATGAAGTGGCGCAGGAGCATGGCTATATTCGTGAGTGGGGCGGCCAATTCGTAACGGCTATTCCCGATTTAAAACTCTTTTAGGAGAGGATAATGGAGCGTCACTGCCCTGAATTTGGTCATAAGATTGACGGGCCGCTCGTTCTGGCTCCAACGCCGCACAGGGATGAGCGCGGTTCCTTTTCCCGCCTTTCCTGCCCTGAGGAATTTAGTGCCTTTGATCTTGATTTTACCCCGGTTCAGATGAGCCTGTCTCGCAATCATGCCATCCATACATTACGCGGGATGCATGATCAGGCTGGCGACTGGGCAGAAGGCAAGATTGTCCGTGCTGTGCGTGGGGCCATTTATGATGTGGCGGTGGATTTACGCTCCAATAGTCCTACCTATTGTCAATGGTGCGCCACGCTTCTCAGTGCCGACAATATGCACGCTTTCTATATCCCAAGGGGCTTCTCTCACGGCTTTCTAACACTGGAAGCTGACAGTGATGTGCTTTACCAGATTGATCGGATGTTTGTGCCCGGTCATGGCAGGGGCTTTCGCTGGAATGATCCAGCCTTTGGCATTGACTGGCCTCATGAGCCGCAGGTGATCGGAGAGCGGGATGCCACTTATGCTGATTTTAAGGCTGATAGCTCATGAAGATTTTAATCACTGGCGGACATGGATTGATTGGCCGGGCCATCCATCATGAATTTAGAAAGGGAGTAGATCTGTCTTGCTTTTGTCCGACCAGAGCCGAATTTGATCTGCTGATAGAAGATGACAGATGGGATGAGATTCTCAATCAGGATTGGGATATGCTTGTTCACTGCGCTTGGATCACAGCGCATGGGGATTTCTGGAATGCGCCAGACAATCACTTATGGCATGAGGCGTCGGTTCGGTTGTTTGAGCGATTTTTTGAAAAACCAAACCGCAGACTGATCAGCTTGGGCACATGCGCCGAATATGATTGGGAGCACAGTGATCAAGGCCCTCTTAGCGAGTGCTCACCTTGCAAGCCTGCCACTCTTTATGGACACGCCAAATATCAGACCTATAAAGCTCTTGCGGCCTATGCGGATAGCATGGAGACTGTTGACGTAGCCAAAAGCACGAAGCGCAACAGCTTTTTATGGCCAAGACTTTTCTTTACCTTTGGTGAGGGAGAAAGCCGCAAAAAGCTTATCCCTGCTATGGTCGAGGCGGAATGTCAGTCCCAGCCCATGCAATGTGGCCCCGAACAGACAGAACGGGATTTTTGCAGTTTCTCTTCGATTGGCAAAGCCATTGCGCATTTGGCTTTGTCCTCTTGTGAAGGGGCAGTCAATATCGGCACTGGTCATGGCACCACATTGCGCGATATTCATCATATGGTGACACGCGATGTCGGCTGTGAGGATCGTGAAAGCTCTGTTGTCTTTGCCCCCGCCTCCAATGGTGCCCCCTCTTGCATTCTTGCGGATGTAAGCAAGGCATGCAGCTTTGGAATTGAGATCAACCATCAAGAGACTTTGCAAGAGATGGAAGATTATATCGCCAGCCTTTCGACTTGAGGACGGTAGCATCGTCTCAGACTTTGGCACCGAACAGTTTCTTTACTTGCAACCGCATAATGCGCCATGGGCTGGCTCTTAATTTTTGATAGGTATATTTTTTCTTCATGCTGGCAATTTGCGATTTTTCACCAGCGTCAAGGCTTGAGCCTGCCAGCTCTTTCTCAAAAGCCTGATAGAAAAGCGGCATCAATTCTTGCAATCGCTTAATCCTGTCCTCCAGCTTTTGCTTGCCGCGCATGCCATCGCCTTTGGGTGCAGAATAGGTGCGTTGAATGAATAAAGCCTCTGGGCATACTGCAATCCGGCCACTTAGCAAAGGACGCAGAATGGTGAGATGATCGCGAGAATAGGCATAGGGAAAATCTTGCCATAATGTAGCGATGATCTGTTCCAAAGCATCGCGCCGCCATAGACCATAGAACCATGAGGCGTGATAGCTCATCATGGTCTTTTTCAATGCCTCTATCTTTGGCAAAGTCTGATTGAGGCTGGCGGTTGAAATTTCGGAATAGTGATCCGGGCTCCAGCGGGTGATAACGGATGGTGCTGCCAGATCGATCTGGTCATTTCCGGCGATTATATCGAACAGCTTTTCGAAATAATCCTTGGTGCAATAATCGTCATCTGCACGCCAGGCAAAAAACTCGCTCTGCGATAAAGCAAAGGCTTTTCTGAAATTTGCTTCATGGCCAATATTGGTTTCATTTTGCACAAGTGTGAAGCGATCGTCTTTTTCTACAAAGGCCTTACAGATTTCAACCGTCCTGTCAGTGGAGGCATTGTCACAGATGATGACCTTGAAATCCTTGAAGGTTTGCTCTTGCAGAGAGGTCAAACATTCACCAATCATGTCTTGGCCATTATAGACTGGTATTGCGACCGTCACTCGTGCCATATTGCGCCCAATCATCCGTTAAAATCAAAATGCTGGCCGATCTTAATGTCCCCAAAAACCAATAGCAATATATGGGTTCCAACCAACAACAATTTCGATTTGATCCGGCTGCTTCTGGCCTCATTGGTGATTGTCAGCCATTCCTATCCGCTTTTTGCCGGCTCTGATGATCCATGGCAGGCTTATGGATCCTTGCATAATATTGGTCAGCTTTGTGTGATGGCGTTTTTTGTGGTGTCCGGTCTTTTGGTTACGCGCTCGGCCACGCGCTCGCGCAGTTTGCTCTCTTATGCAATCTCGCGCGTCTATCGTCTCATTCCTGGTGCTTTTGTCTGTGCGCTTTGGATGGTGTTTTTTCTGGGACTGGCTTTTACCACGCTCTCTCTTGGCGATTATTTGCTCAATGGACGGATCTGGTCCTTTTTGGGGCGTAATACGTTGCTGATGTCCATTCAATATGACTTGCCCGGCGTTTTTAAAGACAATGTCTATGCCGGGGCCGTCAATGGCTCGCTCTGGTCGCTGAAGATCGAAATCAAGATGTATCTGATTTTTGGGCTTTTGGTCTTTGGCTTGCGCCTTTTGCCTCGCTTGCTGCCCTATTTGAAGCATATTTTGCTGGTGTTTGCGCTTGTTTTGCTGGCCCAGATTTATATTCCGGGCATGTTTTTCTCTTTTGATCCGGGCGGCAAAGGCTTATCGCTTTGGGGCTATGGATATTATTTTGCCGCTGGTGCCGTGCTCTTTGCCTGGTCGGATCTCATCGCACGCAATTTGAGCGTTGCCTTGGCTTTGGCCCTTGGGACGGCTTTTCTGGTCCATACGCCTTTTTATGATTTTGCCTTGCGCTTGAGTTTGCCTTATCTGGTTTATTGCTTTGCTTTTTCCCAGATTGCAGTTTTGCGCAAAAGTCGCGGTCTTCCAGATATTTCTTACGGGATTTATATTTATGGCTTTCCGGTGCAACAGGGTCTCTCTGCCCTTTATGCGCAAAGCCTTGGTTTTTGGACGCTGACAGCTCTTTCGCTGTTGATCACAGTCCTTTTGGCCATTTTCAGCTGGTATGCAATTGAGCATCCGTCCTTGACGCGCAAGCGTCAGGGCGAGGAGCTGATCTTGGCGCAGGTGAGAAAATTCAAGGCCAAAATCCTGCCCCAAAGCTGAGGCGCTTTTTGTTAGTGCTGATTGTTAGCGCTGGGCGCTAGAGCTGCGTTCTGCCAGTCGGTCGAGATTGAGCACGGTTGAGAACATGATTCGTTCATGGCTCCAGTCATTTGGTTTTTGCAGCATGACAGAGGCCAGCCCGACCAAACTTAAAACAGGCACCATGAAAGCAAAGACCGTCAAGCCATTATGTTGTTTCTTTTCCCCTTCCAGAAGGGAAATCAGCCGTTGATGCAAGAAGGCTGCCGAATTGCTGCCCCGCGATGAGCGATCCATTTGAACGAAGGCAACACGCGGCATGGTGCCGACAAAATGCTCGCGCTTTTGCAATCCCTTTTCGCATGTGCGCAGCAGGCATTCGCAATAATCGCGCACAGTGATCGAACGGCGGGTGATGAGCTGTTGGTCGCATCCCAGTTCGCGTATTTGCTCAATCTGGCGTTTGAGAACGAGGAAAGCAGGGTTCCAGAAAAAGAGCGGGCGCAAAAATTCCAAGGCAATTTCCCACTCTGTATCGCGTTGGCGAATATGCTGCAATTCATGGCCAAGGGTGATTTTTATATCCTTGGCATTTTCCAGCATACTGGTGGGCAAAATGACATAACGATTGCGCAGGCCACGGGTGGAAAATGGCGTGGTTACGGTATCGGACAGCAACAGATACAAAGATCCGAATTGACGCCATCCAAAACATTTGGACAGGATGTTTGAAAGCTTTGCAACGCTGATTGTCAGGCGCACGAGACCAACCAGCAAGCCGGTTGCCAAAGCCCCCAGCAACAGCAGCGCAAACGAGCTGTTTGCTGCCAGAACATCTTGCGTCAAACGGGTGCGTAGGCCCAGCATGGCATCCAGATCAGCGGCTTTGATATCAAGAGAGCCTTGCAAATATTGAGCGACGATCAAATCGGAAATCGAGAAAGAATAGCCATTGGCCACACCATTTTGCCGACCATAAACATCAAATAAGGCAACAAGAACAGGTGCCACAAAACAGCTTAGAACAAGCGCTTTGACTAGGCGAAGCTTTAGGCCATACGCAAAAGACATGCCAAGCATCTGCATGGCTATATGCGTGACAGCCCATATCCCGGCAGTGACAAGCAACAGGATATTTATGTTCAGATAAACATCAAATATCGTTCCTATCGTTGGCATCTTTCATCCTCCCCTCCAATAGAGTACGGATCTCATTCAGTGCCTCAATCGACAGATCGTCATCATCGACCAGCCGTGCCACCAATGCCGCAGGCGTATTGTCGAAGAGCTTTTCCGAGACATCCTTCAAGAACCGTGTCTGGTACACATCCTTTGTCAGCAAGGCTTTATAGACATGTGTCTTGCCTTCTTTTTTGCTGCTGACAAAATTTTTCTGTTCCAGAATCCTCATGATTGTTGCCGCCGATGTGTAGGCCAGATCACGCTCCGGGGCCAATTTGGCCATCACATCGCGCACGGTGCCCTCGCCCAGCTCCCATAGTCGGGTCATAAATTCCAACTCGACTTCGGTAAGAAATTCGCTTTTCTTTTTCTTGCGCATGAAAAATCCCGCTGGCAGACAAGCAATGCATGAAAGGTCAGTTAATACTAAAACTTTCGAAGATCCAAGCCTTTTCTCTTAAAAATCCGGCCAGATTGTCGGCGCTGGCCGGATTTTTTTATTATCTGATGTCTATAAAGCCTTCACACTTTCCAGAAGCAGAAGATGCCCCAGCAAATGGCCGTGCCCAGTGGGACCCATAATGGCATACCGAACAGGCCAAGCCATGCAAGGAAGATGTAGACCGCGCCCAATAGAGAGATGAACAAGCGATCTCCACGTGTTGTAACAAGGCCCAAAGCGCCCAGTCTTTCATCGCCTCCGGGATTTCTGATTTCCAGTGCTGTCAGCACGCCCATGGCAGAGAAAATTCCGATGAAGACCAGCGCCGTTGGCCAAGTCCATGCCATCCAACTCAGCATTATACCCTCCCCAGGGCAAAGCCCTTGGCAATATAGTTACGGACGAAATAGATAACGATTGCGCCGGGAATGATGGTCAAAGCCCCAGCTGCGGCCAAAAGGCCCAGCTCATAGCCTGCACTTGAGGCGGTTTTCGTCATGGTTGCCGCGATTGGCTTTGCCGCCACGGCTGTCAGGGTTTTGGCCAGCAGCAATTCCACCCAAGAAAACATGAAGCAGAAGAAAGCGGCCACGCCAACGCCCGAGCTGATGGTTGGCAGGAAGATGGTGGCAAAGAAGCGCGGGAAGGAATAGCCGTCGACAAAGGCTGTTTCGTCCAGCTCCTTTGGCACGCCGCCCATAAAGCCTTCCAAAATCCAGACGGCCAGTGGAATATTGAACAGGCAGTGGGCCAGCGCCACGGCCAAATGGGTATCAAACAGCCCAATGGCGGAATAAAGCTGGAAGAATGGCAGGGCAAAGACAGCCGCCGGAGCCATACGGTTGGTCAACAGCCAGAAGAAAAGCTGTTTGTCACCCAAAAACTTATAGCGCGAAAAGGCATAAGCGGCAGGCAAGGCAACGATGACAGAAATCACCGTATTGATGGCGACATAAAAAATAGAATTGATATAGCCCCAATACCATGTCGGATCGGTGAAGATGACTTTGTAATTCTCCAACGTAAAGGTTTGGGGAAAGAGCGAGAATCCTGCCAGAATTTCCCCTGTTGTTTTGAAGCTCATCGCCACCAACCAATAAATGGGCAGCATGAGGAAGAGAATATAGACTATGGGAATGAGATAGCGTTTTTTCATAATCCTGTTCTTTCCTTATTTCTGCACATCACGGTTCATGAGCGTATAAAAGAGCCATGAGACCAGCAGGGTGATTGCGAAATAGATGAGGGACATGGCCGCAGCCGGACCCAGATCAAACTGACCGAGCGCGATTTTCACCAGATCAATGGAGAGCAAGGTGGTTGAATTGCCCGGTCCACCACCGGTGAGGGTGAAAGGCTCGGTATAAATGTTAAAGCTGTCCATGAAGCGCAAGAGGATGGCAATGGTCAGCACCTGCTTCATTTTTGGCAATTGGATGTAGCGAAAGACTGACCAGCGAGAGGCGCCATCGACTTCTGCCGCCTGATAAAAGGCATCGGGGATAGAGACCAGACCGGCATATGAGAGCAAAACCACAAGAGAGGTCCAGTGCCAGACATCCATAACAATGATGGTGACCCATGCCGCGAACGGATCTTGCGTCATATTATAGTCAATGCCCAAAGTGTGGTTCATGAAATACCCCAACAAGCCAATATCTGGCAGGGTGAAAATATTCCACATTGCGCCCACCACATTCCAGGGGATCAGCATTGGCAAGGCCATGGTGACAAGACAGACCGGTACCCAGAAGCCCTTGCGCGGCATGGCCAGAGCGATGGCAATTCCCAATGGCACTTCGATGATCAGAATAAGACCTGTGAAGAGAAACTGGCGTCCCAGAGCATTGTGAAAGCGCTCGGAATTGAGGATTTGCTGGAACCAGTCCAGCCCTTGCCAGAAAAAGAGATTGTCGCCGAAGGTTTCCTGAACCGAATAATTGACCACGGTCATCATCGGAATCAGGGCATTGAAGGCCACCAACAGCAAGACTGGCAGCACGAAAAACCAGGCTTTTTGATTTTCGGTTTTCATGATCAGGCTCCTGCTTGTGTGGTTGCGATCCAGCCATCCCGATAGAGACGGGTCTTTTGGGGATCAAATTCCAGATGAATGCTCTCGCCCTGATTTGGAGTATGGTCATCTGTGATGGCAGAAATCGCGGTCTCACCAATCATGGCTTCGACAACATTGTGACGGCCAACATCTGAGACTTTGCGCACGACGGCTTCGAGTTCTGAGTCCTTGCCGGTGCTGTTTTTTGATAAAGTGACATGTTCTGGCCGCACACCAATTTCATGGCGCTTGCCCTGCCCCTGTTCGATGGTTCCTTCCAATTCAATGGCTTTTCCATGCAACAGGGCCGCCCCGTTGGAGACCTCGCAGGGCAGAATATTCATACCCGGAGAGCCAATGAAATGGCCAACAAAGGTATGGGTTGGGCGCTCGAACAATTCAACCGGTGTTCCGATTTGTACGACCTCGCCGTCCTGCATCACCACAACCTGATCCGCAAATGTCAGCGCTTCGGTCTGATCGTGGGTGACATAAATCATGGTTGCTTTCAGCTCCTGATGCAATTCCTTGAGCTTGGAGCGCAATTTCCATTTCAGATGCGGGTCAATTACGGTCAGGGGTTCGTCAAACATCACCACATTGATGTCATCGCGCACCAAGCCGCGCCCCATGGAGATTTTTTGTTTGTTGTCTGGAGACAGGCCCGCGGCCTTGGTGCCCAGCATGTCGGTGACTTCCAGCATGGCGGCAATTGTCTCGACCCGCTCTTTGACAATGGCTTCATCCACCTGACGGTTGCGCAAAGGGAAGGCCAGATTGTCAAATACGCTCATCGTGTCATAGATAACGGGGAACTGAAACACCTGTGCGATGTTGCGCTCGGCGGGTTTGAGATGGGTGACATCCTTGTCATCAAACAAGATTTTGCCTTGTGATGGCACCAAAAGGCCGGAAATGATGTTGAGCAAGGTTGATTTGCCACATCCCGATGGTCCTAGCAAGGCATAAGCGCCGCCATCTTCCCAAGACAGATCAAGCGATTTTAGTGCATAATCCTCTGGTTTGGTGGGATTGGGATAATAGGAATGACGCAAGTTTGAGAGAGTGATTTTTGCCATAATCCTGATCCTTCCTATCGGGCCCGCTGGCCATCTGGATGGAAGTAAAAGCAGTGGTCGGGATCCATGAAAAATTCATGATCTTCGCCAACCTGATAAGGATGCACCCCATGGGAGAGTGATACCCAGCTATGGGAGCCGATTTTAAAGTGCGCGCTGGATTCTGATCCGGTCAATTCGGTGACCTGCACCGTGCCTGTCAAGGAGACATGGCTTTTGTCTGTGCGGATCGGGCTGACATAATGGGGACGGATGGCGACTTCATATTCTCCGTCTGCCAAATCCTTGGCTTCGCCTGTGGCTGTCCATTTGACATTGGCATCAAGGCGAATTTCCTGGCCTTTTTTCGTCACGCGCGCAGCATTGATCGGTGGGTCAGAGAAAACGCGGGCGGATACCAGATCATTGGGATTTCTGTAAATTTGTGCGGTTTTGCCAAACTGGGAGACGGCGCCATCCTGCATCAAGGCCGTATAGCCACCAAGCAGTAGGGCTTCTTCTGGCTCTGATGTTGCATAGACCACCACAGCCCCGCGACCGGCAAACAGCTCTGGCAATTGCGCGCGCAATTCTTCACGCAATTTATAATCAAGATTGGCCAAAGGCTCGTCCAGAAAGACCGCATTGCTTTCTTTTGCAATGGCGCGGGCAAGGGCTGTGCGCTGTTGCTGGCCGCCTGACAATTCGTGTGGGCGACGATGCAACATGGGGCGCAATTGTAGCAGGTCTGCTGCTTCTTCCACCCTGCCCTCGATCTCGGACTTTGCCATGCCAGCCACTTTCAAGGGCGAAGCAATGTTATCAAAGACGCTCATATGGGGGTAATTGACAAAGAACTGATGCACCAACGAGATATTGCGCTGTTGGGTTGATTGTTTTGTTACATCTACCCCGTCCATGAGGATGGAGCCAGAGGCGCACCGGTCAAGCCCTGCCATCATTTTGATCAACGAGGTTTTACCCGCGCCTGTCTCACCCAACAGGACATTGAAATGGCCCGGCTCCAACAGCAAGGAGGTTTCCTTGATGTGAAGGCGACCATCAACGCGCTTTGTGATGCCTTTGAGTTCTAATGTCATTTTGAAAGTACCTTGCCCTGCTTTTGGCAACAAAGCGCAGATTTGATCCATGATCCAATCTGACATGTGTTGTGCTAAAGTCGGTTTTTCAGAGTTTCCCGTCTCCAGCTTTTCATCTTGCGACGTGACCACCTGCACCGGGACCGAGCATCGAAACGTTTGGGGATTTTCGATGCCCGGTCAGTGCAGGGCTGGAGGATAGACATGGTCAAAATACCACGTTACGCCCTGACAATCGGGGCATGAAGCCCCGATTTTTCTTTCACATCAGGCCTTATTTTTTGGCCCAACGTGCAACCAGATCATCGTAATTGACCGTCTGACCTTGTGGTTTTTCGTTGGCAAGCTTTGGCTTGGCACCGCCATTTTTGAACCACCATTCTGCGTCTTTCTCTTCATTGAGGCGAGGACCACAGCCGCCATAGACATTGGCGCCTTTGTCGGCCCGCTCCATGCGCGCCATGATGGTGTCCATTTCGCTGGCCAGACGATCCATAGCCTCTTGCGGGGTGAAGGCACCGGAGTTCACATCACCGATTTGCTGCCACCACAACTGCGCCAGTTTTGGATAATCAGGCACGTTGATGCCGGTTGGAG
>JAOXSH010000161.1 GCA_025800145.1 Cohaesibacter sp.
CACGGCCCCCACTGCAATAAACATCAAAATGAAGTTTCGCCCGAAAAAGACCACCAACAGAATGACAAAGAAAATGAAGGGCAAGGAATAAAGCACATCGACAATGCGCATCATCACCAGATCGACCCGGCCACCAAAATAGCCCGACAGGGAGCCGTAAGTCACACCGATCAACAGCGCAACACCGGAGGCAAGCAAGCCAATCACCAGAGACACACGACCGGCAATCAGTGTGCGGGTCATCAGATCGCGACCATTGGCGTCCGTTCCGAAGAGAAAATACTTCTTGTCGATATCAGCCATCACGGTCGCAGATTTCCCATCCTCGGAAATATCCGTGATAGCCGCACCTTTAAACAGATCCGAGCGATCCACATAGCGAGCGGATTTCTCCTGAATAGAGCGACGAGAAGAGACTTTGGCAATAATCTTGCCGTCATTGATCTCGATAGCCTCTGCGGTCAGGCGTGCACGCTTCAAAACTTTCTCAAGCGCAGGCTGAATGTCAGCTTCTCTGGGATAGGCTTCCAGAGAGGCAGGCACCTTCACATAATTCCGGTAGACCGCGTCATAATCATGCGGCGAGACGATCGGCCCCACAAAGCAGGCAACAGCGATGACAAACAGGGCGATGAAGGAAGCCATGGCCGCCTTGTTGGCACGAAGACGCGCCCATGCATCATCCCAAAGAGAGCGACCAATCTGGGCTTCAAGAACCTTCTCAGCGGTCTGACCTGCTGGCGTTTTCATATCTTTATTTTTCATGGCTTTATCAATCATAACGCACGCGAGGATCGAGCCAGGCATAGAGCAGGTCTACGATCAGGTTGAAAATCATGATGAAGACGGCAATCATGATCACCGTACCCATAACCAGCGTATAGTCGCGGTTGAGCGCCCCTTGCACGAAGTAGCGGCCCACGCCGGGAATACCGTAGATGGTCTCGATCACAACAGACCCGGTCAGAAGCGCAGCAGCAGCCGGCCCCGTATAGGAGACAACGGGCAGCAAGGCACCACGCAGGGCATGGACGACGACGATCATCCAGCCGGGAAGGCCATTGGCCCGCGCTGTACGAATATGATGAGAATGCATCGCTTCGATCATCGAACCACGGGTCAGGCGCGCCACAATGGCGATTTGCGGCAGGCCCAAAGTGATAATCGGCAAAATCTTGTTGGCCCATGCCCCATTGTTCCAGCCACCGACCGGTAACCAGCCCAGCGCAACACCGAAAATAAGCGTCAGCACCGGAGCCACCACGAAGTTCGGAATGGTAATCCCCATCGTGGCGAAGGTCATCACCGTATAATCTGGGGCCCTGTTCTGCTTGA
Organism: Cohaesibacter sp.; assembly: GCA_025800145.1. Classification (GTDB taxonomy): domain Bacteria; phylum Pseudomonadota; class Alphaproteobacteria; order Rhizobiales; family Cohaesibacteraceae; genus Cohaesibacter. Next base: position 1,336 of record JAOXSH010000161.1, read on the forward strand.
GTGCGGCCATAATGCCCAGAGCACAGCCAACGATCAGAGCCAGCAGCAGCGCATAACCGCCAATCTCGGCGGAAATGGGCAAACCCTGCTCGACCAGAAGTTCACCAACTGTGAAGTCGCGGAAGAAGAAGCTGGGGCCCAGATCTCCTTGCAACACATTGCCCATATAGATGAGATATTGCTCCCACAGGCTTTTGTCGAGCTGATAGATCTTGTTGAGATTCTCCATCACCTTGGCGTCCAGTGGCCGTTCCAGATCGAATGGACCACCCGGAGCCACGCGGATGAGGAAGAAGGAAATGGTGACAATGATGAACAAAGTCGGAATAGCGGTCAGCAAACGCTTGAGCACATATCTCAGCATAATGCGTCCTTTGATGTGAGTTCCCGCCCAATTGCAAACAAGTGACCGATCAATCAACCAAGGCTGATCAAGCGCCGATTTTCCGCATCTTGCTTGTTGGACATTTGCCCGGACCATAGCCGGAGAAAACCCAAGAACATTTGACTCAGGTTAAATACGCACCGACTTTCGAAGTATTTTGCAGCAAAACAAACAAGAAATGCCGCATTGTCTGTACGCAAAACGCGCACATGTCGCTCCAACTGGTCTGTGCAGGAAAGGGGCTGCCGATGCAGCCCCTCTCGATGATGATTATTCGGAAATGGACATCCAGCGTGATGGATGAACATTCAGAAGATTGTCTTCCCAACCTTGAAGCTTGTCGGAAACGAGGCTGAGGGAGCCGTAATACATCAGCGGGATGAATGGCAGATCACGCATGAAGATTGTCTCGGCTTCGAGAAGAATCTTGGCGCGCTCTTCCAGATCAACAGTCGCTGCTGCTTTATCCATCAAGCCATCAAACTCGGGATTGTTATAGTTCGCATAGTTGAAACCGTCATTGTCGGATTCAACGAGGAATAAGAAAGTTTGTGGATCGGAATAATCGCCAATCCAGCCTGCACGAGCGACATCAAAATCCCCTTTGTCGCGCAAATGCGCATAGTGGGTTTTGGTATCGGTGTTGAGCATTTTCACGTTCACGCCAATCGGCTTCCACATATCGGCAATGGCAACAGCCGTATTTTTGTGATTCTCGGATGTGTTATAGCGAATTTCGATTTCCAATGGCTTGGCTTCGGAATAGCCAGCCTCTTCCAAGAGCTTCTTGGCTTCGTCTTCGCGGTCCAGCTGATCCATATCCTTATAATCAGCAAAGGCAGGATCGCCATAATTGCCGATGCCAGGTGGCACGAAAGAATAACCTGCGACCATGGTATCGCCCCAAATTTCTTCTGCCAGAAATTCGCGGTCAATGGATATGGAAAGCGCGCGGCGAACTTTTGGATTTTTTAGCTTTTCCTTGTCGGCTTTCAGCGCATAATAATATGTGCCCAAATAAGGCGCGACGCGGAATTGATCGCCAATTTCCTTTTTCATGAAAGCGACCTGCTCGGTCGGCGCATCATTGTTGGAATGCAATTCGCCAGCCTGAAAACGACGCAAGGCTGCGCCACGATCTTCGGTTGGGTAGAACATCACAGCGTCAAGTTTGACATTTGCAGCATCATGAAAATGCTTGTTCTTGACGGCTTTCACATGGCTGTTTGGCACAAATTCAGCCAAAGTGAAGGCACCATTGGTGACCATATTGCCCGGACGCACAAAATCGGAGCCGTGTTTTTCAACAGAGGCTTTGTGAACCGGGAGGCCACTTTGGTGGGTCAACAGCTCTAGGAAATAGGGAGTTGGCGCTTCCAACTGAATTTCGAGTGTCATATCGTCAACGGCTTTGACGGCCAGCTCTTGCGGCTTCATGTCGCCTTTGTTGACTTTTTCGGCATTTTTGATCGGATAGAGAATATTGGCATATTTGGCACCAGTGTCAGGGGTCATGATACGGCGCAAAGAATAGACAAAATCATGGGCGGTCACTGCATCGCCATTGGACCATTTGCCATTTGCGCGCAATTTGAATGTATAGGTTTTGCCGTCTTCAGAGATGGTCCAGCTTTCTGCTGCGCCCGGAATGGCTTTGCCATCGGCGCTATAGGACAAAAGCCCTTCATAGAGATCGCGCAAGATGTGGGATTCATAGACGGTAGATGTTTTATGTTGATCCAGTGTCTCGGGATCAGCGCTATTGCCCCGATGATAGACAATTTCTGCGGATGCGGTTGCTGCCATCATTGGCAGGGCGCAAACGCTGGCCAACAAAGCAGCCGCCAGTGTTTTCTTGAGCATGGTTCACCTCCGGTTATATTTTCGTCTGCACGCCCTGCCCTGCTTTTGTGGCGGATTTGCTGTGTATTTTCAGCAGATATTTCGCCCTTTGGCAGTCGCATGGGCACTGCTGGCTAGCCTAGTCAGGATCATCCGAAAGTAGCAAGATCTTCCTTTGGCAAAAAATATCGGGAGACTTTATGAAACAGCATATTGTTTTGTTAATTAAAATTATTATTTAAAATTCAATAGGATAATGAAAATTATTAAAAATTGTCCAGATTGAACGCTTTTGAGATAGATCAAGATGATTTTTGATATATGCCGGAAGTGGTGATAGTTTTCCACCGCATAGGCAAAAAGATGTCGGAATATTCTCCTAATAAAGACCGTAAATCAGGAAAATTCCATTATCTGATCTCATTTAATGAAACTCCGACCGGCCTTTTCGCCCTGCATGATGTGAAAGACCATGTCTTTATCGGTCAGGGTCATCTCCCAAATCTTCCCGTGGCAAGCTCATAACTGCAACACCCATTGCCACGCTGCAAATGGTGATCAGAAGGCCGAAAAACAGCAAAGCCAGAGGCACCAGTGGATTTTCGCTGTTCCAGATCAAATCCTGCATTCCGGCTGCATTGGTCATTAAGATGCCGGTGCATATCAGAATGGTGGTGAACAGGCCGATCAACCAATTGATGGCCAGCAGACGAATGAGAGGATTTTTGAACAATCCTTTTACGCCTTTTTCCTGACGCCGCTCTGGTGGAACAAGGTTGGTGATTGGCATCTTTCACCTCATCTCATTGTTTGGTGCTTTAGAGCCTGATTTAAAAGTCCTGAGCCGACCCTCTCCCTTGCAGACCACCCGTCATGGTACCCTCATGGGCGGTCTGGCAGGGGGAGAGAGCCGTATATGCAGCCTAAAAGTCTCACTGGGAGACTTTTAAATCGGGCACTTAGGCTCAGGACTTTTAAATCAGGCTCTGAACGTTATTCTGTCTTTATTCGGCTGTTCTTCTATTGCAGATCAGCAAGATTATAGCCAGTCTGTCTCGCTTTATTTTTTATTGTCTTTGCTTCTTCGTTCAAAGGCAAGATGCGCTCTTGAGACCCTTCGCCGCATTGATGATTGTCTGTCACTCTCTATATTTTTGTAAAAATACGTAAGAAGTCATTCTGAGACTCGACATATATATCAAATCAGCATATATATAGCTCAACTATATCGAACCAGCATATATCTACCCTCCATATTCTCACCGTAAATATAGAGGACGGATATAGTCTGATCGCCCGATGATCATGTGCACAGACTTTTGGGCAGCGGAGAGTTTATATGAATGTGAAAGGCATATGTCTGGCTATTTTGTTTCGTGGAGACACCACTGGCTATGATATTCGCAAAGCCTCGTCTGAAGGGGATTATAGCTATTTTACCGAAGCAAGTTTTGGCTCGATTTATCCTGCGCTGAACCGTTTGGAAAGTGACGGTCTGGTGACCTGTCGGTTGGAGCCGCAAGATGGAAAACCCGCTCGCAAAGTGTATTCCATCACCGATGCCGGTCGGCAGGCTTTTTTGGAAGAATTGTGCCAGCCGCCAAAGCCAGATGTCTTTCGATCCGAATTTTTGCTGGTTGCCATTTATGCCAAATTGCTGGGGCCAGAGGTGATTGAAAAGGCGCTTGATTTGCGTATGGAGCAACTCCATGCAGAACTGGAGCAGATCAATCAATGTGGCAGTTCAAATAATAATTGTGCACAAGGTGGGGCTTATGATCCTCTCTTTGCTGCGGCAGGCGAATGGACGCGCCGCTATGGCGAGCATGTTATTTCGGCCTCTATTGCCTATGTCAGGGATAATAGAGCGCTTCTTGTGTCTATCGCCAATGGCATTTTGCCACAGCAATTGGTCAGCGACACCGCTCCCTCATTAGCTGCGGGATCGTGACCGTCTGTCATGTGCCTGCGGCTTGTCTCCCTTGTGGAGATGAAACAAAGATATCAACCACATGGCTATCGAGAGCCATATATCGTCAAAAGAGGCCTTTTCCCGATCCGGCTTTTTTGACCAGAAGGATGAATGAATAATGGCGTTGCGAATAAAAGGCTCTTATGGGCTTGCTCTTCTATTCTCAGCTTGCATTACAGGATGGCTGGCGACCGGTAGTATGGTTGTTTCGGGCCAGTCCGATGAAAATGGCGCCCCTCCTCCGGCTTTGCGTGGGAGTGATCAGGCGACAACCCTGACACGGGTTGCGGTTCAAAGCTTCACAGCCCAACAGCGGGATAATATCTTGACCATTCGGGGCCGCACCCAAGCAGATATCAAGGTTGTGGTGCGCTCTGAAACCGATGCCATTGTGCGCGCGCGCCCCATTGCCAAGGGCCAAAAGGTGCAAAAAGGCGACTTGCTGTGCGAGCTTGACAAAGGCTCTCGTCAGGCGCGTCTGGCGCAGGCAAAAGCGGCACTGGCGAAAGCCGATTTTGATTTGAATGCCAAAGAATCCCTGAAGAAAAAAGGCTTTGCCAGCAAGGCTGAACTGACCGCCTTGCATGCAACCCGCGATGCTGCCTTGGCGCAAGTCGAAGAGGCAACTCTGGAAGTCTCTCGCACCCGTATTCTTGCGCCCTTCGATGGTTTGATCCAAGGGCCTTTGGCAGAAATTGGGGATCAGTTGAACCGTGGCGGGGCTTGCGCAACACTGATGAATGCCGACCCCATGCTGATTATCGGGCAAGTGTCTGAGCGTGATATCAAACAGGTCAGCACCGGCCTGGAAGCCGATGTTGCCCTGGTGACCGGCGAGACGACAAAGGGCCTTGTGCGCTATGTGGCCACGGCAAGCGATGTAGAGACCCGCACCTTTCGGGTGGAAGTGGAAGTCTCCAACCCTGAGCGCACTTTGCGCGATGGTGTGACAGCAACGGCTAATTTGCATTTGCCAACCAGCAAAGCCCATTTGATGAGCCCGGCCCATTTGACTTTGGCCGATAATGGCACAATCGGTGTAATGCAACTGACAGAGAATAAAGCCAGCTTTGTGCCTTTAACGTCTTTTTCCAGTGCCAAAGACGGGGTTTGGGTCAGTGGCTTGCCTGATCAGGTGACGCTGATTGTTGTTGGTCAGGAATATGTTCAGGATGGTCAAGAGGTGGATGCCGTGCCGTTTGCTGATTTCACGCGCCAGTCCGCTGCTGCCAGCAATGAGGATAGCAAATCATGACGGGTATTCTTGATGTGATCCTGCGGGCGCGCAGGACTGTTTTGACCATGATGATTGTTCTGGTTGCTGCCGGAATAATGAGCTATATCACGATCCCCAAAGAATCAGACCCTGATATTGATGTGCCGGTTTTTTATGTTTCGGTCACCCAGAATGGTATTTCGCCCGAAGATGCGGCGCGTTTGCTTGTCCGCCCCATGGAGAATAAGCTGCAAAGTCTGGATGGGTTGAAAGAAATGACCGCCATTGCCTCTGAAGGCCATGCGGGGATCATTCTGGAATTCACCATCGATTTTGAAAAAGACAAGGCATTGGCCGATATTCGCGACAAGGTGGATCAGGCACAGGCCGAATTGCCGGGTGATGCGGATGAGCCGACCATTTCCGAGACCAACTTCTCTTTGCAGCCAACCATTTATGTCACATTGTCCGGCGCGGTGCCAGAACGCACGCTCTATCGCCATGCCCGGCGGCTAAAAGACGAGCTGGAAGGCATTTCGACGGTTCTGGAAGCCAATTTGACCGGCCATCGGGACGAATTGCTTGAGGTTGAAATCGACCTCATGCGCCTTGAATCTTATAATGTAACCCAGAATGAGCTGATTTCTGCTGTTACGCAAAATAACCAGCTGGTGCCTGCCGGTTTTCTCGATAATGGTCAGGGGCGCTTTAATGTGAAAGTGCCGGGCCTGATTGAAAGCGCTGATGATGTCTTCTCCATTCCGGTTAAACAAAATGGCGAAGGTGTGGTCACTCTTGGCGATATTGCAACCATCAAGCGGACCTTCAAAGACCCCACCGCCATTACGCGGGTCAATGGCCGCCCTGCTATTGCCATTGAGGTCAAGAAGCGTCTTGGTACCAATATCATTGAGAATAATGCGGCAGTGCAAGCCGTTGTGAACGAGCAGATCAAGGACTGGAATCCGGCCATCAAGGTTGATTTGATGCTGGATGAGGCAAAACCAATCAATGAAATTCTCGGCTCGCTGCAATCCTCTATTATGACTGCCATTGCGCTGGTCATGATGCTGGTTCTGGCTGCTCTTGGCTTCCGTTCCGCTTTGTTGATTGGCATTGCCATTCCCACCTCTTTCATGGTTGGCTTTCTGATTTTGTCGGGCATCGGCATGACCGTCAATATGATGGTAATGTTCGGTCTTGTGCTGACAGTTGGCATGCTGGTTGACGGTGCGATTGTGATTGTGGAATATGCCGATCGTAAAATCGCCGAAGGGATGGAGCGCAAAGAAGCCTATATTCGTGCTGCCAAGCTGATGTTCTGGCCCATCACCTCCTCCACCGCGACCACTTTGGCCGCCTTTTTGCCGATGTTGTTGTGGCCCGGTGTATCTGGCGAGTTTATGAGCTATCTACCGATTATGGTGATCATCGTTCTGTCAGCCGCGCTGCTGACAGCCATGGTGTTTTTGCCTGTCACGGGTGGCTTTATTGGTCGCAAAAAAGCCTCGGAAGAAGAAATGGTCAATGCGGCCCATTTGTCAGGCGGGGAGCATTTTGACCCCAAAGAGGTCACTGGATTTACTGGCATCTATGTGCGCTTTTTGCATTGGCTGGTTAGAAAACCAGCCGGAAACCTTTTGACCATTGGCGCGGTGCTTGGGGCTGGTTTCCTAATCACGACCACTTTTGGGCAGAATAGCAAAGGGGTTGAGTTTTTTGTTGAGGAAGAGCCGCGCCTTGCCATGGTTTTTGTGTCGGCACGGGGCAATATGTCAGCGCAGGAAAGCCGTGCGCTGGTCAAACAGGTGGAAGATATCGTCCTTTCCACTCCCGGCGTGCGCGATGTGGTCACCACCTCGACACCTTCCGGTTCCAGTGGTGGGGGCTTTAATGCTCTTGGCTCCAACAACAAACCCAATGATACCATTGGCACCTTGTCGATGGAGCTGAATGATTATGCTGTGCGGCGCAAAGCCAATGATATTTTTGCAGATATTCGACAAAAGGCTGCGCTTATTCCCGGCATTCGCACCGAAATTCAGAAGGTTCAGGGAGGTCCGCCAACCGGCAAGGACATTACCTTGCAAATCACCTCCAGCAATTATGACAAAGTGGTGGCAACCACCGCTATTGTGCGCAAACATTTTGACCAGATGGCTGGTTTGATTGAGCAGGAAGATGACCGTCCCCTGCCAGGCATAGAAATGGAGCTTGCCATCGATCGCGAGGAAGCGGGTCGGTATAATGCCGCCATTGCGCCTGTGGGGGCTATGGTGCAATTGGTCACCAATGGTGTGATGATTGGCAAATATCGCCCGGATGATACCGATGACGAGGTGGAAATCCGGGTTCGTTTGCCGCAAGAACAGCGCAATCTGGATCAATTGAGCCAATTGAAACTGATCACGCCCAATGGACAGGTTCCGATCAGCAATTTTATCAAGATTGAGCCAAAGCAAAAAGTCTCGACCATTACCCGTCGTGACGGCTTCTTTGCCATGAATGTGAAAGCAACTGTGGTGCAAGATGATGGCACGACGGTGGATGCCAAGGTGCAGGAAATTCAAGCCTGGCTTGATAGCCAGAGCTGGGCTGATGGTGTGGTGTTCAAATTCCGTGGTGCGGATGAAGAACAGAAAAAATCCGGCATCTTTTTGATGAAAGCAGCCGTTGGTGCGCTCTTCATTATGGCGATGATCCTGATCACCCAATATAACAGCTTTTATCAGACCTTCCTGACGCTCTCGACGGTTATTCTGTCAATCTTTGGCGTGTTGTTGGGAATGCTGATTACAGGGCAGAAATTCTCCATCATTATGACCGGTACTGGTGTGGTGGCACTGGCAGGGATTGTGGTCAACAATGCCATTGTGTTGATTGATACCTATAATCGCTTCCGCCATGACGGAATTGACGTGGTTGAAGCGATTGTTAAAACAGCAGCACAACGGATTCGTCCCATTTTGTTGACCACAATCACCACCATTGCCGGGCTGATTCCCATGGCAACCGAGGTGAATTTCAACTTCTTTGAGCGCATCATTTCTGTTGGCAGCATCACAGCCACATGGTGGGTGCAGCTGTCAACGGCGGTGATTTCCGGCCTTGCTTTCTCGACCATCCTAACGCTGATCCTGATTCCGGTTTTGTTGGCTTTTCCAACGGTGACCTTGCTGCCTGCCGGTCGCTGGATTATGGGGCTGTTTATCCGTCGCAAGAAAAAGCGTACCCTGTCAGGATCTTCTGATGTGGATGCAGGCCTTGCAGGTGGTGGGGCCGCTGTTGCCAGCCTGCCCCCGCAAGCGGCTGATGTGGTGGCTCTATCGCCGAAGAAAAGCAGGCCCCTGGCCCAAACAGGCGACTATGCCGATGCTGCGGAATAGACATAGTCCTTCACTCATTTAAAGACCTACAAAAAAGGCGATACCGATTGATCAGTATCGCCTTTTCTTTTGGTTTGGAATGGTATTATACCAACGGCATGAAAGATTGCCCCATATGACCGGATTTTATTGGCTTTCTGGTAAGAAGCTTTTGCTATCATGGTCTGGTTGACCATAAAGCAAGAGCGACGCAGTCCAGAAAGCCAATAAAACCGGCCTTCGGTGCCTTGAAATGGCTCACTGAGAAGGTATCTTTCTAGGAAAATGCCCCGGCATTGTCCGTCGAAAGATACCTTCTCAGTAAACCATTTCAAAGCATCCTATGGGGCAATCTTTCATGCCGTTGGTATTAGTGTCTTGTCTCAACTTCTGGGCTGATTGTCATTGTCGTCAAAATCTTCGCCAAAATCGACAGATCCAAAATCCTCTTGCGGGTCCTTCATGGCGCGGTTGGCCTTGTGCCAAGCTCTGCGCGCAAAGGGAATGGAGGTCAGATAGCCCAGAGTGATCAGGCTTAACGTGACCCAAGGATAGGAAAAGAACAGAGCAACGCAGGCAATGACCCCGACAAAGAGCGGCAACACACGGTCTCTTGGCACACGAACGCCAATGGTTTTACCGGAATAAGTTGGCAGGGATGAGACCACCAACATGGCCACAAACAGCGTATAGGCCAAGACCGCGGGGGCCATTTCGATATATTTGGGCACACCCACTTGCTCCAAATAGAGCGGCAACAAGACCAGCATGGCCCCGGCGGGGGCTGGCACGCCAACAAAGAAATCTTTCTTCCATGCGGGCTTGTTCTTGTCATCCAGTGCCACATTGAAGCGCGCAAGACGCAACACCATGGACATGGCAAACAAAAGAGAGGCAATCCAGCCAAAGCTGGGGATTTCATGCAAGAGCCAGACATGGAGAATCAAGGCAGGTGCCACGCCGAAATTGACGAAATCTGTCAGCGAATCCAGCTCTGCCCCAAAGCGTGATGAGCCTTTGAGCAAGCGGGCAATACGGCCATCCAAACCATCCAGCAAGGCGGCAGCGAGAATAGCATAAAGCGCCAGCTCAAAGCGCCCTTCAATGGCCATACGCACACCACTGAGACCTGCACATAGCGCCATGAGGGTTACCAGATTGGGAGCAATCACCCGCAAGGGCACGCCCTTGATGCCGCGCTGTTTGGTTTGCTCGGATTGGTGATGCTCATCCTCGCCTTTTCCTTCCGGATCGAAAGACTGGAAAGGATTGGAGAGGCTGCTTTCTTCTTTATCATCCATTGCCATCTGTCCTTGGCTGGGACTGGCACAAAGCCAGCGCCTTTATATTCCTGATTGCCCCGCAGGCAATCAAGAGTTTGTTTTTTGAAAATAATGCGCCTATTTGCCAAGGGCAACCGGTTGAATTGCCTGTTGTTGCAACAAGGCATCGAAAAGTTGCTCTTGGCGGGCGTCCAGGCGCACCGGACGGGGATAAATCGGATCATGACGGTCTTGAACGACCGGCACTTGCCAGCCTTGGGTCTCTTGCATGAAACGCTCCAGACCTGCTTGGCCAAATTTATCCAGAAAACCCTGCATCACCGCATCACTATAGGATTGCAAAATCGGATAGTCCCGATCGGCCCAAAGATCATAAGGGGACTGGCCTATATAGATATAGGCTTTGACCCCTGCCGGGATATCAAAGTCTGTTTCGAAGTTTGATAGGGCCAACTCTATGCGTGCATAATTGGTTTCGCGCTTATCGACCATTGGCAAATGGTCTTTGTGATCAAAGACCAGCAATCCATCACAAAAGGCGCCTTGATCACGCATGACAGACAAAGCTGTGACGCCAGACTGGCCGGGATCGCTTTTGTTGCGGAAATGACCGCGCATTCGCCATTGTCGGCGGAAGCCCTTCAAACGCCCTGCCAATCCAAAACTTTGCAGATTGCGCGTTCTGTCATTGACCAGCGATCCATAGCCAAAATACGCCACCCATTGATCGGGATTGTTGAGAATCTGTTTGATTGGCACTCTGTTGCCCCATGCTAGGCTCAGGACTCATTAATTTGGCCCATTCTGTTTGTTTTGAAGCATTCAGATAGAAGAAATCAAGAGCAAAATAAGGGTGGTTCCTTTTTGCAGGTCTTGTTTCGATAGATGGATGCTTCAAGACAAACAGAATGGGCCAAATTAATGGGTCCTGAGCCTAAACCTTTGAAATCTGGCAGGTCTTATCAAATATGGTGGATCATTTCCAGTCTGGGCAGAGAGCGTTTTAACACCGGCTCGAAGCTGATAAGGCTTTTGGTGCCTGTGAAACCATTTTTTTCGTAAAATGCCACGGCCCTTTTGTTGCCTTTGAGCACTTTTAACGACAGGGCTGCTTGTTGATTGTCCCGGCATTTGTCCAATGCGTCCTGTATCAGGGGCGTTGCTATGCCTTGTCCATGCCATTGCGGCATCACCCATAAATCGGACAGATAACCTTCTGCACCCTTGCTCTGTGTGCCAAGGCTGGTTTGCAGCGCATAAAAGCCAAGCAATTGGCCGCCCAGATCGGCGCATATCAGGTAGTGAGAACAGGCTTTGGAATTGTCGGCAATCTTTGTGGGGGATGGATCAAAATGCGCTCTGATAAAGTCGCGAAACAGATTTTCGATTTCAATCAGATCAAAAGGTTGCACGGCATTTGGAAATGCATCATCAAGCAATGGGGCAATGCCTGCTGTCCATGCTGCCAAACCAATTTGCACCAGGGCATCCTGATCCTGCGGCTGTGCGGCTCTTATCAGCAAGGCCATGAGATATGCCTTTCCCCTTCGCTCTGTTCCCCCAAGCGCAAAAGCCCGGACCAATAGCTGGCCCGGGCCTATTTGTTAGGCTTTTTCTTTGCGAATACGCTTGGATGGCTCTTTCATGGTCACCAATTCCTCTGACGCTGTTGGATGCACAGCCATGGTGGCGTCAAAATCTGCTTTTGTGGCCCCCATTTTCACTGCAATGCCCAATAGCTGGGACATTTCACCAGAATCTGGCCCCAGAATATGGCATCCCAAAACCTTGTCGCTGTCCGCATCGACAATGATTTTCATCAGCATTTTTTCGTCATTGCCAGCGAGGGTATTTTTCATCGGGCGGAATTTGGCCATATAGATATCGAGATTATCATAGGCCTCTTTTGCCTGTGCTTCAGACAGACCGACGGTGCCGATTTCCGGCTGGGTAAAGACGGCTGTTGGAATATCCTTGTAATCGATGGTGGTTGGGTTGTTGTTGAACAGGGTTTCAACCAGTGCCGCGCCTTCGCGGATTGCAACCGGCGTCAGATTGACCCGGTTGGTGACATCACCAACCGCATAGATATGGTCAATATTGGTGCGGTTATACTCATCCACCTTGATGGCACCAGCCCTATCCAGTTCCACTCCAACACGATCCAGACCCAAGCCTTCTGTATAGGGCGAGCGTCCAATGGCAGAAAGGATTTGATCTGCGAGCAGTGTTTTGCCTTCAGCCGTTATGATGGTCAGGCCCTCTGGCCCCTTGTTGATTTCCTTGATGACATCGCCGCAAATGATTTTAACACCTTGCTTTTCCATTTCCTCATGCAGGGTTTGGCGCACATCATCATCAAATCCGCGCAGGATTTCCTCACCACGATAAAGGACGGTTGTATCAACGCCCATACCATTGAAAATACCGGCAAATTCCAGTGCGATATAGCCGCCACCAACGACGACAACGCGCTCTGGCTTGTCTTGTAGATGAAACACTTCGTTTGAGGTGATCATATGCTCGGCACCGGGCAAATCGCGGGCGAAATTGGGGCGTCCGCCAGTTGCGATCAAGATATGTTTGGCGCTGACATGACGGTCTTCGCCGATCAGACGCACACGATGGGGGGCTTCGATCTCGGCGCGGGAATGGATGATTTCAACATTATGGCGTTCAAGATTTTGCATATATAGGCCATTGAGGCGGTCAATTTCCTTGTCCTTGCGCTCAATCAGTGTTTTCCAGTCAAAGCTGGTGTCTCCAACCGTCCAGCCAAAGCCTTCTGCATCTTTGAAATCATGAGCAAATTTTGAGGCATAGACCATCAGTTTTTTGGGCACACAGCCGCGAATAACGCATGTGCCACCAACACGATATTCTTCTGCTATTGCTACTTTTGCGCCATAGGTCGCAGCCATTCTTGCTGCACGGACACCACCGGATCCCGCACCGATGACAAATAAATCATAATCAAATTCGCTCATTTTCTTGCCTCTTGTTACCCAACCATGGAGCCTTGATCGCTTGTCTTGTTTATATGGTCTGAATCTTAGGACGTAAACTCATAAATCTGGTGCATTTGGCGTTTAAATGGCCCGATATCGCGCGAAAAAATGTGAAGGATGGGCTGGTTGCCCATTCAAGCACTCTTTTTTGCACCTTGCCGCCCACCAACCCAAGGGGATGACAAAGCGAGAGCGCGGCGATTTAAACGTCCCCAGGATAGGGCTTATTTTTTTCTCTCACTCAAAGCAAGGATTTGAGAATGAACCACATTGTCTGATCCTTGCTTTGAGTGGGAGAAAAAATTAGCCTCTACCAAATTCATCACATTTATGAGTCTATGTCCTAATACCAACGGCATGAAAGATTGACCCATAGGATGCCTTGAAATGGTTTACTGGCAAGGCGTCGGCTCGATCGGACAATGCCGGGGCATTTTCTTTTTTGATGCGAACCTTTTGCAT
>JAOXSH010000015.1 GCA_025800145.1 Cohaesibacter sp.
CTTGGCTTCTGCACCGCCCTTTTCAGCAAGGGTCATGGTGATAGCTGCGGTCAGGGTGGTTTTACCATGGTCAACGTGACCAATCGTGCCGATGTTTACATGCGGCTTATTACGTTCAAACTTTTCCTTAGCCATAGGAAATAGCTCTCATCAATCAGGGGCTGGAAAATTCCAGCACTCTTGGGCGCCAAAAGGTCCGCACCTGTCAAAAGGATACAAACCCGGTTCATCACAAAAAGCCGCAAGGGATCATCAAGACCAGACTGTAAAGAAGGATGCAAACTGAAAGGTGGAGCGGGTGAAGGGAATCGAACCCTCGTCATCAGCTTGGAAGGCTGTTGCTCTACCATTGAGCTACACCCGCGCGAGACGTTAGCGAAGAAATGGTGGGAGAGGCTGGATTCGAACCAGCGTACGCTAAGCGAACGGATTTACAGTCCGTCTCCTTTAACCACTCGGACACTCTCCCAATTCTTCGCCATCCTGTCCCTGCGAACAGGTTGGTCTCGAAAAGCCCGCCAAGTCGCGGTCAGTTCGTGAGGCGGTTTATGCAAAACCCGACACCCGAAGTCAACCACCCTTTCATACTTTCTGTGCGTAACCGCAAAATTCCACAGCCCACGAAACAAAGATACCCATCAGAAGCATTATGAAAGGCGCAATTTTCAGCCATTTTCAGAGACTTCTGAAAAATGGGGAAAATTTCAACCAAGGCTCTTTTTACAAATCTCACCTCATCCCTACCCCAAATCAGACACAGCAAAGAGCAACAAGAGAAAACATCAATGAAACCACCTAGTGCCTGATTTGAAAGTCTCGGTATGAGACTTTCAAATCAGGCACTTACAGAGCAAGGCACAACAGCCAGAAAGCGCCATTATGATTGACCTGTTGCATGGAAAATCCTATATCGGCACACCCCTTCGCAAAATCTGATAATTTGGGCCAAAGCAATCCGACAGAATTATAGCTCAATCCAAGCGCCCAACCCCCAGCCCAGCCCCAGCCCAACCCAACCCAACCCAAGGCATGATCATGACCAAAAATCGCTCCCAAAGAAACAAACGCAACCGCCAAATGGAAGCAGACCGCAGCAAAGATCGCCGCGCTTCTCGTCGTGGCACAGATGATCTTGTACATCTGTTTGGGATTCACGCGGTCGCTGCCGCAGCCTGCAATCCACAACGCCCCCTGATCAAGCTGATGGCCACCCAAAATGCCGAAGCAAAATTGCGTCAGGAAATTAAAAATATGGGCGGAGATCCATCAAAACTGGATGGCATCACGCAGAATACAACCCCAAAAGATATAGACCAGCATGCCAAAGACGCAGTGCATCAGGGCCTCTATCTAACCGCAGGTCAGCTGGAATCAGCCGACATTTCCGATCTGGCCGACGCCAATCTCATTGTTATTCTTGATCAGGTTACAGATCCACACAATGTTGGCGCTATCATCCGCTCCAGCACAGCCCTAGGCGCGCAAGCCCTGATCATGACCGGACGTCATAGCCCGGAAGAATCCGGCATTATGGCAAAGACAGCCTCTGGCGGTCTGGACATGATCACCATGGTCACAGTCCCCAATCTGGCGCGCGCATTGGACGACATTGCAGATCTCGGCTTTCATTGCATTGGATTTGATTCAGAAGAAAGCATTCCCTTTGAAAGCATCTTGCAAAAAACCGCGCCAGAGCAAAAGCTGGCACTGGTCTATGGCTCCGAAGGCAAAGGCCTGCGTCGCCTGACACGGGAAAAATGCGCTGAATTGGCCAGACTGGATATGCCTGGCCCTATTAAAAGCCTCAACGTCTCCAACGCCGTCGCCATGTCCCTTTATGGTTGCCACCTGCGCCGCCAAAGCGTGATAAACTAAGACGTGAACTCATAAATCTGGTGCATTTGGTAGAGGCTTATTTTTTCTGCCACTAGGAGCAAGAATGCAGACAATGTGGTTCATTTTCAAGTCCTTGCGACAATGTGGGAGAAAAAATTAGCCCTATCATATACGACGTTAAATGTATCAAATTTACGAGTCTAAGTCCTAACACCCCTGCCCCACGATCTATCTATGAAAAGCCCACAAGGGCTTTTCATCAAGACTGATGAGAAAATCAGAAAATACATAATACCAACGGCATGAAAGATTAAACGTGCTAACATCATTTCAAAAGACATGAATTAAAAGAAAACTCCAAAATATCTCAAACCCTCCCCTTACGGCATCTTGACGCAAACGTAAGGTTATGCCCTCATATCGTTATAAATGATGGAGGAATGTATGAAAATCGCCACCCTGCTTTGCGCAAGTCCCAAACTGCTTTGCGCAAGTCTATGCCTGTTCGCAAGCCCTGCCCTCGCCGATCCCGTTTTTGGAAACTGGAAAACCCAACCCGGCGATACTGGCGCTTATGCCCATGTCAAAATCGGCCCATGCGGCAGCAATATCTGCGGCACCATTACAAAAGTCGTTGGCAAAAAAACCGCCAAAGCAAGCCCGGTGGGCAAACTCATCATCAAAAATATGAAAGCCAAAGGCTCTGGCTCCTATGGCGGCGGCACAATCTGGGCGCCGGACAAAGACAAAACCTATAGCTCCAAAATGTCCCTAAAAGGCAAAACACTCTCTGTAAGCGGCTGCGTCGCAGGCGGCCTGCTCTGCCGGTCTCAAAAATGGACACGGCTTTAGAGCCTGACTTAAAAGTCCTGAACCAGAGATTTTTCAATCGGGCACTTAAAGCTAAAATCAGAGGTTCGTTTAAAAACGAATCTCTCCATGCTCTGCTATGAAGCAGAAATAAAAAGCCAACCACAATCAAAATAAACAATCGCTTTTAAAGAATATATTTTTTGGGAAAACTCTTGGAATGCAGATTGACTTGAAGATCGGTATTTCCTAGAACCTGCTCCACAACGCCGGTATAGCTCAGTTGGTAGAGCACCTGATTTGTAATCAGGGGGTCGGGGGTTCAAGTCCCTCTGCCGGCACCATTAAATACTTTTCAGCTTATATGCCTCTATACAACAATATTGCTGCTGTTTTTAGAGCCCGATTTAAAAGCAGTTAAGCGATATCATCCCAAGGCATGCGATCCTCCATCTTCTAGACAAAGACGATTGAATCACAACTTTTTGATATCACTCAACTGCTTTTAAATCGGGCTCTTAGAGGGCTGGCTCAGGACTTTCAAGTCAGGCTCTCAGATTGGCGTTTGCCCTGTTTTGTTGCGAAAACTGTTTGAAATATTTTCATTGCCATCAGCATTTTCTGGGTTTGGTTTTCTTGCCTATCATTTATTTTATCGTGCAACATGGCTGATTTTTATCAAAATATGGAAGGCTTTTAGATATGAGATCGTCTATATTATTCTGATCCGAGTGGGTGGAAATATTTGATTGAGTGGCCCGCACTTTTGGGAGCAGGAAAGGATGTTATGGCTAACTTTGTAACCATGTCGAAAAGACCGGATAATGAGTATGTTGTTGGTTTGATTACCGAACCGAATAACCCTTTCCCTGTACGTTGGGAAACACCCGTTACTTTGAAATATTATTTTGATAATCTTGGTATACGTGTCTGGACTGACGCCGAGAAGCAAGCTGCAGCAGATGCCTTTGCTTCATGGTCAAAAGTTGCCAATATTGATTTTGAACTGACCACGTCTCAATCAGAGGCCAATATCTACCAAACTTTAAATGAATCTCAAGAATTTGCCGGAGCAACGAGTGCACCTGCCGATGGGATTAACCCACCTACCATTTTTTACAGCGTCTTTAATGGCTCTTTTGACACAATTACCAAAGGGGGGCATAGCTTCTCGGTGATGGTGCATGAGATTGGGCATGTTATTGGATTGTATCACCCCCATTCTGGCAACACATTTCCCGGTGTTCCATTAAATGCAAACCAAAATACCGGCACGAATGGTCAAAACCAGAGCATATGGTCGGTTATGTCTTATGTGATTGGTTGGACTGGAGAGCCTACACAAGGACTTGGCTTTGGTCATGTGATCGGTCCAATGGCTTTTGATATTGCTGCGGCACAATTTTTATATGGAGCAAGAGCCGCCGAAACGGGTGATAATCTTTATGCCTTGCCCGGTGTCAATGGCACAGGCACTGGCTGGAAAGCCATTTGGGATACTGGTGGATCGGATGCCATTGATGGTCGAAATAATCAGGGCAATATGACCATTGATCTTAGGGATGCTCCCTTGGTTGGAGAGAATGCTGGTGGATATGTTTCCTGGATTCATGGTGTGAAAGGCGGTTTTACCATTGCCAATGGTGTGGTGATTGAAAATGCCTATGGTGGGAATGGCAATGATAGTCTGACTGGCAATGAAACTGCCAACCGACTTGACGGTGGGGCTGGAGCCGACGCACTGAATGGGGGTGGTGGGAATGATACGCTCATTGGTGGCTTGGGTAATGATCGCCTTGAGGGAGGTGCTGGCAACGATCGTCTTGAAGGCAATGATGGTATTGATTATGCCGTTATTCAGGGTGCGCGTGGCTCTGTTACCATGACCAAGCAAAGCGATGGATCTTATCTTTTGACCACTCAGGATCAAGGTGTTGATACCTTGATAGATGTTGAGCGGCTTAGTTTTTCTGACGGGACCCTTGCGCTGGATATTGCCGGTAATGCAGGGCAGGCTTATCGTATTTATAAAGCAGCCTTTGCGCGCGATCCTGATAATGACGGGTTGAAATACTGGATTGGTCGGGTAGATAATGGCACTGGTTTGATTGATGTTGCCAAAGGCTTTTTGGCATCCACTGAATTTCAAACTCTTTATGGCACCAATCCGAGCAATGAGGCTTTTATCGCCAAACTCTATAACAATGTCTTGGGGCGTGAAGGAGAAGCGGGCGGATTTGCTTTCTGGCAGGGAGAGCTTGACAGCGGCAATCGTGATATGGCCCGGGTTCTGGCGGATTTTTCTGAAAGTGCAGAAAATATTGCAGGTGTTGCACCATCCATCAATGACGGTATCTGGTATGTCTAGAGCATTTTGAAGCTTGGTGATATTCTGTTGGAGCAGAGGAAATAGTCGCATCCAACTTCTGCTTTCGCCATAAAACCTGATATATTCAATTGTACAGGTTTAGACTGTTTCGTGCCACAAACAGACATTTTTATATCGATTTAAAGTTTCATCTTTGGCAGATAGAATAGATAATTAAATCATAAAGCCATAGGGCGAGAGCAAATGCGCCATATAATGCAAATTGGATTGTAAACGCTCTCTATCAATGCTTCCACCAAGACATACACGGACATATTCATCCGCTTGGCCATTGATTGTAAAGGCATCAGATGGAGTAATTCCAATATGTCGACCGGTCATACTAGCAATGATATCTGCACGTGCTGCACCTTTCGGCAAGCGAAGCCAAACATTAAACGCATTTTCCGCCGCCTTAAACTCCAAATCGCTGAAAGCTTCCGCGGCCATTTTCTGCCTGATAGCCGTTTCAGAACGGATAAAACGCCTGATATGATCAGCCGTACCGTCTTCGATCCAAAATGTTGCTAATGCCATAGAAATCGGAGACGGCATGACAGACAATGTCTGAATAACCTGCCCTAGAGACAATGTATGCTGCGCAGATGGTGTCACCGTATAGGCAAGGCGAAGACCAGCACCAATGCACTTGGCCAAGCCTCCAATATGCCAGGTATATTCTGGAGACAAGACAGCTATAGGCGCGGGCGCCCTATCTGGAATAAAACCATAGGCATCATCTTCAATCAGCGGTAACTTGCGCTTGTTGATAATCTGAGATACGGCAATCCGCCTATCAGTTGTCATAGTCAGTGTGGTCGGATTGTGTAGCGTTGGATTTAGGTAAAGCGCAACTGGATTATGTTCTTTGATAGCTTTGTTGAGCGCATCCGGTAAAATGCCTTCCTCATCCATTTCGATTCCAACAAGCTTTATGCCCATACGACGCGCAATCTTACGTATACCAGCATATGTAATATTTTCGCATAGAACATGATCACCAGGTTTTGCTAAAATTGATAAGATCGCTGTCATGGTTGCATGCGCTCCGGGGGTAATCGCAACACGCTCAAGTTTCGGAACCATGCCGCGTAAAGACAGCCAGCTAGAAGCAGCTATCTTATCTTTTTCTCCGCCGAGCGAAGATTGATAGCGTAGAAGGTCAACAAGATTGGTCGATACATAGTTCAAACCGTTCTGCATTTTCTGAATTAAGGCCGGATCCGTCGGCTCTGGCGGCATATTCATTGTAAGATCTTCAGATCGCGCCCGTTCCGGGTCCGGCTGCGTACCCTGACGAGCACTTTGTGCAACAAAAGTTCCTCGGCCAACCTGACTTTCGATAATGCCACGATTTTGTGCCTCTGAATAAGCGCGCGTGACCGTTGTGAAATCGATACCAAGCTTTGAAGCAAGCCGTCTTTGAGGTGGCAAGCGTGATCCTGCCTTCAAAACACCAGCTTTGATATCTTCGGCTAATACATCAACAATAGCGAGATATTTCGGTTTGCCATCATCTGGCAATTTGGGGACCCAATCCAGCATAAAGCATCTCCTCATGTGAAAAGCGAATTGTTTCACAATGTATGGATTGTTAAGTAATCTATTATTTATGCTGAATCAACAGCTATACGCACAATAAACCAGCAGTCAAAGCACAAAAAAACACCTGATGCACATACAATATGCAAATAATATCATTTTGTATTTTTTATTGTATGTATATTACACTTATCATTGACACATACAATTATGTCGGCTTAGTTTCTTCAAAGGTTTAATAAGGAGCAAAAAATGCCTGCAGTAACTAAAGAAGCACATAAGGACGGTGATTTTTTCGTCGATTATGAAGACAAAGTATTTGAAGATATACAAGCGAAAGAAGGCGAGAAAGCACTTGTCACGTTCCACACTGTTGCCTTTGAAGGTTCAGTTGGATTGGTTAACATTTTGACCGCTATTCGCCTCAATCGCAAGGGTTATGAGACATCTATTCTACTGTATGGCCCAGGCGTTACGCTTGGCATTCAACGCGGTTTCCCAACACTTGGCGACGAAGCATTCCCCGGCCATCAAAACTTTGCAAAAAATTTGAAACGCTTCATGGACGAAGGTGGCAAAGTGTATGCATGTCGCTTTGGATTGCAAGCATTGTATGGACATGGTGAACCTTCACTTCTTCCGGGCATTATCCCAATTGCACCGCAGGATGTGCTTGATTGTGTCCTTACACATAAGAATGACAACGCCGTCATTATTGATACTTGGACCCTCTAAATGGGTTATCAAAATGATTGGCTACCCATTGGTGGCCAATCCTCATTTCAAGATTTAAAATTGGATTGTATGGATGAGAAGCGACACTATAAAGGCGGCAGCCGTTCAAATTTCGCCTGACCTAACGAGCCGTGCTGGAACCATACAGCGCGTGTTAAATGCAATCAGCGAAGCTTCAGGCAAAGGTGCGGACTTTATTGTTTTTCCTGAGACTTTTGTTCCATATTATCCCTATTTCTCCTTTGTGCTGCCACCTGTTCAACAGGGCGCGCCGCACATGGAGCTTTATAAAGAGGCCGTCATTGTACCCTCGCCGGAAACGGATGCGTTAGCTGCAGCGGCCAAAAAAGCAAATGCGGTCATTGTGGTTGGCGTAAATGAGCGCGACCATGGCTCGCTTTATAATACGCAGCTTATATTCGATGCAGACGGCACTTTGGCACTCAAACGCCGCAAAATCACACCAACTTATCATGAACGTATGGTTTGGGGTCAAGGAGATGGCGCTGGCCTTAAAGTTGTTGAAACAAAAGTTGGCCGCGTGGGTGCTCTTGCCTGTTGGGAACATTATAACCCGCTCGCTCGTTACTCACTAATGACTCAGCATGAAGAAATCCATGCAGCCCATTTCCCCGGCAGTCTTGTCGGCCCGATCTTTGGTGAACAGATTGAAGTGACAATGCGCCACCATGCTTTGGAAGCCGGTTGCTTTGTTGTCAATTCAACAGGTTGGCTGACTGAAGAACAGATTTCATCCATCCACCCGGACCCTAAACTACAAAAAGGTCTACGCGATGGCTGTATGACCTGCATTATCTCGCCAGAAGGCCGCCACCTTGCCGATCCAATCACTGATGGCGAAGGCATTTTGATCGCCGATCTGGATATGAAACTCGTCACAAAACGCAAACGCATGATGGATAGCGTCGGGCATTATGCACGCCCAGAGCTGTTGCATCTTGTTCATGAAACATCGCCGGCTGTTCCGCGACACACAAATTTCGAACCACAGATTGAACCACCACTTGAGCCGATGATTGCAACATTAAACAAGGAAGATGAATATGTCTGATTCCGATCTCATTAATGAGCTGCAAACTCAAGGCATGCGCCTTGTGGATCCCAATGCAGGTCATGAAGCGCGTCGTGGCGGTGCCGGTCCATCCGACCATAAAGCCCTGACCATAGGCAATAACACAATTATGGTTCCGGTACACACAGCACCTGCCTTTAAAAGTCCTTTCATGGTTGATGCACCTGATAAGGATGGAAAATCAAAGGTTACAAGAAATGGCCAAGAAGTTGCCAAGATCAAATTTCCGGGTCGTCCAAAATTCTATGATCTGAAAACCGAAGATGGCATTCCATACAATCACATTGCGACCTTACATTCGCGCAATGTGTTGGCGACAACGATTTTGCAGACATGCATTCGTTACGAGAGCCGCAAGAAAACCTGTAAATTCTGCTCAATCGGTCAAAGCCTTGCTGCTGGTCGCACCATTGCCCATAAAACGCCCGAACAATTGGCCGAAGTGGTCAAGGCCGCAGTTGACCTTGATGGCATAGAGCATATGGTGATGACAACTGGTACACCTGCGGGCAAAGACCGCGGCGCATCTGTTCTTGTCGACAGTGCCAAGGCCATCAAAGCTGCTGTTGATCTTCCCATTCAAGGCCAATGCGAACCGCCGGATGATGAGGCCTGGCATCAAAAGATGTTTGATGCCGGTATTGACAGTTTAGGCATGCATCTTGAAGCCGTAACACCGCAAGTCCGTGCAGAAATCATGCCTGGCAAAGCAACTGTACCGCTAGAGAAATATTACTCATCTTTCGAAGCCGCGGTTAAAGTCTTCGGTCATGGTCAGGTATCGACTTATATCTTGGCTGGTCTTGGCGACACAGCAGAAGCAATTCTGGAGATGTCCGAACGTCTTTGCGAAATGGGCGTTTATCCGTTTGTTGTCCCATTCGTGCCAATCTCCGGCACGCCCCTTGAAAGCCACCCTGCACCAAGCTCTGAATTTATGGCATCCATCCTCCGTCCTCTTGGTCAGATGATTGTTCAATCAGGCATGAAATCTGAAGACATCAAAGCTGGCTGCGGTCGTTGCGGCGCTTGCTCGGCTCTATCAACTTACGAGAAATTGATGGTAAACTGATGATTTTCGATAACATTCACGGGCTTAAAGCTAACCCCTTTCAATCACCGGGTTATTTCATCAAAGCTGCGTCTTCCCCATGGGAAGCACAAGCTGCACTAGACTTGCGCCGGCGCGTTTTTGTGGAAGAGCAAAAAATTTTTGAAGACGATGATCTGGATAATATCGATCTCGTCGCCACTCATCTCGTGGCGATTTCGACACTGGCACATGAAGCTGATTCGGTTGTCGGCACAGTGCGTATTCATGAAGAAGAACCCGGCGTCTGGTGGGGTTCACGACTAGCTGTTGATTTTTCTTATCGCAATGTCGGTCGTCTTGGTGGTGAGTTGATCAATCTTGCCGTGCGCACGGCCAATGCACGCGGATGCACCAAATTCTTAGCCAATGTTCAAATGCAAAATGTCATTCTGTTTCGTCGTATGCGCTGGCACCCAGTTAAAGAAATTGACTGCCATGGCGTTCCTCACATGCATATGTATGCGGATTTGGATCGCTATCCACCAAAGGAAGATCCTGAAATTGGCTGGTATCACAAACCGCGTAGATTGGTGGCCTGATTGTCATGAACTTGTCCGAGACCATTACAAATCTTAGAAATCATCCGTCGATAGCTTCTAAACTGTCGATCAACAAAACTGCATCGATGTTAAGCCTCACACAGGAAAGCGAAGGCATGCCCGGTGATGACGCAGCGATTTTGCCACGCGGCAACGGGGACGGTTATGATCTTTTGGCAGGTGAAGGTTTTATCACAGCATTTGTGAAAGATGATCCATGGTTTGCTGGTTGGTGCGGATTGATGGTCAATATATCTGACATTGCCGCCATGGGCGGTAAACCTGTTGGTGTCATTGATCAAATCTGGGCACCTGATGCAGAAACAGCTGCACCTCTGATGCAAGGTATGAAGGACGCATCTGACGCTTACAGTGTTCCTATTTTGGGTGGGCATTCGAACCTTTCAGCATCCGATCTTAATCTCGCAGTATCCGTTTTTGGTCGCGCAAATGCGCTCATTACGAGTTTCGATGCAAAAGCTGGCGATATCTTGATTGCAGCAATTGATCATCGTGGTAACTACAGAAATTTTGATAATTTCTTTGCCGCAGATGATGCTCCACATCACCGTCTGAAAGGCGACTTGGAGCTTTTGCCAAAACTTGCTGAACAGAGATTGGTCATCGCAGGCAAGGACATCAGCCAAGGAGGTATCGCCGGAACCGCCTTGATGCTCGCCGAATGCTCAGATGTTGGCATTCGCATTGACTTAGATGCATTAACACCACCTCAGGACATTTCGAAGGAGCGCTGGCTGCGCTCATTCCCAAGCTTTGGTTTTCTACTGACTGTATCTGAAGAAAACGCCGAAGCAGTTTGCGATCTATTTCATACACGAGATATCACCGCTCAAGTGATCGGCGATATTATTGATGGCTCCAGCGTTTCATTTCACACGCAGGGTCAAACAGAAGAATTCTGGAATTACAAAAATCAGCCCTATCTTGGCTTAGGAAGAAAGGAGTTATGCCATGCCTGAGGTTTGGTTCACATTACGCTGGCCTGATGAAACCGAGGAGAAGTGTTATTCGCCTTCAACGGCGATTACCGATCATCTCCACGCTGGGCAAACTTACCCGCTGCCAGACTTTCATGAACGTGCACGTAACGGTCTTTTATCAGCGTCAGATCGTGTCGAGCAGGTCTATGGACGTCCTTGCAGCCGGGCACTTGCACAGCTTGAGCAAATTGAGACTAAAGTCAAAAATTTTGAAAAACAGGATGACCCAAAAGTCATCTGTCTTAACATGTCAGCATAAAGGAATAGATCAATGAATAATAATGATAATAGTCCAGATATTCCCTTTACTCCTGTTATCATTGTGGGCGGCGGTCAAGCTGGTCTTTCAGTAAGCTGGTATCTACAGAAAAAAGGTATTGGTCACCGAGTTTTCGAAAAACATAGCAAGTTTCAGTCATGGCGTGAAAACCGCTGGGACAGCTTTTGCCTCGTAACACCAAATTGGCAATGTAAGCTACCTGAATACCCTTACAGTGGGGATGATCCAGACGGCTTTATGCTTAAGGATGAAATTACCGATTATCTTGACGGTTTTGCAGAGAGCTTTGACCCGCCATTGCATGAAAATGTCGAAGTCAAGCATATCGGTAAAAGCGGCGATGGATATCTTGTTGAAACCTCGATTGGTTCCTGGTTCTGTGATGAAGTTGTCATTGCAACAGGCGGCTA
The DNA here is from genome assembly GCA_025800145.1 of Cohaesibacter sp. GTDB lineage: Bacteria > Pseudomonadota > Alphaproteobacteria > Rhizobiales > Cohaesibacteraceae > Cohaesibacter. Next base: position 11,708 of record JAOXSH010000015.1, read on the forward strand.
TGATGCTCCGATTGTACCGCCTTATGCTGACAAGCTTGATAAAAACATTTTCCAAATACATTCACGTGATTACAGAAGACCATCTCAAATTCCAGAAGGTGCAACGCTTGTCGTCGGAACAGGTCAATCTGGCGTTCAGATCATGGAAGACCTTGTTCGTGATGGCCGCAAAGTGCACCTCGCTGTCGGCCCTGCTCCACGTAGCCCCCGCAAATATCGCGGGCGCGATGCAACAGATTGGCTATATGATATTGGTCATTATGCCGTGACGATTGCTGAGCATCCTGATCCATTAAAGGCTTTGACACAAACCAATCATTACATGTCTGGTCGAGACGGAGGCAAAGAAATCGACCTTCGTCGCTTTGTCGTCGAATCTGATGTCTCACTCTATGGCTCATTGTCCAAGATGGATGGAACCACGCTCAACTTCCTGCCGGACCTTGGCAAAAACTTGGACGATGCGGACAAAAGCTATGTCGGAATCCGCGACACGATCGATGCCTATATCAAAAGCGAAGGCATTAACGCGCCCGAAGAAGCGCCTTTTGAAAAGCTTTGGCACCCTGAAGAGGAGATCACTGAAATTGATGCTGAGGCTTTGGGCATTACATCCATCATCTGGTCTATAGGCTTTAGACCCAATTACGAATGGATTGATGTTGATGTCTTTGATGAAAAAGGCCGCCCACAATATGATCGCGGTGTTTGTGGGCAAAAAGGCTTCTATTTTATTGGCCTTGGCTGGCTGAACACTTGGGGGTCTGGCCGCTTCTTATCTATTGATGAAGATAGCCAATATTTGGCGGATCGCATCGAAGAAAGCCTTGCTCAAAAGCCGATGGCAGCAGCAGAATGAACAAGGTCGCTTTTATAGAAAGAGAACAATCTCGCTCCTACAGTTTGGACAGGAATATCCGCTTGGGTATGGCAGAGCTGGAACCATTGGGGCTTTCAGAACAATGGTTTTTGCGGTATGGCGGAGATGCCCATTGGCAATTGATCGCTGAAGCTTGCGGACAAGAGAGAGCGGTTTTCAAGGATATATATGGCCGAGATGTTTATGCTGCGTTTTGCGCAACAAAAATAGAATTCGAACCTGACCAAGATCTGCTTGCGCTAGATGTTAGAATCAAATCCAATATCTATCATGTTGGTTCATACCAAATTGGCTCAATTCACCAAATATTGCTTGAAGGTGAGTGTATCGCCAGCCTTTACATGATTTCAAGTTTCGTGAGTCATGAGGGCGGAAAATCAAACCAAAGAATCGTGCGCAACAAACATATGCCAAGTCTTAATTTAGAGAATGCGCCTGAAAAGCTTAGGCAAATCGCAGAATATTCCAGAATGGTAGCAAGAAACCACTCAAGTTTGAATAATCTCGGTGAATTTATCTGGGAAGTAAAACCCTGCCCATCTTTAGATTTCAACGCGGTTGGCCTTTTGTATTTTCCAATATTTTCAAAAATGTCTGAAATGGCTGATTGGGAGTTCGCCGGTTGGCAAGCCCCCATCAGAACCCGCTCTATTGTCTATTTAGGCAATCTAGATATTGGTCAAAAAATGGTGTTTTTCAAATCTGCCAATGTCACGTCAATAAAACGCTGCGATGGAAAATTTATTGCCCATGTCGTGACCGAAACAAATAATTAATACCAACGGCATAACGCATTTGCGAAGACTATCCACATCCGCATTGCCCCTACTTGCTATTTACCAAGACTCTATTCATGATCAAATCTGATGGTTCTGGATTATCTGCATAGGTGATCTGGATGAAAAGGGAACACGGTGCGGTGTAGCCATCAGGCGCCAATTCCGTGACTGCCCCCGCAACTGTAGGCGGCGAGTGAAAACCAAAAAATCCACTGGGTTTATTCATAAAACCCGGGAAGGCTGGTTTAACTGCGACCCGTAAGTCAGGAGACCTGCCATCTTTGTTTTTCACTCAAACCGGGCGGGGTGTCCCGGACAGGAACCATAAAGATGCCAAAGATGGCTATAGCATCAGATATGATCGGTTTCTCATTCGCCCCGCATATGCGCGGAGGGCGTTATGAGCCGGATCTTATCTGAACCTTCATCCACCAAATACAAGCATCTGGGCACTGTCTCGGACATTGGCTATGATTTTGCCAATACCCTTGCCCAGTCCATCAGCACCGCACAAATGATTGTCGGCAAAGAATTCAGCGCCTCTGGCTTTGCTGAACTAAAAGATGATGGCAACAATTATATGGTTGGCTGGCAAAGCGAACAAAACGATCTCTATGTTTTTGGCGATGTCGAAACAGACCAGAATTTAGACGATCTTGTCTGTCTGGCAAAAAGAAGCATTGCCCCATGCAGCAACAGCACAGGCCCCCAGAAACCAACAGCAGTGCCCGCTTTCATGCTGATCGTAAATTTGGAAAATGAGCCCAACCCCACCCCAACGGGGCGAAGACCTGCGAGACGAAGCAGACGCAGAACAGGCCGTAGCGCGGCATAATACCAACGGCATAAAGGTTAGGCTCAGGCCTCACAAGCGATAATGCAGTAACAATAAATTTATATTTGCTCCTTGCAGTCCCCTTATCGCAACAAAGACAGGTCAAGGCAATTCAGGCACCAACTGCCATTAAGCCAATATCAAACTCCCCATTATCTTCCCTGATATTGGCTTTTTCAAGACATTGCCTTGGCCTCCTATCAAGAACAGTGACAAAACCATCTCATTCAAGGCGTGACCCTAATACCAACGGCATAACAGTCTCAAGTGCGAAAGATATTTGACACTACCATGATTTTCACTCAGGCTGTTTCTTTTAGCTCTGAGGATGTTGCAGCTGCCTTCAGCTGACGTTGAAAACTGTTTGCGTAATCTTCATCAACCAAATGCGTAGCAAAAATAACAGCTGCATCACCAAGCGTTTTACAGATTTCAACATCTGCACCTGTTGCATGGCGCGTGCGCTCAACCAAAGATTTGGTGAGCACTTCAAAAGTCTGATCCAGCTCTTTACGAACTTTTCTAACAATTTCATTAATCGCCAGCGAATCCTTCATGCGCTCTGCATGATGAAAAATCTGTGCTGCACGGGTTGCGTCTTGCAACAAATTTTCATCGGCGACTTCTGCTGTTCCCTCTTTAGGAGCGCGCAAAGCTTTCCTGATCAGACCTGCGGATGTTGAAATTTCTTTTTCCAGCATATCGGACATTTCTGTTTTCATGGCAGAGAGGGATTTTGCCCATGGGCATTGTACTGGAATTTCCAATTCAGTTTCCAAGGCCCGGATTAATTTTCGCCATTCAGCAAGAGATTGCAAAGCTGAGTCCAATTCTTTGCCGGTGGCAGATTTCGCTTTGAACTGAAATATATGCGCTTCCATTTCCACCAAAATCTGCGTGATAGCAGGGGCATAGACCGTGGCACCAATTTGCAGTGCATCTTCCGACCCAGCCAATTTTGCTGACAATTGCACCAATAATTTCGGTTCTGACAATTTGGATGTTAAGCCGGAAAATAACCAAGCGGTTTGCATGGGAAATTGTTGAACAAATTTCCTAATTTGCGCATAAACCTCTTCCCCTTTGGGCGATTCCCATGAAGAGATCTGCTGGTCAATATGTTTCAGAAAGCTTTGTAGCGTTGCTGTCTTCTCTTTCATGGCCATAAAGTCCATCAAATCTTTATAGACAAGACTTGAACCCAATTGATTGGCCATTTTTTGCTCTCCAGCCAATTCCTTGAGCATGATCTTTATGGTTTTAGAAATTTTTGGCAATAACAAGGCTCTCAGCTGATCGGCCTGTTTTGCGATCACGGCCTTATCGGGGGCAACAGCTTCCTTATTGATCAAGGCCAGCTGGTCCGGCTCTGCAATATCGCGCTTTATCCAGCGCCAGATAGCATCCAAAGAATCAGGACTGACGCGCCCTTCTGATTTACTGGCCAGATTTAAAGGGGCAATGAAGGGCTTTGCGGGCGCAAAAAATGCCTCTTTCAAGAGAGGATCAAGAGCCACTGTTTGCTCTGGCTGTTCCTCTTCATCCGCTTTGAGCACATGTTTCAAAGCATCCAGAATGAGCTGAGAGGACGGATCCATTTTTCCGTTCTCCGCACTCTTTTCCAACGTCCGCAACAGCAATTGCTGTGCGCTATCTGATAAAGACGAAAGGTAAAGAGAGAGCTTCTCCTTTAACTCTTCAGCGCTCGTCATCTTCAGCACTCCACCACTTTAACTCTATATAGCCCTTTACTAAAACAGAAAAAATTTAATATTTCATTGAGCCTTGGTTATTGAAGTTTGGCTGTCAGATCCTTCTCAAGTTGATCATCAATATAAAAAAACAGGAGACACACTGACTGCATCCCCTGTCTTGTTATAATGTTGCTCGCCTTAATGCCCGATTTAAAAGTCTCGATATGAGACTTTTAAGACGCTGGAATTTTAGGATACTGGTCGCCAAGTTCCATCAGACTGGCGACAGGCTTGACCGCGTGCCGTTTGTGGCTGACCATCAATATAAATTGTGTGAGTGTAATCACGGCATGTCAGATTGTTCACAGTCCGTGGCTGTGCTGGTACGACTTGCCCATAGCGACCACTATCTGGGTTGCGCCATTCAACAGGCGCACCGGAGCGTCCATATTCCAGCGCATTTTGCTCTGCGCCATAAGAGAGCTGGCGATCACGTTCGTCCAAGAGCTGGCCGATTTGTGATCCGGCAAGCGCGCCAAGAAACGCACCAGCAACGGTTGCCGCCACTTTGCCCTCGCCAGAGCCAAACTGATTGCCAATCGCACCACCAGCGACAGCACCAGCCAAACCACCAAATGTTTGTTTTGGCCCTGTGCCCTGACAACCAGCCAAAGCCAGACCAACAATTGCCACAACAGCCATTGATTTGAATTTCATGGGAAGCCTCATTCTCTATCGCGGTCGTCCTATAGACCGCAAATCACATATTAAACCTTTATCCAACGCATTTTGAAGGCAGTCTTGAACAAACAAAATATCCCTGATCACCCCAGATTTGCCCAAAGTCTCTTTTGCGAGTTTGGCAAAAATTGGGCCATTGATACATTATCACATTTTAAAGTGCTGGCAATTCAAGTTCGACCTTCAGCCCTCCCAATTCTGACACCGAAAGGGTGAACGAACCCTTATAAAGATGGGCCAATTCATCGACTATTGACAGGCCAAGGCCGGATCCCGGTTTACTTTCATCCAAACGATAGCCTCTTCGCTTCACTTCCTCGCATTCTTGTCTGGATAAACCGGGGCCATCATCTTCAATGATAATTTTTAAAAATGGATTTTCCTTCTTTTCCCCATCACTGAAAAGAATGCAACAAGCGCGGATGGACACATTATGCCTTGCCCACTTGCAGGCATTGTCGACCAAATTGCCAACCATTTCTTCAAGATCCTGTTCTTCTCCCCGGAATGTTAAATTATCCTCTATGGATACAGAAATGGATAAATCAGACGAAGAGTGAATTTTTTGCATCACATTGGAGAGGCGTCTAAGGATTGGCTCCAATGGCGTGGCGGCTCCCAGCATGTTGGAGCGTGCCGCCATACGGGCACGTTCCAAATACAGATTGATCTGATCGCGCATTGTCTGCGCTTGATGTTGCAAGCGTGGCCCGATTTTGCCATCCATTTCATTGGCTTCATTTGTGATCACCGAAAGCGGCGTTTTGAGCGCGTGCGCCAGATTTCCAACTTGCATTCTTGCCCGTTCTGCCAGTTCAGCATTGGATCGTATCAAGGCATTTGCCTCATCGACCAACCCTGATATCTCGTCTGGGTAAGAGCCAATAATCTGATCGGCCTTGCCTTGCCTGACTTCACGAATTTTATCTTGAAGCAAAGAGAGTGGTTTGAAGACCAAACGTACAACAATGACAATTGACAAAAGAGGAAGCGCAACAACAAAGGCCATGGTTAGCCAAGCATCCGCTTTAAAGGCATCGCTTCGGTTTTGTAAATCCTGCGCATTGCCAGATATGCGGAAAAGAAAAATACGATCTGGGCCAAAGCTGATTTTTCTTTCCAGAATTCTGAGCTCTTGCTGATCTGGCCCTATACCCAAACCATACCGTTGATTGCTTTCATCAAAGGCGATTTCTTGATCTTTATTCAGGTTAAATGTGCCACTTGCAAGAGAAGCAGAAGCCACTAGAACCTCTCCTTGATCACTTGCAATGGACCAGTACCAGCCTGATAGAGGCAGATCAAACAAGGGATCGCCCAGATTTCCAGACGCATCCAGAGTATCATTTTGCACCAATTGGGCAGCATAATGCGCGACCAACAATTTAACAGACACATTCAGGCGTCGATCCAGATCCTTTTCCATTGATTGATGAAAATTATCTGTAATCAGAATACCGGCAATAAAAATACAGATCGTCGCCCAAAGGCTTGCATAGGCCACCAGACGAGAGGATAAGGACTTAAACATCACAACGTGCCTGGTGCCACCATATTATATCCCAGTCCACGAACGGTATGAATAGCATCTACCGCCAGCTTTTTTCTCAACCGACCGATAAAAACTTCAATCGTATTTGAGTCGCGATCAAAGTCCTGATCATATAAATGCTCGACCAATTCTGTGCGCGAAATCACTTTTCCCTGATGATGCATCAAATAAGCCAGCAATCTATATTCATGAGATGTCAGTTTGATGGCTTGGCCATCTACAGTGACTTTGCCAGATCTGCTATCCAAGCGAATTGGGCCACATGTAATCTCGTTAGAGGCATGGCCTGCATTTCTGCGAACCAGTGCCCTGATCCGTGCAATGACTTCTTCCATATGAAAGGGTTTGGAGACATAATCATCAGCGCCTGCATCAATGCCCTGCACCTTATCGCTCCAACGATCACGGGCCGTTAAAATCAGAACAGGCATTGTACGATTGTTCCGTCGCCAGGCTTCCAGAACACTGATCCCATCCATTTTTGGAAGCCCTATATCCAGAATAACGGCATCGTAAGGCTCTGTATCCCCCAGAAAGTGCCCCTCCTCACCATCACAAGCACAGTCAACAACATAGCCGTTTTCTTCCAATGCCTCTCGCAATTGACGGTTCAATTCCGGCTCATCTTCCACTACCAGAACACGCATATCTCATTCCCCATTTGAGTTAACGGCCATACCGTATTTTTCCTTTCAAAAATTTGGGTCAAAATCCTTTATCAGACAACACAATACCGTTCTGCGCATTCACAAGAACACGCGTCACAGTACCGCTTCTGGACAGGATTGTTAATTGATAGACCAAACCCTGATTGCTTTCACAAATATCAGCCTTGACCACATCACCGCGCACGACCTTACGCACAGCTGTCTTTATGACAGCCAAGTGTTTGATCTGCTTCTTATCTATTGCTTCACGTATTTGTTGCTGAGAAAGACAAGAAGCCGCCTCTGACTTCTGTGTACCAGTTGCCACAAAAAGCAAAATGGCAAGACACAGGAGACGAAGCCAATATGTGCGGTCCCAAATTTTCATCTTGTATAATATAGGAAAAATCACTGAACCTTACATGAATGGCGCATCTCTAGCCTTTGTTTCTAAGTAATACCAACGGCATAAGTATAACCGCTCTTTTCATTGCTTAAAAATTAGGCGATCATTTTTTGATCTTGATCAAGGTGCGTGACGAAGTCACATGGAATAGTCAGCTTATCTTTGCAAGATATCTTTCTTTGTGAAGCGCCGGGGGCTGATCGATGAAAGAGGTGGGAGGGTGACTTCCATGCATAGATATCGTCGGTGGCCGAGCCCCTCCTCGCCGCTCACTGGCAATGATAGCCCGTGTCGTCTCCGTCCGACGGCGCGGGCTAATTTTATTCTATAGCAGCCGATAAATTTCAAAAATAAGTATCTGAAAAATATTCTACATTCTAATCCGATGCGCTTTTATGAAAAGCAGGAAGCATGTCTGGCTCTTCTTCGCTCTCTTCTCCAGGCCAGAAAACCACATGATTTTCATAGTCTTCTACTTTCATCCCCTCTTCCGAGATCGTTTTTCCGCGCACCGAGATACCCGCCTGATGAATTGTATCCGGGTCGCCAGAGACCAGTGGATGCCACCAATATAAATCATAGCCTTCGTCCAGCAAGCGATAGGCGCAAGTGGGGGGAAGCCATGTCAGGGTTGCAACTTTTTCCGGGTCCAGTGGCACACAATCTGGCACAGTGGCCAGACGATTGTGATAATCAACGCATTTGCAACTTTGTCCATCCAGCAAAGAACAAGCGACATTGGTCCAGATAATCTGTCCGGTGTCCCAATCTTCCAGTTTGTTCAGGCAACATCGCGCGCACCCATCGCACAAGGATTCCCATTCCTGCTTGCTCATCTCTTCCAACCGTTTTACCTGCCAGAAAGACGGGTTATCTGGAGACGGTTCGTTAAGAAGCGTGTCGGTCTTTGAGCGATTGGCTGGTTTCTCAGTCACTCTGGTCTGGTCCTTTTGGTCACTTTGGTCTGATCAGACCCGGCACTTTAGGGGTCAAACGCGTAAATTCAAGCAAAATATGGCCAATTTTCCGCATTGCTTGGGCTTTGAGGGTTTTGATGCCAATCCAAAACGCATGAACCGGTCTTGCGATTTCTACTATTTTATTGGGTCAAACTCTGGCCTTACTCTTGCTTCTTGTTAAGCAATGATTAACAAAGGCAGTCTGTGCGACAGAAATTGTACAAGGATGAACCAATTTCGTGCGTGATCCGTTTCAAAATAAGACAAGATCCAATTTCAAACAAAAGCTCTTGGCCTTTGATGCCATGTTTGACAGCTTTTTGTATGAAATTCGTGGCTCCTTGAGCAATCATCTGGATCATGCCAATTCTTTCATGCGCCGCTTTCGCGTGACCGGCTTTTCCTATTGGGTTTTTCAAGCCTTGTCCGGTGGTTTGAATATGGCTGTCTTTGGCGCCTTTCTGGCGCTGGCTCTTGCCTTTTCAAGCTTTGACCATACAGCCAATGGATTGGTTACAAAGTCTGATTATGCCGTCACCTTTCTGGATCGTTATGGTAATGAAATTGGCAAACGGGGAATTTTGCAAGATGACTCCTTTGAGCTGGACGATCTGCCCGATCATGTGATCAAGGCCGTCCTTTCAACGGAAGATCGCCGTTTCTTCGATCATTTTGGCATTGATTTTTTCGGTCTTGCCCGCGCGATTGTTGAAAATGCCCGTGCTGGAGGCGTTGTTCAGGGTGGCTCGACCCTCACGCAGCAATTGGCCAAAAATCTGTTTCTGACCAATGAGCGCACTTTGAAGCGCAAAATTGATGAGGCTTTTTTGGCCCTATGGCTGGAAGCCAATCTGACAAAACGAGAAATCCTCAAACTCTATCTCGACAAGGCCTATATGGGCGGTGGCACTTTTGGCATTGCGGCGGCCTCAGATTATTATTTTGGCAAATCGGCCAAGGATCTGACTTTGGCTGAGGCGGCTATGCTGGCGGGCCTTTTCAAAGCGCCAACCAAATATGCACCCCATGTTAATTTGCCTGCCGCCCGCGCAAGAGCCAAGGAAGTGCTGATCAATATGGTGCAGGCCGGTTTCATGACCGAAGGGCAGATTGTTGCTGCTTTGCGCAATCCCGCCACCCCCATTGATCAAAGCGATATCTATACGCCCAATTATTTTCTTGATTGGGCCTTTGAGGAAGTCAAACGCATTGCCGGGTCGCGCTATCGGGTTCTGACGGTCAAGACGACCATTGATGTGACGTTGCAAAAGCAGGCAGAACAGGCCGTTGAGAATAACTTGCGGCAATTTGGCAAACAAAAGCGCGTCAATCAGGCGGCAGCTGTTTTGATGGAGCCAAGCGGGGCCGTTGTCTCCATTGTTGGCGGGCGGGATTATGGCAGAAGCCAGTTCAACCGGGCGACAGATGCCAAACGCCAACCGGGCTCTTCCTTCAAGCCATTTGTCTATACCACTGCCATGATGCATGGCTATCGCCCCAATTCGGTAATGCAAGATGCGCCAATCACCATTGGCAATTGGTCGCCCAAAAATTATGGTCGCTCCTATTCTGGCCCTGTGACTTTGACCAATGCCTTGCGCCGCTCGATCAATACAATACCGGTGCGTTTGGCACAGGCAATGGGGCGCGATAAAATTGTCGATACGGCCTATAAAATGGGTGTCAAATCGCAATTGCTGATCACCCGATCGCTGCCTCTTGGTGCAGCTGAGGTCACTGTGATGGATATGGCGACCGGTTATTCTGTTTTTGCCTCTGGTGGCAAAAAGGCAGAGGCCCATGCGGTGCTGCAAATTGTCAATTCCAAAGGCAAGGTGATCTATGATCGCCGCAAATTGGAACAACCGGAACAGATTATCCCAGAAAAAGCCATTGCTGGCATGAACCAGATGATGGTCACTGTTGTTGAAGCTGGTACTGGTAGGCGTGCGCAATTGACCGGCATTCGCGCTGCGGGAAAAACGGGAACAACCTCAGCCTATAAAGATGCTTGGTTTGTTGGCTATACGGGCAATTATACTGCTGCGGTCTGGTATGGAAATGATAACAACCGGGCGACCAATCGTTTGACAGGTGGCAATCTACCAGCCATGACATGGCAGGCGATTATGACGGCGGCTCATGATCAGATACAGCTCAAACCGATTCCCTTTCTAGATCCTGTACCCGGACAAAAACCCGTTCAAATTCAGGTTGCCCAAGAAGGCCGCATCAAGGAAATCAAAGCCAAACGTAGCGAACAACGCCTGTCCCCACAAACGGTCAAGGCACTTGAAAATCTCGGCACTCTTTTAGATTTACCATCCAGAAAGAAGAATAGCTCGCTGAAATCAAAGCGCCCGCGCAAAGTAAAGCGTTCCAATCGCGGTTTGATCGAGATGAAAAAGCCAAAAGGAAAAGGCTTGGTTGAAGTCACCATGTTGCGTTATACCAACGGCATAAAAGATTGACCCATAGAATGCCTTGAAACGGTTTACTGAGAAGGTATCTTTCGACGGACAATGCCGGAGCATTTTCCTAGAAAGACAACGTAGCTCAGTGAACCATTTCAAAGCATCCTATGGGGTAATCTTTCATGCCGTTGGTATAACACACCAAGAGTCTTTGCAGCTTTCGTTGTAGGCAGTAAGCTAGCCATGATTCCTTTTATGGATGAGCTTGCGAGGGTGCACGCACTGTCGGACTGTGGCAGAAAGAAAGCTCGTCCTTAAAGATTGCTGTTCTCTGTCTGCCCTAGCTCGGCTGCAAAGACAGGATCAACAAGAGGGAGTTATTTTCGATGATCGGACCATTATGGTTCCGGGCAAGCCGACAGGACATGTAACGCGTGCGCTTGATTTGGGATATATTGCTTTTTGTTGTAATTGCCGCAGGCCTTGGTTTGAGCAGTGCCTATATGGCTATCAATCATGCCCAAAAGATTGACCTTTACCAGATCGGCCCATGGATGGCATGGCCGGAGGCGACCTCTCCAAAATCCGACCCCTATACACAAGCCTTGCAAGCGCGTGAAGGTGAATTATTGTTGGGCGCAGGAGAAGGGCTAAGTTTTGAAGCCAATCATGACGATGATGGCACGCCGCTGGATGGGGCCTGTCAATATCGCGTGAGTGGTGAGCAATTGCCAGCCAGATTGTGGACCTTGTCTCTGGTCGATGAAACGGGTCATTTTATCGACAATCCGTCTTCGCGCTATGGCTTTCATTCGCAAGCCCTTTTGCGTCATTCGGGCGATGCTTTTGATATTCAGATTGGCCCACAAGCTCTTTCAGGAAACTGGCTTCAAAGTCCCTCTCAAGGCAAGTTCCGCCTGTTGCTGCGCTTATATGATACGCCTTTGACATCTGGTGGCACATTGGCTGATATTACCCTGCCCTCCATCCGCTGGGAGAGTTGCCGATGATCAGATTATTCTATGTCATTCTGGCCGCTCTTTTTACCGCGATCATTATTCATATTGTCACCATCCTCTTTGTTCCCGCCATGGCCGTGAATGATGTCTGGCATCGCAATATCCGTGTTGCAGCCTTGGGAGAGTTGCATATTCTGCCCTCAGCCGCAGATGCTCTGGATGATTTTCCCAAGCTGGACCCGGCTTTTGCCTATGCCATGTGTCGGGTCGATGTCAGCAAGGCACCGGTTCGCTTGAGCGGTACTTTGAATAGTGGCTTTTGGTCTCTTGCCTATTATGACATGAAAAACCGCATTCAATTCAGCCTCACCAATCAGATTTCTGGCCGTGATGTGCGCATTGTTCTGGCAAATAAAGTGCAGCAAAGGCTGCTGACAAAGCGGCGGGATCTGGTGGATGAAACTGCCGTTATCATCACAGCCAAAGACACGCAGGGGCTTTTGGTTTTGCGCGCCTTTATTGAGAGAGAAACAGAGCGCGATGACATTGTGCGATCGTTATCCGGCCTTGAGTGCTCGGCTCTTTGGCAGCCAGACCAAAACCAGTAATACCAACGGCACGAAAAAGACGGCTGCTTATTGGCTACTTGACCAGATTGGGATTTTCCTTGGCCCATTGCTTGCGGCTCAGACGTGAGCGTTTGATGGTTGGGGCGGGCTCAGTTGTCTCCTGCCCCAATGGGCCATTTTGCTCTTGCACTTGTCGATATAAAGCTATGAGGGCAAAATTTGCATCCTTGACCTTAGGAGATGGGGTTTCCACTTCCAAACGCTTTATTGCATGAGCGTAAGCCCGCATTCGGCTTTGCAATGCACGCCAGACCCATCCCATGAAGCGGCGATTTTCGTCGACACGCGCATAAGCCCCCTGCATCTCGCCGGGTCGCATATCGGCCAACCGCGACAGTGCCTGCATTCTCAGCTCATCCAGCTCTACAACCCTTTGGGCCGCCGGAATAAAAGTGTCAAAAGCTGCGCGATCTTTGTTGATATCGTCAACAACGCGGTCATAGCGGGTGTGATGGGAGCGATAGCGCTCTGCTCGCAAGGCATCATAATAAAGCCGACTGTCAAAGGCTTCATCAATAGTTGGGGTCAGGCGCAAACGCTGGGCTTCGGTAAAAGCATGAATGCCAAAGGAAAAATCATGGGGTAAAAAATCCCGCAAAGAGGACGAAGCCCAATCACTGGCATGGGGGGGATAGATCAAGACCCATGCCTTGTGGCGCATTTGCGTCTCTTCATCGGTTTGATTGAAGCTGGACACCAATTCACCATTCATCCGCGCCCGCTGTTTGCCCAAAGCAGAGAGCATTGTCTCGCCTATTCCAGATTTTTCTGGCCGCCCCAGATCTCCGGGACTGGATGTACATCCGGCCAGAAATGGCAGACCAATCAAGGCGATAGAACCTAGAAAGTTACGTCTGTTCAATGGCTTTGCGCCTTGTTTTGTCCGTTTTCCCGGCACCCTGAGCGACCCCTGTTTTAATCCTGCCAATATATTGACTGACATATATCTTTGGATGGCCTGATTTGTCTCTGCTATCGCTGGCATCGATTTGCGAATCGATGATGATTTCCTCCATCAGATTTAGGGCGAAATGTCAGAGCGGTAAAGCATCTTTACCGAGCCAGTCCTCTCAACAGGATTATCGAAAAAGCACCCTCCAATCGCTTATGGTTAATGCCATATTAAAGTTTGGAATTCAGGATGGGCGCAAGATCATGGTTTGCTGGCAATCTGCATAGTCACATATTTGGCTCTGCCTGTGTTTAGCAAAGTGTGGAACGGTGAGCGATCAGGTGCGTCATTGCCTGATATGGTTCGATTACGGCCTTCGATAAGCAAGCTCATTTAAGGGCATTGTTCTGGCCGGATTTGTATTGCGTGCTTGAAGGGTAGAATAGATGCCGTCTTTCACAATATCTTCTTCTCAGGTGTTTGACGATCTGGCGCACCATCGTGCTGCTACGCGCAGCAGCCCCACATTGCTGGCTGCAACAGAGGCTTTTCTGGCAACCCCTCTTCATGACAAACGCTCCAAGCAGAAATATAGCGAATTGTTTCGCCATTTCCTGCCCAAAACATCCTTGCCCGATCGGCAAAGAATTGCGCGCCTGATTGCCAAGAGCCTAGAGGCGCCAAAAGCCGTTTTGCTTTTGTTATGTTGTGACGAGGAAAGCATTGCCTGTCATGTGCTGCGCCATTCGCCCAATCTGGATCAAGAGACGCTCACCACACAAATTTTACAAGGCACGACAAGTAAAAGGATTGCCATTGCCAGTCGTCAAGAGATGACATCCATGCTCGCATCTCATTTGATTTCCTTTGGAGAAGAAGACGTTCTGGTCAATCTTGAGCAACATATAGATAAACTTCCTGAAATTGCAGAGCGTCTCCATGATATACTGGGGGACGAATCAAAGATGGCTGCTCTTGAAAAGGAAATTGCCATGGAGCCAAAAGAGCAAGATTATGACAAGCTGGTCGCGGACATGGAGCGCGATTGGTATGAGCATTATCAGCCTGAGAAACTGGCCTCTGCGGAAAAACGCATGATGGATGCGGCAGATGATGTCCTTGCTTCGGCATTGAAGAAAATGCCAGAGGATAGTCCCGCCATCTCAGAGCCTTTGTCAGAATTAGATCATGCCCAAGATGCAGCTCCCAAACGTTTTTCTTTTTCCATTTTGGCCGAAGATGATGACAATGCCACCATTCCGCCATTGGAAAGCACGATAGATGATGAGCGAAGCGCTGGCATTCATTTTAAAGGCTTGAAACAGGAAAGCTCTACTGGAGAGAGCCTGTCGGATGCTTCTGATATGGCTGTTTCGTCTGTTGTGAAGGATCATGACAATTCAGATGCTGTAGCAGAGATAGACACCGACGAAAATGTTAAAGCTTCTGTTGCAAGTGAAGAGAAACCCCAGACAGCGGCTGGACGTATCACCTTTGAAATTCGCGCAGAGAAAGAAAAAGCGCCTCAAACATCATCCAAAAAAGTACGGCCTTTGAGCGAAATTGCCCTCATTCATGAAGCCGATGAAATGGAGGAAATGCAGCTTGGGCCAGCGCCGGCACCTTTTGTTCCACGCAATATTCCCCAAAATCTTTCCGATAAAGATTGGGAGACTGCTCTGGCGCATCTTGCCAAACCGGTCGAGGATTTGCCGGTTGAACGGCTTGGCATGAATGCAAACACGCGCAGCCCGGCGCAGATAAGCAAACCACCTGTGAGGCAACGTGTTGGATTGGCGCAGATTGCCCCATCCGTAAAGGCACCATCGAAGCCTTTAAGCCAAGATCACCAGATGATAGTTACCGCTGGAACCTCGGCAGAGGCCAGCATTTCCTTCACTCATGTGCAATCTGCCCCCATTTTGCTGAAAGCCCGCTCTGATCGCTCTGATGCCGATCAGCAAGAGCGCCTGGCCAGTGTCTCTATGCCAACTGGGCCAAGATCTGCCTCAAAGCAAAAGCCGGTGGCAGATCTTGCAGAACAATCATCTGCAAAACCAAAGATTACCCTGACGAGACAACCTCTTTTGTCACAAACAGAGCAGAACAAAGAGCAAAAGCCGGGCTTCTCAGATGTAACCCCTTTGTCGCAATTGGTTTTGCGTCATACCTTGTTTGAGCCCAATCATCACGATCATTGTGTTTTGAAGAAAGAGGATGTGCCTCATGGTGCAACCATAGAGGCTTTTGCTGACAAGCCAGCACTTGCAAAACCGTTGCTCTCCGATCTTTCACATTTGGCGGTTGAAGCTGATCTTCCAGCATCTGCATCAGCGGACACTCTGGATGCCTTTGTCCATAAAGCGAGCCTTGGCAAGCCTGATATTTCTGCTCTTTTGAGCGATCCAGATTCCATTGAGCGGCCTCAATTGAAAAGAGGGATTCCAGCTGTCTTTCAGACCCCTTATGATGGCGAAACAGAAACAGAAACAGAAACAGAAACAGAGAAATCTGCAACGATCTTGGAGCAAGCAAGCTCTCTGTCTGATCTTGGCTTTATGCCCAGCCTGATTGATCTGGAAGATCTGGAGCTGGTGGAAGCTGTGCCAGACATGCCGTCTGCGGGTCAAGCGCTTATGGATCAGCACGCACAGCGCGCAACCCCGGCGATTGAATTGGTGGAGCCTGTTGATCTTTATTTTGCTGACAGTGAAGACCCTCAGTCTGATTTTGATGGCGAACAGTCGCCCATGCTTGTGGTTGCAGCGCAAATGGAAGCTGAAAGAGGCAAGGCAACCGACAAACTTGAAGAACAGCGTGCACAGTCGGATGTTTCTATCCTTCGGGATAAAATGGAAGGGGATGCCCCAGCCAATCCGATTTTGCAAGTTCAAGCTGAGGAGCAGGCGCGGCAAGAAGCAAGCCTACATCATGAAGCGGCCCAGATTCATATTCAGGTGCGTTCCTCCCCTGCCCTTGATGAATTGGTCAATGAAGCCGGGGATCTGACTGATTTGCCTGAGCTTTCTCATCATCAGATTGTTGGAGCAGAAGACTTGGCAGCTTTAAAAAGCGACGCTTCTGCTGATGCGCTTGAAACAGCGCCTATGGAAAGTGCGTCTCTTTCAAACGAGAGACGCCCGGCAGCACGACAAACCGGTTCCATGGATCAGTTCCTTGCCTTTGATGAAGAAACACGCCTTGCAATTTTGCAATCCTTGATCAGTACAACTTTGCCAATGAACCGGGCAGATCGCTTCCGCCGCTGGCCGCAGGGACGCCCACAGCTTGAGGAAAAGCATTCTTCCGCCCTGCTCATGGCTCGTTTTGCCTCTGATACCCAGACGGTTGCAAAGGTCATGCATGAAATTTCCGGGCATCGCAAATCTGATTTGATCAAGCTTTTGCAAGATCCAGGGGGCGAGGCTCTGATTGCCTATTTGGCTACGATTGGGCTGGATGAAAGCCGTGCCTTGTCTATGGTGTTACATGCGCCTGATGCTCTGTCCCATTCTTATGACAAGGTTTCGAAATTGATGACCTTGTTTGATCAAATGCATCCTGCTGCCGGGCTTGCGATTGTCGAGCAACTTCTTGGCAGTCTGCCACAAGAAGAGCGCATCAGCCAACCAAAGCATGTTCCTGTGCTGGATGCAGGCCATGACGAGAAAGCCGCAAGACTGCGTGACAATGTCGATCAAGAGGCTCAGGCGCATGAGCGCAACCCTATGATTACGTTTGGTCATCGTACTGGAAGTGATGCCTGAAGATTACACACTAGAGCATTTTGAACAACGACGTGTTTATTCAAAATGCTCTTATACCAACGGCATAAAAGAACATCACGCTTGTATGAAACCAAAAAGCCAAGCTTTGATCAGCTTGGCTTTTTTCTTTTATGCAGCTTTATGAATTTCACTTTAGAAAAGAGGAGCGATTTGCAAATCATGGCTTGCTTGCGAGCACTCCGTCTCAATCAACCATAGATCGCTGTCAAATTTCTGCTCTGACTCAATTCTATCCATCACCTCAAAGACATCCACCTGTTGCAAAATGGCAGAGAAAAGCCTTTCTCCTTGTGCGATTTGCTGATCCGAATATGCCAATTGAGAGGCAGGGGCATATAGATCATAGCAGCCGTCCAAACGATCCAGACGTATAAAAATCGCGCCCGCTTCCATGGCGCCACGTTTCATCAGGACTGTCGGTTTGCCCTGATCATTGCGATAGCGAATATAGGCAGAAACCCAAAAGTCAGAGGTGGTGCGCATAGATGGACTCTCAAATCTTTCTATATATGCCACTATTCTGGCTTGTATTACGTCCTAGCCCAGATCAAGATAGCCCATCATGATCATGTCTTTGAGCAGGCGATCATTGACCCGGCCTGTTTCAGGATGGCCACGTGAGCGTTGGAACGAGCGTATGGCTGCCGCTGTTTTCTGCCCCATACGTCCATCGACTGTGAGCTGTGCATAGCCCCATTTGGTCAGGGCATTTTGTACTTTTGCCAAGACCGGATCGGTTTTTTCCGGGATATTTTCTGGTGGGACAGGTTTGTTTCTTTCTATTCCAGCAAGGCTGACAGTTTGTGCCGCCCTTCTTTGTGGCTTGCGCTTGGGCAGAATTGCCAATTTCACTGCATCCTGCGGAGTGCCGGCATAAGAGCCTTGAATAGCCAGTTTGGCGGCATATTGCACAATGGTCTGCTTTCCGGCCAGCACATCATGCAAACCAGCGGTAATGACGCCTGTTGCTGGCAGTCCCATCGCTTCCTGATAGGCGCTGACGGCCTCTTTTGTTTGTATATTTTCTTGGCCATCCAAAGGGCCGACATAATAGCCGCTTTGCGTCAAATAGGTTTGCACCGCTAAAATGGTGCTGGTGCGGTTGTTTGCAAAGGCTCTATTTTGAGCAATTCTTTGATTGTCAAGCTGGCTTTGGTTCGGGCTCTGAACAGGCGTGATGAACTGGCCTTTCTGATTTGCCTTTGGCACGGGCACAGATTGGGCATGGTTTGACAATCTTGCAGCGGCTTCGGCTTTTCGTGCCTCTGCCATCATTGCAAGTTCGGCTGATTTTGGCTGAAAGAACAAGGCGTTGGATATAATAGCACCGGCGGTCAAGGCCATGACCACAAGACCGATCAATGCCAATGGGTTATCCTGCCCATTTTCATCCCAGTCTTTATATTCGTCATAGAGTTCCGACATGGCTATTCTGGCCTCTTGGTTGCTTGGAATGGGTCTTATTCCATAATCGCGTTTCTTTTATGGAGCCTTCTGCTCCATGACACATGCAGATTTTCAGGCTACATGACTTTCGCTTTTGCCGTCTTTATGGCGTGTGATAGCCACCCTTGGCTGGCGGGTCTGTGGTGTTATCTCACCTTCTGCCAAGGCTTTCAGATCCACAATGGATACGGATTGCTGCGCCGTTGGCTGTTGCTGTTCCATATCAATGGGCAGATGGATGATCATGGATGTTCCCTTGCCCAATTCGCTTTCAATGGTCAAGGTTCCGCCCTGCAATTCCGCCAAACCCTTGACGATAGACAGACCAATCCCCGCCCCTTCATAGCGGCGCTGATAGGAAGAATCGGCCTGCACAAAAGGCGTTGCCAAACGCGGAATATCCTTGGCATCGATGCCGATGCCTCTGTCTTTGACAACAAGGCGAATCTGATCTGCGCGGGTCTCGCCTGTCTCTGTCTGATCCCATGCCAAAGAGACAGCAACCTGCCCTTGATCGTCGCTGAATTTAATGGCGTTGGACATCAGGTTCAGCAAAATCTGGCGGCAGGCTCTTGGATCCATATTCACATCAGGAATATCTAATGCCTGCTCGACATAAAGCGCGACAGATTTCTTCTGCGCATCCGTTTGCATCATTTTGCAGCAATCAGCGACCAGCTCTTTCATATCGAAGTGATGAGGATGAACTTCGAAATTACCGGATTCAATGCGTGACATATCCAGTAGCGCATTAACAAGGGAGAGCAAATGATGGCCTCCTTTGTGAATGAGCTCTGCATATTCCTGCTGCCGGTCTTGCTGATCCTGCGTTGCAATCGGGTTCATCAATAAATCGGAAAAACCGATAATGGTGTTAAGTGGTGTGCGCAGCTCATGGGTGACATTGGCCAAAAGGCGGGTTTTGGATATATTGGCCGCTTCTGCTTCATTGCGCGATTCAATCAGTTCTTCCTGGCGATGCTTACGCTCGCTTATATCTCTTGTCACCGCAACGATCCCAACAATTTTGCCCGCTGCATTGCGCTCTGGTGCACATTTCATTTCTGCCCAGATCAAAGCACGATCAGGCCGCCCTTCCTTCAAAGAGGCCTCTTCATTGCCAGATTGCATCATCCGCACTTCCAGCGTAACCGGCGGCTGATCCTGATCATGCTTATGAAGCACATCTGAAAGCGCTTGTAGATAGGCCGGACGATCGGGAATATGGATGCGCTG
Source organism: Cohaesibacter sp. (assembly GCA_025800145.1). Classification (GTDB taxonomy): domain Bacteria; phylum Pseudomonadota; class Alphaproteobacteria; order Rhizobiales; family Cohaesibacteraceae; genus Cohaesibacter. The sequence continues at coordinate 31,565 of JAOXSH010000015.1, forward strand.
AAACAATCCATTGCCCTGCAAATTTTCGGCACTGATATTCAACAACCTTTGCGCCCCGGTTGAGACAAATGTCACATCGCCTTTGCTGTTATGGCGTGTAATCATATCTGTTACCGTATCGGCAATTTTGCGATACTGCATTTCACCCTGGCGTGCTGTTTCAAGACGCCCTCTTTGCAAAGCATCAAGACGTAAAATCAAAGATGCGCCATAGATCAAGCCGGCAATCACAGAGAGATAGTTAAGGAGCGTTGTCATATTTTGAGAGGCTTTGAAAGACTCAACCAAGCCTGACAGAGAGGCAAAAGCAACCGCCAGAAAGGCAACGGCTGCAATGATGAAACTTTTATTTTGAGCCGAGCGATGACCAGATAAGGCAAGTTCAAGCGGAATCACAATCAACCAAGCCAGATGATAGGATTGCAAACCACCGGTCAAGAGAGCCGTCCAACAGATAAAGCCAGCAGTCAGACAAGCTGTCAGGCTCACAGCATTAGACAGATTGCCAAAACGAGATAAAAGCGCAATGGGCAAAAATGGTGCCAGACACCAAAGCGGAGCCACAGCTTCCAAGATATGAGCAGCTGGGGTCAAGAGCAAAAAGACAGGCAAGGCAGCCAAAGCAAGCCCACCAATCAATAAATTCATCGTCATGAAAATGCGGTGATTATCTGCCATTTGCTCCTGCTCACGAATGGCAGGATGGAGCAGACCATCTATAACCGAGCGCAAGGGCGCGTTATAGGAAGCACCTTTTATCACTGTTGACCTCACCTGATTTACGCCCACGATGGAGCGCAACTCTATACGCAATACTGAACACAGGTCTCTTTGCCCATTTCTAGGCAAGAGAGGATCCTTGGTCTTGATATTTTGCCATGCAGTGTTTTAAGGAACGCTAAAAAGAGCTGCCCCCTTTTGACTTTTTTGCCAAAGCCAAACCTTTTTTGACCAAATCGGGCATAAAAGACTTCTTATGGTTAACAAGACCTGTAAAATTTCCACCAAAAGAATAGTAAAGTCATACTTTTCAATATCTTATCTCTTTTTCTTGTCTGTGATTGATTGCCGTGACTAATTTTTTGAGCGGTCTTCTCCCTTTCAGGCGCTGGCTTTTCTTTGTCTTCAAATGGCTGTTTTCTGCGGTTTCTCGGCTATGGTTAATCAACCCTGATTTATTGTGACAGATTTGAAGCTAATTTGACTCTTTCCCTCAATCTCCCCGTGAGACCTTTTGCATAAGGTAGGTGACAACAAATCGAGTTCCGCACGACTCACTTGCGAACAAACAAAGACAAAGGCGGAACCGACTAATGGACATGCCGGTTTGGATTTTGATGATCCGGCAGGCGGGAGATAAGGGCATATGATCGGATTTCTTATCAAGGCTGCTTTTTGGCTATCACTGGTGATTATGATTTTGCCAAGAGAACCAGGAGCAAGCCGCGAGGAAGCAGGTCTTTCGACGATGGAAGCGATCACGGTTGCACAGGCAACCCTGAATGACTTTACCGGGTTTTGCTCTCGCCAACCTGATGTCTGTGCAGCTGGAGAGGTCGCTTTAGAGACATTTTCTGCTAAAGCCAAATATGGAGCAAAGCAGCTTTATGTCTATCTGGATAGCAAAGATGGCCAGCCACAAAGCTTAAATGAGACTGGCTTGCAACAAGCACCAGCCCTGTCAGATGGACAAGGTCTTGAGCGGGCTGAATTGACCATGTTGGCAAAAGGCCTTGAGACAAATCTGGAATAAAGCACGGCCAATAAGATTTATATGAGAAGAAAAACAAGGAGATCAATCTCATTTTCAGAATTCGGGTGTCTGAGCTATGCAGGCCCCGTTTCCCCAGACCGGAATGAAGAGGTCTTGTTTGTCAAACTTAGACAACCACCTCATCACCAAAGGCCTTGTTCATTCTGGTCGTACTCGTCCCACTCTCGGGCCATCCCCGGCGCTGTCGTGACTTTGCCCAGTCACTTCAGCGTTTTTTTTGTTTGGTTCCAGAGCTTTTCAGGCCTTTGGCAGTTGCGAGGCTGTACCAGCTTCTTTAGGGTGCAGCCAGACACTTGGTGAGATTTCAGGAAGAGCGGCATGAGCCTTGGCATTGACGAAATTATTGACAATTTCTCTTTCATTGATGATTGGGAAGAACGCTATCGCTATGTGATTGAGCTGGGCCGCGATCTGGAAGAGTTGAGTGAGGCGGACAAGTCTGATCTGAACAAGGTTCAGGGATGTGTGTCGCAAGTCTGGCTTGTCTCGCATCAACAGCAAGGCCCCGATGGTCCGGTGCTAACCTTTAAAGGGGATAGCGATGCCCATATTGTCAAAGGGCTGGTGGCTATCACCTTGTCTATTTTCTCTGGCCAATCTGCAAAAACCATTGAAAATCTGGATGCAGAAGCAATTTTCTCTCAAATTGGCCTGCGGGATCACCTGACCCCACAGCGTTCCAATGGCTTGTCAGCCATGTTGGAGCGTATCAAAGCTGACGCACGAGCCGCCATTCAAGTCGGTTAAACACTTTTATCATAACTATAAAGAAAACCGATAATCGTTGCCAAGGACTGATACCAACGGCATAAAAAAGCGCTGTTTGATCCAGCGCTTATTATTTTTTAGGAAACAGGACTGCTGAATTTTATCCGCGCGCTTTGCGGCGGCGCTGCTGACCCAGTCCCATTTTCTTTGCCAGATTAGAGCGGGCTTCCGCATAACTTGGCGCAACCATTGGGTAATCTGACGCCAAGCCCCATTTTTCACGATATTCTTCTGGGGAGAGATCGTAATGGGTACGCAAATGGCGTTTGAGTGATTTGAACTTTTTGCCATCCTCCAGACAGATAATATAGTCAGAGGTGATTGACTTTTTGATTGAAACGGCTGGTTTTGGCGCTTCGACTACTTCTTCGGCTTCCGGCTTGCTTGTTTCTTCAAGCGCCTTGTAAATGTCGCCAATCAGACCAGACACATCATTCACAGGAACAGCATTGTTGCTGACATAGGCAGAGACGATATCAGCGGTTAATTCAATCAGAATATTGTTATTTGCATTCTCGGTCATTGTTATTTTTCTTCCTAAAGCCCAATGGAAACTATCTTTTCCATGCAGCATGCGGGGTTTGGCTTTGAACCATGTTTTGGGTAAGACCAACGGCATAAAAGATTGACCCATAAGATGCTTTGAAATGGTTTCCTGGACTGCGTCGCTCTTGCTTTGTGGTCAACCAGACCATGGCAGCAAAAGCGTCTTACCAGAAAGCCAATAAAATCCGGTCATATGGGGTAATCTTTCAGGCCATTGGTATTAGACGTTCACCTCACATGGACTATTTCTTATTGGTTTTGTCGTTTTTCTTTTGTTGTTGATTGCTTGATCAACCCCGAAAAAGACAAAGTTGGATGCTAGAAAATCGAGCTTCAAACACCAATATTTTCCCTTTCCTAATAGGGTTTGGTATATACTTCAAGACAATAAACAAATATTCTGTTATTTTCTAGTTGAAACTATATTTTTTCGAATTCTGACATAAAAAATCGAATGAAAGCTGTCTGCCTCCTCTCTTTCATTGATAGATGACTAGTACCTATGGTTATTCAATGCAAACTTGCTATAAAACAAAAAAACTGCTTCATGAGACTTCTTTTTTGTATAAAAAAGCCCGGCTTAAACCGGGCTTTTATTTGAAGGATTGCTGTTATTTTTTTACAACAACCTTTCCATATTCAGGCATATATCTCTTATACCAACGGCATGAAAGATTGACCCATAGGATGCCTTGAAATGGTTTACTGGCAAGGCGTCGGCTCGATCGGACAATGCCGGGGCATTTTCCTAGAAAGACAATAAAATCCGGTCATATGGGGTAATCTTTCGTACCGTTGGTATTATTTTTGGCTACTGGCGTGGCTTTTATAATCATCCATAATCGTACCAGACCATGGCTTGGTGCCACTGATATAGGCGGCTCGTGCCAAAAGATGGCCAGCAATGGGTGTGGTTAGAAGGAAAAAGACGATACCGGCCAAAGCACGGGATACCACATTCAATTCCCAAGAATAGATGGCCAATGCCAGCAACATCAGACCAGAACCCAGTGTTCCTGCTTTTGAAGCAGAGTGCATACGCGTGTAAAGATCGGGAAATCGAACAATCCCAATCGATGCGAGCAATGCGAACAAGGCTCCGACAATTAAAATACACCCTACTATGATATCCATCATGATGTTTGCTCCCCTGCCTTGTTCAATGCCTTGTCAGCTTTGGCGCGGGCTTCCTCTGCCTCGCCCTCGTCAACAAATTCAGAATCATCCCCATGGCTCAAAACAAAACGGGCAAAGGCAACTGTTGCCAAAAAGCCAACAAGACCCAGAGCAATGGCAATATCGATATAGAGATAAAAGCCGGTTTTAACCCCGATCACCGCGATGAAACCAAGACCGACAGCAACCAGCATATCCAGAGCGATGATGCGATCTGCCAAACTGGGGCCGACAATGATCCGCCATGCGATCAAGAGAAAAGAAACCGTCAAAAGGACCAGCGACAGCAGAACTGCGACTTCAAGAAAGCTTGTTGGATAGCTCATCTCATGGCCTCCATGATTTTGCGCTCAAATCCTTCTTCGATATCGGCACGCATGGCTTCGACATCATCAATATCAATGGCATGGATATAGAGTTTTGTTTTGTCGTCAGACACATCCACCGACAAAGTGCCCGGTGTCAGCGTGATAAGATTGGCCAGAAGCGAGATTTCAAAGTCGCGATCCGTTTTGAGCTCATAGACGAAAAAGCCGGGCTTGATATCCAGTTTGGGCCGCATCGCAATCCGGGCGACTTTCACCGCAGACAGGACCAGCTCATACAAGAAGAGCCAGATTAGCGAGACCACCCGTGTGGCTCTGGTGAGGTAAGATAATGTGCCAACCTGCTCACGAATGAGAAAGAGAGCAATCATACCCAGCACAAAGCCAAAGATTAGGTTCAGCTCGGAAAAGGAACCACTGATAGCCCCCCAGATCAGGGCCAGCAAAATATTGATAAGAAACAGGGAACTCATTGATGATTGCCCTCCTCTTTTTTATCGCTCATGGTCTTGCCCTCGCTTTCCTCGGTCCTCTTTTTGTGATGCTCCTGCTTTTGTCGGATCACCTCACCAAACACAGCTTTTGTATAGGCTTGCGGGCTAAGCAAGCTATAGGAGCCCTGTTGTGCCATGCCAAAGAATGGCGTTGGCATAACGCCCATCAAGACAACAAAAACGGTCAGTGCAGAAATGGGAATGAAGGCTCTTGCTCTGACCGTTCCCACAAGGCCGGTCAAAGGGGCAGCATCGCGTCCATCTTCTGTGCCAATGGGGCCGCCTCTCCAAAAACTGTGAGCCCATACCCGGCCCATGGCAATGGAGGTAAGAAGGCCAGAGACCAGAATAATGACGGTCAGCCAGGTATGACCTTCACCAAGGGCGGCTTCGACCAAAACAAATTTTGGCCAAAAGCCAGAGAAAGGCGGCAGGCCAGAGACAGCAAAGACCAAAATCAGGAACAGCAGGGAGAGAAGACTGGATGCCTTATATCCCCCGCCCAATTCGGACAATTTATATTTGCCGCCAGACATGCGGATCAAGACACCCAAAGCAAGATAGAGCGCTGTCATGACCAGAATGGAGTGAACCGCATAAAGAATGGATCCCATAATGGCCGGACCGGTGCCGATGGCAACTCCGGCCAACATGGAGCCAATGCCAGCAATGACCAGATAGCCAAGGATACGGCGTACATCATTTTGCGCCAAAGCGCCCAGCGTGCCGACCAGCATGGTTGCTCCGGCAACCACCACCATAATATCGCTCAATTGATCGCGGCTTTCTGGCAGGATCATCACCAAGGTTCTGATCAGGGCATAGACGCCGACTTTTGTCAGCAACCCGGCAAACACAGCAGAGACAACAATGCGCGGTGTATGATAGGACGCAGGAAGCCAAAAATTGACAGGGAAAGCGGCAGCCTTCATGGCAAAAGCCACAAAATAAAGCGCCCCGATCGTTGCCATTGGTGCTTCTGGTGGCAGCAGACGGACTTTCAGCGCAATATCAGCCATATTGAGGGTGCCCACGACGCCATAGAGCAAACCTGTGGCAACCAGAAACAAGGTGGTGGCCATCAAATTGAGAATGGCATATTTCAATGCGCCATCAATCTGGGCTTTCTCCCCTCCCAGAATGATCAGTCCGAATGAGGAGATCAGCATCACCTCGAACCAGACATAGAGGTTGAAAATATCGCCGGTCAGAAAAGAGCCGCTTACCCCGGTCATCAGCAACATCAAAAAGGGATAGAAACCAAGACGGCGACCCGTCTGATTGATGTCCAATGAGGAATAGATACAGACCGCCAAGGCGACAATACCGGAAATGGCAGCCAGCAATGCCCCCATGGCATCGACCGTGAAGGAAATGCCGAAAGGTGGCATCCAGCGGCCCATTGTCATGGATTGCGGACCATTTTGCAGCACATTTTGCAACAAGAGTAATTCACAGGCCACAACCAGCGCCATTGATATGGTTGCTATATAGGCATGGCTTGCAGGGCGAGCGCGCAACATAACCATGAGCGAGCCTGCCAGAATTGTGATAATGATCGGCGAAATGATGAGCCAGTCCGAGGGCGTACTAGGCGCCATAATCATCGCCTGGGACAGATCAACAGAATGGGAAGGGCTTCCAGCCATAGTCTTGCTTGTCCTCTTAGTAGCTTACCGGGGGGAAGGCTTCATTGTCTGGCTCTGCCACCCGCATTTCGATGGTATTGTCAGTGCCAAGCTCCTGATAGGTGCGGAAAGCCAGCACCAACAGGAAAGCCAGAAAAGAAAAGGAAATCACGATTGCCGTCAGGATCAGCGCCTGAGGCAATGGATTGGCGGTTATCACTTCTGGCACCATGGAGCCTTCGGGAATAATGGGTGGTTTTTCGCGTGTTAATCGACCTGAGGTAAAAATGAGCAAATTCACGCCATTGCCCAAAATTGCAACCCCGATCAGAATGCGAATGATATAGCGTGACATCATGAGATACACGCTCACACCGAAATAGGCACCGACCAGCAAAGCAAGTAGAATTTCCATCTGATCACTCCTCCAATGTCAGTGCGATTGAGGCCAAAGCCCCAAGGACCACGAAATAAACCCCGATATCGAAGAACATGGGGGTTGAAAGGGCCAGTTCCACGCCAAATATTTCCGGGAATGCCCAAAGACCGGTCAAAAATGGCACACGGAACAGGATGGACAAGAGGCCAGACAGCCCCGCCAACATCAACCCGAATGCCGCCAAGGATAGCGGACGGAAATAGAGCGTGCGGCGCACCGAATGCACGCCGGCAGCAATGCCGTGGATCGCAAAAGCAGAAGCGGCAATCAGACCACCGATGAAGCCGCCGCCCGGCTCATTGTGGCCGCGCAAGGTCACAAAGACCGAGAAGAGCACCATCAAGGCAGCCAGAAAGGGAGCAATGGTTCGGAAAATCAGGGTTTTCATTTGTCTGCCCCCTCGTTGTTCATCATATCGTCAAGTGGATCAACATTCTTTCGATAGGCATGGCGGGTGCCGCGAATAAGCGCCACCACTGCCAAGCCTGTAATCATCACCACGGCAATTTCACCCAAGGTATCCAAGCCACGGAAGTCGACAATGATGACATTGACGATGTTGCGGCCATGGGCAATCAGGCGGCTATTTTCCGTAAAGAAGTTGGACAGGCTCGGATCAAACGGCACTTGCGTGACTGAGATCAGCAACAGAGCCATGCCACCACCGATTGCAACCGCGACCAAGGCATCCAGTAAGAACTGATAGAGAGGCCGTGGATCATGCTCTTTCAATGACAGGCGTGTCATGACCAGCGCAATGATGACAACAGACAATGTCTCGACCATGAATTGGGTGAAGCTCAAGTCTGGTGCCCCAAAGAGCATGAAGATCAGCGCCACCGCAAAGCCCTGAATGCCGAGCGAGACAATGGCGGTGAGACGATCTTTTGCAATCAGGATTGCAATCAGCCCCACCAGAGCTAGCCCCAGCACACCCCATTCATAAAAATGCAAGGCCGGGATTTGTGGCATGGTTGGCAATTCATTCCAGCCAATCAGAGGCAGCAAAATTGCAGCTGCGGTGATCAGGAAGGTAAAAGTCAGATAGCTTTCCATATTACCATTTTGCAGCACTCTGGTGACCCCGGCAGCGCCGCGTACCAATCCTGCAATGACATAATCGAAGCCTTTGTCAGGACCTTTGCCCAAAAACTCAATCAAATAGCCTTTGGCATTGCGAATTTTGTCTGCGCCTTTATAGAAAACCAGGCCCAGAACCACCGTTACAGCGGACAAAGCCAAGGCTGTGTTGAAATGCAACCCAAAGCCGATTTTGACATGGGCCTGTACACCAGCCACAGATGAGGCCATTGGTGCCAGAAGGCTATGAGCCGTGAAGCCGCCAAAGATCATTGTGATCAAGCCAAGACTGGACAGGACAATGGGCCCGGCAATAAGCAACATCGGTCCTTCATGAGCTTTTTTCGGGGTTGTTCTCTCATGTCCGAAGAAGGGACGAACGGCAACCAAAAAGCCTGCGGCAAACATCATGGCATTGCCAAGAACGGCAACCGCTGTGATGGCGATGAAATGTGGGCTGGTGCCAAAAATGCCTGCATAGACCTCTTCCTTGGCGATGAAGCCAATCATGGGCCATAGTCCACCCATGGAAAGAGCGGCCAGAATGGCTGTGATGAAAGAGATGGGCATCAATTTGCGCAACCCGCCCAAACGGGTCAAATCACGGGTTCCTGCCTCATGATCAATCGTGCCGACAATCATGAAAAGGCCGCCCTTGAACAAGGCATGGGCGAACAGATACATCACAGCCCCTGTTATGGCTTTCTCATTTGACGTACCGACCAGCATGACCAACAGGCCGAGTGATGCGACGGTGGTAAAAGCCAGAACCAGTTTCAAATCGCGCTGGCGCAAAGCCATCCATGTGCCGATTAGCAAGGTCAGGCCACCGAAAATAGGCAGGATAGTGGACCACAGAACGGTATCACCCAAAATTGGATTGACGCGCATAAGCAGATAGACACCGGCTTTGACCATGGTAGCGGAATGGAGATAGGCAGAAACCGGGGTTGGGGCTTCCATGGCATTGGGAAGCCAGAAATGGAACGGGAATTGCGCAGATTTGGTAAAGGCACCACCCAAGACCAGCAACAGAATGGCGGTATAGATGGGGCTGTCTTTTAGGATATCGCGGTTGCCGAGCAACTCGCTCATTTCCCAGCTACCGCCGGTATGGGCCATCAGGATGAAACCGGCCAGCAGGGCAAGACCACCACCGCCTGTCACGACAAGCGCCTGAATGGCGGCGCGGCGCGAGGCCTCTAATTTGTGATTGAAGCCAATCAACAGGAATGATGTGATTGAGGTCAATTCCCAATAGATGAAGAGCGTGATCAGGTTATCGGCCAGAACCACCCCAAGCATGGAGCCCATGAAGAGGAAGAGGAAAGACAGAAACCGGCCCTGATCGGCATGGCCTTTGAGATATCCCCCGGCATAGAGGATGATCAAGGTGCCAATCCCGGAAATCAGCAACGCAAAGAGCAGGCTCAATCCATCAATGAAAATGGAGAATTTGACATTATAAAGCGGAATCCAGTCTGTCGCCAAAACCACCGGCGTCCCATTGGAGACCGGTAGAATATAATTCCATAGATGCAGGAAAATTGCCGCTGGCACCAAAGCCAGAAGCCATGCTGCATTATGACCAAGATATTTTTTGGCCACAGGAGCAATTGCCGCTGCCGCAAAAGGCGCAGCCAATGCCCAAAATGTATAGTCACTGAAATCAAGCACCATCCGCTATCCTTATCCTGCTTGTTTTCTTTCGCCCATAACATTGTGCAAGTCTCACAAAGCATGGCTCTCTTACATTGATGGATGGGGTGTAAAGCGGCCATTGAGGCCAGCTCCCCTCTCCTTTTCCACCCTATTTTTGCAAATGGTAGGCTGACGAAGTTGTTTAAGAGTTAACCAAACCAAACGTTAAAAAACCCTCTTTTTACATTCATGTTTTAGTTACCCAAATCAAAGGGCTATGTCCATGTTTGTCTTCGTTTTATCAAAATACCAACATATAATACCAACGGCCTGAAAGATTACCCCATAAAACCGGCCTTCGATGCCTTGAAATGGCTCACTGAGAAGGTATCTTTCATGCCGTTGGTATAATGATAGTCTATGGCGCGTTTTGTCATCCCTTTCTACTGCTATCGAGAATGTGATGGAAAATGAGTTTACGTTCCAGAATCACATCCTATATTGAGGGCTGGCTCAGGTATTGAAGGCTGGCTCAGGACTTTTGAAACAGGCTCTTATAGGCAAGGAGGATGCTATGGTAAAAATTAAAAAAAGTGATGCGCAATGGCGTGAACAGCTCACCCCTGAGCAATATTACATCATCCGTGAGGCCGGGACTGAACGTGCCGGCACCTCTGCGCTTAATCATGAAAAGCGCGATGGCCTTTATCACTGTGTCGGTTGCGGCAATCCTCTTTATCGCTCTGACAGCAAATATGAGTCTGGCAGCGGATGGCCGAGTTTCTTTCAACCAGTCCGTGAGAATGCTGTGAGTGAGCATGAAGATCGCAAGCTTTTTATGAAACGAGTGGAAATACGCTGCTCTGATTGCGATTCCCATTTGGGTCATGTATTTAATGATGGCCCTGCACCAACCGGTCTGCGCTATTGCATGAATGGTCTTGCGCTGGATTTTGTGCCAGATGAGACAAGCAATTAATCGCAATTTATTCCCTTTGTCACATTGTTGTTGGCAAAGGGATGGCGCATAAGGGTGCGAAATCCGGTTCCTACTCATTTTCAGGGTTTGCAGATATGCCTCAATCCTCTCATCCAAACGCGCCTGATACACAGCTTTCAGACAGCTCCAAGACGAAGCCAAGTCGTCAGGACAATCCACTTTTGCGCTATCTTTATTTGCTCATAGCTCTGGGTGGTTTGACCTATGCCGGGCTTGGTTTTGTCTCGTTGTCTGAAGCCACACGCAATGAGAGCTGGCCACGGATTGAGGGACAAATTCTCTCCAACTCCGTGAAAGAATATGAACGCAAAAAAAGCGATGGCAGCCCGCTTACAACCTATCAGGCCTCTGTTGAATATCAGTATGAGATTGGCGGGGTTTCCTACCAAAGCTCGGCTTTATCCCTGCATCCTGCCGAGCGCACATTAAAGGGCGTTGCGCAAACAGAGCTTGAGCCTTATCCGGTGGGAACAAAGGTTATGGTCTATTATAATCCTGATGATCCCAATCAGGCGGTCTTGCGCTCGTCTGATACGGTTGGGGCCTTTCAGGCCATTTCTGCCGGTCTTTGCATCGGTTTGGTTTGTCTGGTTCTTTTCTTCATCAGCAAACGCAGATTGTCCGATTAACCGCGCTCTAGGAAGGCTTGATTAACCTGCCTGATGCTAACTATGCCTTATGAGCTCTCAACCTAATATCTTCTTTTTGTGTCAGCTTTCAGGACATTTTTTATGACAGCAAAAGCCTTTACAGCCAAATATCCCTCTCTCGCTCCCAAAGCGCCAAAACATCCAAGTCAGCGTCTTTTTCACGACATTGCGCTCAATGATGACTATGCATGGATGCGCGCCGAGAATTGGCAAGAGGTGATGCAAAAAGGCAAAGAGGTTCTGCCCGATGACATTCGCTCCTATCTAGAGGCGGAAAACCAATATACCGGGAAAGAGCTGGAGCACACCGAGGCTTTGCAGGCGCAGTTGTTTGAAGAAATGAAGGCCCGGATCAAGGAAGATGATTCCTCTGTTCCCTCCCCTGATGGGGCTTATGCTTATCAAAGCCGCTATATCAAGGGGGGACAATATCCCCTTCTTGTGCGCACACCGCGCGATGGTGGCGATGAAGAGATTTTGTTGGATGGCAACAAGGAAGCCGAAGGAGAGGCTTTTTTCCGTTTGGCCAGCACCAGTCATAGCCCAGATCACACGATGCTGGCTTGGGCGGTTGATACCAAGGGAAGCGAATATTATTCCGTTCGCATTCGCGATCTGGAAAAGGGCACAGATCGGACAGATGAAATTTTGGTCGAGACCACCGGCGGCGTGGTTTGGAGTGCTGATTGCAGCCATCTTTACTATACATGGCTGGATGACAATCATCGCCCTTGCAAAGTGTTCCGGCATATCCTGGGCACAGATCAGGCCCGTGATGAGTTGATTTATGAGGAAAAAGATCCCGGCTTTTTTGTCGGGATTGGCAAGAGCCAATCTGGCAATTTTGTCATCATTGATTGTCATGACCACGAAACCAGTGAATGCTATTTGCTTGATGCCAAGGATGTCAAAGCCGCTCCCAAACTGATTGCGGCCCGTGAGAATGGCGTTGAATATAGTGTCGATGAGGGGTTGGGACTGCTTTATATTCTGACCAATGCGGATGGATCGGAAGATTTCAAGCTGGTAACCGCTCCAGCTATAGATCCATCGCGCAAAAATTGGGTGGATATGGTACCCCATCAGGCAGGTACCTTACTTCTGTCCCATTCGGTTTATCGTGATTATCTGACATGGATGGAGCGCGCCAATGGCTTGCCGCGCATTCAGATCAAGCATTTAACCTCAGGGGCTGTTCATGCCATTGCCTTTGATGAGGAAGCCTATGCGCTTGGCTTATCCGGGTCTTTGGAATTTGACACCAATGTCATTCGGTTCAGTTATTCCTCGATGACCACACCGTCGAGAATTTATGATTATGATATGGCCAGTCGCGCGCGCAGCTTGCGCAAAGAGCAAGAGGTGCCAAGCGGTCATGTGATTGAGGATTATGTAACGCGCAGGCTATATGCCCCTGCCCATGATGGTGAAACTGTGCCCATCACCTTGCTCTATCACAAGGATACGCCATTGGATGGCAGTGCGCCCTGCCTTCTTTATGGCTATGGCTCTTATGGGATTTCCATTCCAGCGGGCTTTTCCACCAATGCGCTGTCTTTGGTTGACCGGGGCTTTGTCTATGCCATTGCCCATATACGCGGTGGCAAGGAAAAAGGCTTTGCTTGGTACAAGAATGGCAAACGCGAGCATAAGCCCAATACTTTCAAAGACTTTCTGTCTGCTGGCAATTATCTGGTTGAGCAGAATTTCACCAGCCGGGGACGCATTGTCGCCGAAGGTGGCTCTGCTGGCGGCATGTTGATGGGGGCCGTTGCCAATATGGAGCCGGATCTGTTTTGCGGCATTCTGGCGCTGGTTCCCTTTGTCGATGTGCTCAATACCATGCTGGATGAAACCCTGCCCCTCACCCCACCAGAATGGCCGGAATGGGGCAATCCTCTGGCATCCAAAGAGGATTATCAAACCATTGCGGCTTATTCGCCCTATGATCGGGTCAGCACCCAACATTATCCTGCCATATTGGCTGTGGGTGGCTTGACGGATCCGCGTGTGACCTATTGGGAACCTGCAAAATGGGTGGCGAAATTGCGTGACCAGCGTCTGGACAGCAATCTTCTTTTGCTGAAAATCAATATGGATAGCGGCCATGCAGGAGCGTCAGGACGCTTTGATCGATTAAAAGAAACCGCTCTGGAATGGGCCTTTGCCTTGCAAGTAACCGGCAAGCTGGATGAAAAAGCATAAAAAGCATAAAAAGCATAAAATGAAAAGGCTCCAACTGATTGTCTGTTGGAGCCTTTTTTCCTGACCTATAAGAACAGCAAGCCTTCGAGATCCTTTAATTGGGCAGAAGGTGCCAAATCTTTATATTCGTCCGGTTGGCTGGTGCGATTGACCCAGACTGTGCGAAAACCATAGGCGGTTGCGCCTGCAATATCCCAACGATTGGAAGATTGAAAGGATACCGTTTCTGGAAAGGCGCGAAAGACCGTTCCCACCAATTCATACACCTCTTTGGCCGTTTTATAGGTGCGCAATTCATCAACGGACAGAACATGATCGAACAGATCCTGCAATCCATTGCCTTCTACCGCGGCTTTGAGCATATCAGGAGATCCATTGGACAGGATGGCCAGATCCTTGCCTTGGGCTTTTAAAGCTTCGAGAACAGAACGCACTTCGGGATAGGCTTCCAAAGAGAAATAGGCGTCGAGCAATTCAGCACGCTTTGATTGGTCCGCATCCGGCACTTTTGCAAAGGCATAATCCAACGCTTCTTCGGTCAGGCTCCAAAAATCCCTATAGCGCCCCATCAATCCCCGCACCCAGCTATATTCAAGCTGTTTACTGCGCCAGATTTCGGACAAAAATGCTGCATTGGGTCCTAAATCCTGCTCATGTTTTCGCACCGCTGCGTGCACATCAAACAAGGTGCCATAAGCATCAAACACATAAACAGAACAGGGTGATGACTGGACCATGAGATGCCTCCTTATACCAACGGCACGAAAGATTAACCCATATGACTGGATTTTGTTGTTGTACTCTGCCCAATTGATCCGAAAAAGGAAAGCCCAACTTTTCCAAGCGCAAAGCCATTGCCAAAGAAGCGGCCTTGCCGAGGAATGTATGCACACTTTTGCACATTCATTACTTTTTTCTGGCATTGCCCCTCTTTTGACATTTTGATGGTTAGAGTGATTCCAACCTGTGCCGTGCGGTTTTGCATCCCTAGCCTTGAAGCTGTCCGGCTCTTTGTTTCTGGCTCTCTTATGAGACGTCCCCCTGATAGTCAGGAGTAGTATGTGATGGGAAGACAAACAGTGTCTGTGCTGATGCTTGCGCTGGCCTTTGCCATGCCGCTGATGATCACAGCCCCCTCCCCAGCTTTCGCTGGAAGCCACATACGGCCAAAACCGCATCCTCATCGTTGTCTGGATCTTGCCAAAAAAATTGGCCCATCAAAAGTCTGGTGGGGGCGTCATGTTGGCAAACGCGATCTTGAGCCAATGTTCAAATGGGGTCCAAAACAGGAGCATGTGAACCAGATTGGATGCTTCAAAAGCCGCAAATCCTGTGAAAACTGGCTTTACTGGATGCGGACCGACTTTCCGCACAGCACATATTACAAGCCTTGCCGAAGAGGCTTATAATCTCTTCTTCAGACAAGAATATATTATAAAAAAAATCCCGTAAAATCATAATTTTACGGGATTTTCTTTATTTAAAATATTAAGCTATGCTCAAGAGGCTGCTTCCAGCAATTCAGCAACATATTCCCAGTTGATCAGATTGTCGAACCAGCTTTCCAGATATTTCGGGCGGGCATTTCGATAATCGATATAATAGGAATGCTCCCATACATCACAGCCGAGCAATGGTGTGCCCCCATGGACCAATGGATTTTCGCCATTTGGTGTTTTGGTAACTTCCAGTTTGCCGTCTTTCAGGGACAACCAGCACCATCCAGAGCCGAACTGGGTGAGGCCAGCATTGATGAAATCAGCGCGGAATTTGTCCATGCCGCCCAGATCTTCGTCAATTTTTGCAGCCAGTGCGCCTGGAATTTTGCCCTCTTGAGCGACAGGCTTCATCCATTTCCAGAAATGGATGTGATTGTAATGCTGGGCAGCATTGTTGAAGAGGCCCGCATTGGTGCCAAAGCTTTCCTTGACGATCTCTTCCAGGCTTTTGCCGTCCAGACCAGAATCCTTGAGCAGGTTGTTGCCGTTGGTCACATAAGCCATGTGATGCTTGTCATGGTGGAATTCCAAAGTCTCTGCGGACATGAAATCGCCAAGAGCGTCATAGGCATAGGGCAGTTCAGGAAGTTCAAAAGACATGGACAGTCTCCTTTGGGAGGGATGGTGAACTGACAGGATGGAGGCCGCCCTCTGTCCTGCATATTTGATTTATGTCAATTTAGGCATTGCGTGGCCGAACGGCAAGAGGCAAGCAAAGGCAAATTATGCTCCTTGGGGCTGTATGCACAAGCAATGCTGTTTAGAACTCTTCCAATTTGCTTTTCAGTCCAATGGCGATAGCCGATTTATCCTGTGTTCGTCTCGCTGACGATGGCATTCAAGCGCTGTGCAAAGGACATAACATCAAAATCCTCTTCCCGAATTCTGTCATAACAGGCCTGTTTGGTTTTGATCAAACGCTCACGATCATTGACCATTTCCAAAAGGCGCTCTGTCATGGCAAGCGCATCATCCACTGGCACCAAAGGCGCTACGATGCCACCTTTCAAGATATCCATTGCGCCATTAGTACAGGTGGAGAGGCAGGCTATGCCCTGCTCCATCATCGCGCAGAGCGTCAAACCAAACGGCTCTGTGCGTGTGGTTTGACAATAGATATCGATCTCCTCGGCCAATTCTGTTTGGGAGAGATCCCCCGGAAATTCAACAAAGGGCGCGATTTGCTCTGCCAATTGTTTCAAATCCTGATCCAGTGGCCCATCACCCGCCAGAAGAAAGCGCAGATCCGGTCTTTCCTGCGCAACCAATTGTGCCATATGCAGAAAGACCGCTTGCCCATTTTGCTCTTCAAAGGCGCTGTAAAAGCCTATGGTCAGCGGCTTATTGTCCGGCAGTTTTTTGATATCTGTTTGCGTGCATTGATAGGGATAAGGCAATCGGTCGATGCGGAGCTCATAATCCAATCTTGCTTTTGCCTTGTCTGTCGCGCTGGATGATAAGGTCAGAAGCGTGTCACAAGCTTTAAACGCGTCAAAATCATCCTCATGGCACAGGCCGATAACCCTTTTTGCTATGATAGACAGCCCTTTGGCGGCATAACCATTATGGGTGATGGCGATATCAAAGTGGTGACGACGCATAGCGGTCAGGATCGGCCAAAGCTGGGGCGTGCGGCGCAAAAGCGAGCGGCCAAAGTCTGAAATCGGCAAAAATGCTATTTGTAAATCTTTCGCTACTTTGGCAAGAGCCGATCCATTGGGGGCCAGAACGGTCAGATCCAATGCCTTGTTTTCGCCCAATGCCGCCAAATAGAGCGCTTGCCTTGCGGGCATTTCTTTATTTTGGCGCTCGGATGCATAGAGTAAAACCCGCACAGTCTTTGTCTTTTTGGCGGTCCTTGTCCCCTTTTTGCCAGAGGCAGATATAATATTTTGATGCTCTGTCATGTTGTATGCGCGACCAAAAAAGGGGAATCATTTTTCTATTCCCCTTTACGTTACTTCATGGCGCGTGGAAAACCAGCCTGTTTGCGATTAACTGCGGTAAATCACGCAGACGCACAGATTTGATCTGTACTATCGATCAGGCACCATTAATCAGGTCTCGCTTTTTTTCTTGATCCATTTAGAGCCTTGTGGTGGTTCATAAGCTTCCATTTGATCAAGGATCGCCCCAGCCTCTTCTCCGATGATCAGCATGTCCCGGTGGGCTTTGCGCACAAAGCCTTCTTGCGCTGTTTTGTCAAGAAATTTGATCAGATCATCATAATAGCCAGCCACATTCATCAAAGCAGAGGGTTTGTCATGCCAGCCAAGCATTCCCCAAGTCCAGATTTCAAACATTTCATCCATGGTGCCAGCACCACCGGGGATGGAAATGAAGCCATCAGATAAGTCTTCCATCATGGCTTTGCGCTCATGCATGGAAGAAACCAAATGCAATTCGCTCAGGCCCTTATGATCCACTTCTTTCTCTTTGAGGGCTTCTGGCAAAATGCCGATCACTTTGCCGCCTTGCGCCAATGCTGCATCAGCGCAAGCCCCCATCAGGCCGACCCCAGCGCCACCATAGACAAGCGTATAGCCACGGCGGGCAATTTCACTAGAGATAGCAATGGCGGCGTCTTTATAGTCTTCACGATTGCCCCAGTTGGAGCCACAGAAAATACAAATAGATTTCATAATCTTGAGCCTTCATCTTTCATGCCGTTGGTATTATTGGTCTGATCATGTATTTGGAAACTTTTGTATCCAGAATAAAATATAAAAGTTATGAATCTGATGGTTTATCATTCGCTAACCCATAAATGATATATGTATAACCAGTCTTTATTACACTATAAATTTTATAATATTATTCGAGACTTAGAGCATTTTGAATAAACACGTCATTATTCAACATGCCCTAGCTTTTCAGGCTCTTGGATTGGAGACAATATCAATGTTCCTTCGCGCCCTCATCTGTTCAATTCTGGTTGGAGCAGTCCTCACCCTTATCAATCAATATGATGCCTTTTTTGCAGATGCTGATTTTTCTTATAGCAAGGCAGTATTGAGTGCTATCGTGCCCTTCCTTGTATCGCTTGTTTCCTCTCTTCTTGCCCAAAAAGACCTGAAAGAGAGTAACACCAATAGTCTTCAATCATCTATGCGAAACGACACGATATCTGATGCCACAGCGGACACGCTGAAGGCAACGTCTCCCGTTCTAGCACCAGATGCCCAACCTCCTCAATGCCTTGAGACATTGAATGATGCCAGTGCGATGGTTTCGCAAATTTTGCAAAATGCCAAAAATGTCAATGCGGCCAGTAAAGACAGAAAGCAGTTTCTGATTGATCTATCTGAAACAGCGAAGAATTTGCAGGACAATTTTCAGGCAATTGAGACAAATTCGAGCTTCTATTCGCAAGAATTATCCAACGCCAACACTGACATGCATGTGTTAAGCGATAGCGTGAGCGGGGTCTCTCACCAAAGCGAGGGCTCCATTGCTTTGTCCAGACAATTGACCGCTTCGATTGAAGGATTTGCGCAGAAATTCTCAAATATCGAAGATTTGGCGAGCCAGATTGCCTCTATTTCGACCCAAACCAATTTGCTGGCGCTCAATGCCACCATTGAAGCGGCCCGTGCCGGGGATGCTGGCAAGGGATTTGCTGTTGTTGCCGGCGAAGTGAAAGCTCTGGCCCATTCGACTGATGATGCGGTTTCGTCCATCACCGCAATTCTTGGTGATATGACAACAGCCATACAAAATATGAAACAAACCAATGATGATATTGGCGAAACCCTTCAAACGACGGTTCATGACAGCCAGCAAAGTGCGCAACTGATTGCCGACATCAAGATTCTGATTGAAAAAACAACAGCCATGATTTCTGAAAATGCGCAGGATATGGCGGAAAAATCCAGTATATTTGAAGAAATTGCCCAACAATTGCTTGTTATTCGTGACGATACAGACAATGCGATCAAAGGCTCTGCCAATAATATGCAATTGGCCCAGCAGGCTAAGGATAATATTCAAGAAGCCGTTGCTTCTGGTTAGAGCATAGTTTTCGAAAAGTGTGTGCAGTTTTCGAAAAATAGGCTTATACCAACGGCACGAAAGATTGACCCATATGACCGGATTTTATTGGCTTTCTGGTCATATGGGTTAATCTTTCGTGCCGTTGGTATTAGAAACAAAGACGATAGCATTTTGAATAACGACATGTTTATTCAAAATGCTCTCGTTTTAAAGAAAGCGACTGCATAAAAAACCCGGCTAAAAGCCGGGTTTGTTTATTTCATTTTGATGTAGATCTACTGCACTGTTTACTGATCATATCCCAAGCGCTGGTTCAGCTCTTTGAGCAGATTGACCGCAGCTTCGGCAATGACGGTTCCAGGAGGGAAGATGGCAGAGGCGCCGGCTTCATAAAGGGCATCATAATCTTGCGGTGGGATCACCCCCCCTGCCACAATCATAATATCCTCGCGCTCTTGCTCTGTCAGACATTGTTTAAGGGCTGGAACCAATGTCAAATGGCCCGCAGCCAAAGAAGAGGCCCCGACAATATGCACGTCATTTTCTACCGCTTGCCGGGCTGCTTCTTGCGGTGTCTGGAAAAGCGGGCCGATATCAACGTCAAAGCCAAGATCGGCAAAGGCGGATGCAATCACCTTTTGGCCACGGTCATGACCATCCTGCCCCATTTTGGCGATCAGAATACGGGGGCGGCGTCCATCATTGTCCTCAAATTCTTCAACCATAGTCTGGACTTTTTGTACCGCTTCAGACATTTGTCCAACCTCCTGACGATAAACACCGGAAATGGATTTAATCTCGGCACGGTGGCGACCAAAGACTTTTTCCATGGCGAAGGTGATCTCGCCAACCGTTGCCTTGACGCTGGCCGCTTTGACAGACAGATCCAGCAAATTGCCCGTGCCATTTTGCGCGGCTTCGGTCAGTGCTTCCAGTGCCGCATCCACTTCTGCCTGATTGCGCTCTGCTTTCAGGCGCTTGAGCTTATCAAGCTGTTGCTGACGCACGGCGGAATTGTCAACCTGCAAGACATCGATTGCCGCTTCATTTTCGGGCTTAAATTTGTTAACGCCGACCACGGTCTGGGTACCACTGTCGATGCGGGCCTGTGTTTTTGCAGCTGCTTCCTCAATACGCAATTTTGGAATGCCTGCCTCAATGGCCTTTGCCATACCACCCAGTTCTTCCACTTCACGGATATGGGCCAGTGCTTTTTCTGCCAGCTCATGGGTCAGCTTTTCAATATAATGAGAGCCGCCCCAAGGATCTATGACTTTGGTGGTGCCGCTTTCCTGCTGCAAAAATAGCTGGGTGTTGCGGGCGATCCGGGCCGAAAAGTCCGTTGGCAGGGCCAGTGCTTCGTCCAGCGCATTGGTATGCAGGGATTGGGTATGGCCTTGCGTCGCGGCCATGGCTTCGATTGCTGTGCGTCCCACATTGTTAAAAACATCCTGTGCGGTCAGTGACCATCCAGAGGTCTGGGAATGGGTGCGCAGGCTGTAGGATTTTGGATTTTTTGGATTGAATTCTTCCTTGACCAGTTTAGCCCAGAGCAGACGGGCAGCCCGCATTTTGGCAATTTCCATAAAGAAATTCATACCAATAGACCAGAAGAAGGACAAACGCGGGGCAAAAGCATCGACATCCAGTCCAGTTGCAACACCGGCGCGGATATATTCGATGCCATCGGCAATGGTATAGCCAAGCTCTAGATCTGCCGTCGCCCCGGCTTCCTGCATATGATAGCCGGAAATGGAAATGGAATTGAATTTTGGCATATTCTCGGATGTGTAAGCAAAAATATCCGAGATGATGCGCATGGATGGGACAGGCGGATAGATATAGGTGTTGCGCACCATAAATTCTTTCAGAATATCATTCTGAATGGTGCCAGAGAGTTTTTCCTGACTGACGCCCTGCTCTTGGGCGGCTGCAATATACAGCGCCATGACGGGCAAAACGGCTCCGTTCATGGTCATGGAGACGGACATTTTATCCAGCGGGATGCCGTCAAACAGGGTGCGCATATCATAGATGCTATCAATCGCCACACCGGCCATGCCCACGTCGCCGGGCACGCGCGGGTGATCGGAATCATAGCCACGGTGGGTTGCCAGATCGAAGGCAATGGACAGACCTTTTTGCCCCGCAGCAAGATTGCGGCGATAGAAGGCGTTGGAATCTTCTGCCGTTGAGAAACCGGCATATTGGCGCACTGTCCATGGACGCTGGGTATACATGGTTGGGTAAGGGCCACGCACAAAAGGGGCCAGACCGGGCCAGCTTTGGGTGAAGTCGAGATTGGCAATCTCTGCTTCATCATAAGAGGCTTTGACATCAATGCCTTCTGGCGTTGTCCAGACGGAATCTGAGCTGCCTGCTGCCGGGCTTGCCGCTTCAAAAGCGATGTCAGCAAAATTCGGGATCTTGGTCATCACGTCTCTCCTTACGCTTGAACCATAGGCTGAATGTCCAGCATGGCATGGATCTTTGCCAATTCGGCAAGGACATCACAGCCTTCAAAGGCAAACGCGTCGATGCCAGCAGCCTTTAAAGCGTCCATCAAATCTTTGGGCCGTCCTGCCAGATAGACCATTTTTGCTCCGGCTTCTTTGAGGGCTTTGGCTAATTCAGCTCCGCGCTCTTCATAAAGGGCATCAGGCCCCACCAGACAGGCAATGTCAGCCTTGCTCTCTTTGAAAGCGGCAAGAGCGCTTGCATTATCCTCAAACCCCCGATCGGATAGAGCGGCGACACCACCGGCTTCAAAGAAATTCTTGGCCCACGTAGCGCGTGCCGTATAATCAGCGATGCGGCCCATATTGACAAAAAAGATAGACGGCGCTTTGGGGGCCGCCTTTGCTGCATCACGCAAGGCTTCATACGCTTCTGCCAATCTTTGCGGCTTTAAAGCCGCACATGTGATGCCCTCTTTTGCCAAATCCGGTGCTGCAACGCGATCAATGAGCTCTACCGCCACCGCTTCTTCATGAATATCGGGAAAGGCAGAAGCGCCGGTCAGGGCGTTTTTGCGGCTGGCCAATAATTTGGCGCGGTCCTGTTTGGCTCCGCTGATCCAATCGGCCAGCAGGCCAGCCTGAAGGGCTGAGACCATGCCACCTGCTTTTTCAAGGCTTTGAAACAAGTTCCAAGCCTGCAAAGCTATATCTGACGTCAGGCTTTCGACAAAGCCGGATCCCGCTGCGGGGTCTGTCACTTTGTATAGATTGGATTCTTCCAGCAACAGGGTTTGCAGATTGCGGGCAATGCGGCGTGCAAAGGCATCTGGCAAGCCAAGGGCTGCGGTATGGGGCAAGATGCAGACGCTATTGGCTCCGCCAACACCGGCGGCAAAGCTGGCTGTCGTGGCCCGCAAAATATTCACCCATGGGTCCAATCGGGTCATCATGGCCCAAGAGGTTTCTGCATGGATTTTCAAGGCAATGAATTCAATGTCAGCGGCTTGCAACAGGCGCGCCCAGAGATGACGCATGGCGCGAATTTTTGCCAAAGAACCAAATTGGTTTGCTTCAACGCTTAAGGTCACATCCATCATGGAAAGAGCCTGGCGGCCTTCAAAGCCTGTCTCTTCCAAGATGGTCCAATAGGCCACAATAGAGGCAAGAATTGCAGCCAGTTCCTGTGCATCTGTTGCGCCGGCATCATGATAAGGGCGGCCATCAATGCTTATAAACGGCCCTTTGAAACCTTTTTGCTGGAGATCCCGGATTGTCTCAACCATCTTGGCGGCGCGTTCCTGCCAATTGGGAGCCATAATACCAGTGGCAGCGAATGTGCCGATGGGATCCAGGCCAAACGATACATTGATATCAGCGCAATTATAGCCGCGCTCTACAACCAGATCAGCAAATGCAGTGGCAGCGATCCGGCCTGTTACACCGCCCTCAAGACGAATATTGATCAGATCGAGCAGCACCTCATCCAACGCTTTGGACAGAGTGTCTTTATCCGCCTGCAAACCATAGCCGCGCGCCGAGGCGCAGCCCGCAAATGGTATGGACAGCATATTCGTGCCGTTATTCAGATCAATCAAGGCCTGCTCATTGGCCTTTTCTGCTTGCGGATGATCGACTTTTTGGCAAACATCCCATGGCATTTGCACAGCACGCATTGCCATGGCGGCCTTGCCCTCTCCTCTAGGATAGATCGGATCAATGGTCAGGCCATCCGCTGTTGTCGTGGAAATTTTCGACAGAGGAGCGCCTTTCAGGGCCTTTTCTGCCATTTCCTGCCAATCATTGTGCGAATAACCTGAAAAGGTATCCGAAATCCTTAGAGCATCGCTCATTTCTATTTGCTCCTATCAAAACCCTCAGAATCAAGGTCATGCCATCCTTGATATGCGTTCGTTTTTGATGTCACGCAGGTCCATGTCATCGCTTCGGCATATCCTGTGCCGCTTCCTGATCTTTGCTGCCAGCTTGGCTCTTTTATCCTTGTTGGACTGACCGCATTGCATGATCAAATCTTTATCTTAAGGGTTTAAGCCCCTCATAGGCCCGCTGCAAGCCCGCCAAATGGCCATATTCATACTACCAACGGTGAGGAAAGCTGTTGCCCAGGCAGCTATCGTCGATATTTTTCGACAAATGTATGCAGATTTGAAGCCGCTATTGCGTATTCTAAAAAGTGAAGGCACACGAATCATAGTATGCCCTAATAGATGCATTCGTATTTTCACGTATTATTAGGATTGTAGCCCCCCAGAATTTTTCCTACATAGCCCTGTCAACTTTACCAATATTCTGCGATCAGATTTCGGATTATTTTGTATAAAAACAATTAATTGGATTGAATTGATGAGTTTTTGTTGCTCGTTTTTTTACTTTACGCCATCGTAATGCAGCATGCTGAACAGCGTGTTTTCTTAACCCGTTCAGGTCAGATGAGTTTTGGAGTTTCTCAAGGCTTCATTTCATCCCTTCATTTTGTCCCCTTGATCGCGTCGGGTGCTTTGGTCGAGACATAAACAAGAAAAGCAAGTCATGTCCCAGCAAATAGACACCATGGATGAGCTGCCTGTTACAGCTCTGATCGAACATAAGCCAGAAGACCTCACCGGTTTTCTGGATTATGTTTGTGCAATCTTAAAGCATAAAGGGGCCCAACATATTCTGATCACAGGCCTCTCCCTACCCGGAAAGCCTCTTCGTGATCTGATTTATCGCAATCAGTGGGGCCATAGCGACATATATTCATCGGCGATTTCCTCAGTGCAGGGAGAGGATATTCTGTTACGCAAGATTGCTGGCCTCACCCACCCAAAGTTATGGCATTTTGATGAAGCAAAAAGTTGGCTCAGGGACTCAGCACTTTTCAGAATGCTGATAGAGCACAGCGGCAATCCTATCAGTATGAATGATATTGTGGGCATCCATGTTCATCAGTTCAGTCGTGTTCAGATGGCCATCATTGCAGCAGGTGAGACATTGCGTCTATCCACGCAGGATTTGTATTTTTTCTCTTGCCAATGTCAGGTTATCCTGTCAGATCTTGATGATACAAGGCCTTTGGGACAGAGCAGATCTGGGGAATTGTCTGGTCGCGAGCGCCATGTTCTTGCTCTTACAGCACAGGGAAAAACAGCAAGCCATATTGCACAGGAACTGCGCATTTCCCAGCGCACGGTTCATGCGCATCTACAAAATGCTTCCGAAAAATTGCAGGCGGCGAACAAGACCCAAACCGTGGTGGAAGCCGTACGCTATGGGCAGATCGAGCTGAATTAAGCCGTGACCTTTAACGGCGATTGGTACTGGAACGATGATCTGGCTCATAATGCAATTGCATTGATGAGCCAGTTGATGCGGTCTTGTCGAGCGTTAGATCAATAGCTCATCATGGGTGACAATTCTTTTGCTTGGGCAACCCATTTTTCGACATTGCTCTGGGCTGGCACCTGACGCACCAGTTTCTTTTCGCTGTTGGCCTCTTGCATGGCAAGGGTCAGGTTGGCTGCATTGCGATTGCGCAATTCCTTGACCGTATCAACGCCAGCTGCTTCCAGCAATTCGGAATATTCCTCGCCCACGCCCTTGATGCGCATCAGATCGGCCATATTGGCCCATTTCAGAATGCGTTTATGCTCAATGCCAGTCTCTGCTTCCAGCGCCTTGCGCCCGACAGGATCTTTGGCGCGCTCCAGATAGGCTTTGGTATTGGTGATGCCAACGGCCTTTAACTTTTCTGCATAAATGGGACCAATGCCTTCAATGTTAGCGATCGGATAAGATGACATGTCTTGCTCCTTCACAAAAGCCTGCCTGTGCGGGCCATAAACGGATATGAAAAAGGCGACCCTATGGCCGCCTTATGTTTTGAAAGTCTTAGACAATCTGGTTCAGTCCGGGCACCGAAGAGACGATCTCGTCGACCACTTCCTCTCCGACGCTTTCCTTGGCTGCGCTGATCAATTCTGACGCAACGGACTGGATCTGACCCATATCAAGGCCTGCTGAGTTCAGCTCATTCATGGCAGCCATGGCACCGCCCATGCCACCCATGGAGCCCATAAGGCCACCGAGCAATCCACCGCCAGAATTTTCGCCTTCTTCCGAGATCAACTCACTCGCTCCGGGCAAGGCTTCCAGCAACATGCTCATTTTATCGTCCGGTCCTTCCTTATTGAGGAATTTCAGGATGATCTGCACTGCGGTTTTGGCAATATCAGGTGAAATACCAGCAGCTGAAGCGATGCGTTCAATAATTTCGTCCATAATCGTCTCCCGATTCGGTTTTTTCTTGCTTGAGACCAGTTTTTCACTTGGCTGCAAGGGTGACAAGCTTTGATCTTTGCTTAATACCAACGGCACGAAAGATTACCCCATATGACCGGCACTTTTCTCTACCTGCCGTAGCGTTCTGTTTGCTTTATAGAGGGCCTTTTGTGACCATTTGATTGTTAAAAGACTTGTATAACTTGTTTTTTCTAGTCACTGCTGTCTGAACACAGTGTGAATGATGCACAAAACAGGTATCATTTCTATTCTGTTGCAAAGGGTGGGACAGTGGCAACTTTTCACAGTTGGCCATCATGGTTTTGTAAAAGAATTGAGGGCGGAATGCTAAAAGACGGACAAATCTATCTGGGAACCAGCTTTGTAAGCGATGAGGCTGGTGCGCACACCAGTCGGGGAGAATATCTCAATCTTAAGCTGGCCAACCGCCATGG
This sequence comes from Cohaesibacter sp., assembly GCA_025800145.1. Lineage (GTDB taxonomy): Bacteria > Pseudomonadota > Alphaproteobacteria > Rhizobiales > Cohaesibacteraceae > Cohaesibacter. Next base: position 57,976 of record JAOXSH010000015.1, read on the forward strand.
ATTGATTGCAGGGGCAACGGGTACAGGCAAAACCGTTTCGCTGCAAATTCTGACCGAAGGATTTTCTGCCGCTGGCGTGCCTGTTTTCTGCGCCGATGTGAAGGGGGATTTGTCCGGTCTTGCCGCGGCTGGGGAGCCAAAGGATTTTCTGGCCAAACGGGCCAAGACCATTGGTTTTTCCGATGACTATCAGTTTGAAGCGATGCCCACCATTTTTTGGGATTTGTTTGGCGACCAAGGCCATCCCATTCGCACCACCCTGTCCGATATGGGGCCTTTGTTGCTTTCACGCTTGATGGATTTGAACGCAACGCAAGAAGGAGTGCTCAATATTGCCTTCAAACTGGCCGATGATGAAGGGCTTTTGCTGCTTGATTTGAAGGATTTGCGGGCGCTGTTGGTTCATATGGAAGAGCGGCGCAAGGAATTGAGCAGTTCTTATGGCAATGTCTCTACGGCCTCCATTGGTGCCATTCAACGGCAATTGCTGGTGCTGGAACAGCAAGGCGCAGAGCATTTCTTTGGGGAAGCGGCGCTGGATATTATGGATTTGATGCGTACCACGCGCGATGGCCGTGGCATGGTCAATATTCTGGCTGCGGACAAATTGATGCAGTCCCCTCGCCTCTATGCCACATTTCTTTTATGGCTGTTGTCTGAATTGTTTGAAGAATTGCCCGAAGTGGGCGATCGGGATCGACCCCGCCTTGTCTTCTTCTTTGATGAGGCGCATTTGTTGTTTGACGATGCGCCAAAAATTTTGGTCGAAAAAGTCGAACAAGTGGTAAAACTAATCCGCTCCAAGGGGGTTGGGGTCTATTTTGTCACTCAAAATCCGATTGATATTCCCGATGGGGTGCTCTCTCAGCTTGGCAATCGTGTGCAACATGCCTTGCGCGCCTTTACCCCACGCGATCAAAAAGCGGTGCGCGTGGCCGCAGAGACCTTTCGTGCGAACCCGCAGCTGAATACGCGCGAAACCATTATGGCCATGGGCGTTGGTGAGGCGCTTGTCTCAACCCTGATGAAAAAAGGCGTGCCGTCCATTGTCCAGCAAACCCTGATCCGCCCGCCAAGTTCGCGGCTCGGCCCTTTGAGCGCCTCTGAGCGTCAAGACATCATTCAAAATAGCCCTGTTTTTGGGCTGTATGATGTTGCCAAGGATCGAGAAAGCGCTTTTGAAGTTCTGAAAAAGAGAGCAGAACAGAAAGCCCAGCGCGAAGAAGAGCAAAGAGCCGAAGAAGATCGCCAACGCCAAGAAAAAGGGCGGATGCGCAAAAGCCGCACCGGTTTCACCTTGCCAGATTTTGGCCGGGATGACCGCCCCACCCGTTCCTCTCGCCGCAAGAGCACAAGACGACGCAGCTCCAATCGACAAAGTGTTGCAGAAGCGGCCATGAAGTCGGTTGCGCGCTCTGTCGCAACCTCGCTTGGCAAAGCTTTGGTTCGGGGTATCCTTGGTAGCCTGAAACGAGGATTTTAGGAGCTTTTCGGACTGTGCTGTTGCGCCGGCAAGATTTTATTCACCTAAAATCAAAAGCCTTGTTGGCTTTTTACAGATTACAAGGATCTTTATTCGATACTGGGCCGGTCCAATTGGACTGGCCTTTTTATTTTCTGCATGAAAACAATGATTTGGCCCTATAAACAAAAATAGCTATTGGAGTTGATGCGCCAATGGCCGGTTAACAAATGAGGCATTATTCATGCGTCGCCTGAAGGCTGTCAAAGATTTGAGTGTTCTGATAGTCGCGCCCCGCCGCCATGACCGGAAATTGTGGGCAGATCTATTGAAGAATTGTGGCATCAATCATCCAACTGCGATGGATGATATCAAACAGGCTGCGCATTTTATTGGTTCAGGTCAGGCTGATGTTGTCTTTGTTGACGAAGCCTATGGGGCGCAAGGCATTGCCAAAGTGCTGATTCCAGCCCGCGGTGTCGAATTTTCCGGTGGGCGTGGCGTCTGTCTGATTTTATGCTCCAAAAAGGCAACGGCTGCGGATGTGTTGAATGCGCGTCGTCTTGGCTTTGCCTCTCTGGTTATTTTGCCTGCCTCCTCAGATACCGTGCGCAAGCATCTGGAACTTGCGGCTCGTTATATTCCGCCCAGTGATGAAGAGCTTGGCTGGTCAGCGCCAAAACCAAAAGAAGAAAAAGACCGTCCAGCAATGCCCGATGCACGAGAAGATGGACAGGCGCTGAGTGTTTCGGATGGCATGGCGCAAGCTTTGGATTCTGCTGCCTCGCAACACAATCAGCAAAGTCGCTCCCCTTTTAAGAGTGGCGCAAATCATGATCAGGATGCGGGCGATGTTCCCTCTCTCACATTGGTGAAGAGCGGCCAATCATTTAATCAAGAGAGCAAAAAGTCAGCAGAAGATCTTTTGGACGAGGCATGGGAGGAAGAAGAAAGTGCTAGTGAAGCCGACGACTTTACAGGCCAAACTCCGGGAAGATCTGCCTCTTCTGCGGCAGAAGAAGAAGTCGTCTTTTTGTGATCTGCTTTCTTTTGTTTCACTATTGGGCGTAACGCTGACCTAATACCAACGAGTAGAAATAATGACCCATAGGATGCCTTGAAATGGTTTACTGACAAGGCGTTTTTCGACGGACAATGCCGGGGCATTTTCTTTTTGATGCGAACCTTTTGCATTGAATTGTCAAGACAATTCAATGAGGCGCGCCCTAGAAAGACAACGCCGCTCAGTGAGCCATTTCAAGGCACCGAAGGCCGGTTTTCTGGGCCTTCTGGACTGCGTCGCTCTTGCTTTGTGGTCAGCCAGACCATGGCAGCAAAAGTTCCTTACCAGAAAACCCAGAAAATCCGGTCATATGGGTCATTATTTCTGCTCGTTGGTATTACATACTGACGAGGCAGAGCATGTTTCTTAATATGTTCAAAATATTCAATGTTTTTGGTAATCCACCTGAAGACCTCTATTAACCCATGTTGATTATGGCCATTCGGCTTGTTTTCTGATTCACTGACCCAGCCTTGATTTGGAGGGGAAAGATGAGGGAACCAGGCTTGTTTGACGTTGATGAGCGGCTCAAAAGACTGAGCGATATCGGCGATCAATTGGAAGCCTATGATCGGCTGGTCGATTTTGAGATCGTCCGGTCTGTTCTGGATAAGGCGCTGGCCTATGGAGATGGAGCCAAGGGTGGAAGGCCACCCTTTGATCCTGTCATGATGTTCAAGATCCTGATCATTCAAACCCAAAATAATCTCAGCGACGACAGGACAGAATTTCTGATCAACGATCGCCTGTCCTTCATGCGCTTCTTGGGGCTTGGCCTGTTCGACAAAGTTCCCGATGCCAAAACGATATGGGTGTTTAGGG
>JAOXSH010000032.1 GCA_025800145.1 Cohaesibacter sp.
CATGTCACTCAAAGCTGGAAAAGCTCTCATTTATTGCCGCGTTTCCTCCAAAAGTCAGGAAACCCGTTGTCGCGAACATGCCCGCCTGAAAGGCTATGAGGTTGAAGCTGTCTTTCCTGATACCATTACGGGTGGCGGAGACTTTATGAAACGCCCGGGCATGGTGGCACTTTTAAGCTATCTCGATGCTCAGCCATTCGAGAATTATGTCGTTATCTTCGATGATCTGAAACGCTTTGCCCGTGATACCCGTTTCCATCTGGATCTGCGAGACGCTTTTCGTTCTCGTGGTGCCGAATTGAATGTCTGAACTTCAAATTTGAAGACACACCGGAGGGTGAGTTCATAGAAACCATCATGGCCGCGCAAGACGCTCTTGAACGCAAGCAAAATGGGCGGCAGAATGATAAATGGCTACTGGGCCCATAATGCCCCTGTGGGCTATAAATATATAACCGAGAAAGGCCGTGGGAAAGTTCTGGTTGCTGATGAGCCAAATGCCTCAATAATCAAACAGGCTTTTGAAGGCTATGCCAGCGGGCGTTTTGAAAGTCAGGCAGAAATCAAACGCTTCTTTGAAAGCTTCCCGGACTTTCCACGAAACAAAAAAGGCATCATCACCCAACAGCGTGTCACTGAAATATTGGGAAATCCCCTTTATACCGGGCATATCTGCTCGGAACGCTATGAGATTGACTGGCTAAATGGTCAGCATGATGCGCTTATTTCTATTCAGACCTTCGACAAGGTTCAGGCTCGCCGCAATGGCACTGCCAAGGCTCCCATGCGCAAGAATATTGGTGAGGATTTTGCCTTACGGGGCTTTGTCTGTTGCGCTGATTGCAAAACCCCCTTGCGCAGTTCATGGTCAAAGGGGCGTTCAAAATATTACGCCTATTATCTATGTCAGACAAAAAACTGCAAAAGCTATGGCAAGTCCATTGCCCGTGACAAGGTTGAGAATGAGGTTGGGTCTATTGTCAAAGACATGAAGCCTCATCCTGCATTACTGGATCTTGCCAAAACTATGTTCCGCCATGCATGGGATCAACGTCTCGATCAGTTCAGTGACGCGGTTTTCTCTGCCAAGCGTCAGATTAAAACCATCGACAAACAGATTGAATCCCTGCTTGCCCGCATAATGGACGCCAGCAATGCGACCGTTATCAAGACATATGAGGAAAAGATAACCGACCTTGAGCGTGACAAGCTTATTTTGGCAGAACGGGCAGAAAATCGCCTTAAACCACAAGGGAGCTTTGAAGAAAAACTAGAACCGGCCCTACAATTCCTCGCAAACCCTTATAAGCTCTGGGAGACAGGCCAGTTTATCATGCGCCGGATTGTACTGAGATTGGCCTTCGAAGAACCCCTTGCATATCACCTGAAACAGGGAGCTAGAACCGCCGAATTATCCTTGCCGTTCAAAGTATTAAAGGAGAATTCAATGACCAAAGAAAGGAATGGTGCCCAGGAGAGGACTCGAACCTCCACTTCTATACAGAAACTAGCACCTGAAGCTAGCGCGTCTACCAGTTCCGCCACCTGGGCAATTCAGGTGTGAGGCGGTTTTTAAGGAGGTATGATTGGAAAGTCAACGCAGCAATTTTAAAAATGTGCACAATTCACACGATAAAATTTCATCAAACGGTGCAGTATGGGGAAAGTCTGCGATTCTGCGCTTCACATAGTGCTGTGTAAGGATTATGCACAAGGGATAAGATAGCTGATCTTTCCCTGATTTTTTATCATATGCGCCTGATCGCAAAAGGACCTCATCATATGGCAGACCAATCTTCAAAGATCGTAACAGTATTTGGTGGCTCAGGCTTTTTGGGCCGTCATGTCGTGCGAGCTCTTGCCAAACGTGGCTATCGGGTGCGGATCGCCGTTCGGCGCCCTGAATTGGCTGGTTTTATGCAGCCGCAAGGAGGCGTTGGCCAAATTTTTCCGGTTCAGGCCAATTTGCGCCATGACTGGTCTATTGAACGGGCCATTGAAGGGGCGGATGCTGTTGTCAATCTGGTTGGTATCCTTTTTGAAACATCCAAACAAAGCTTTGATGCGATTCATAAAGGAGGCGCAGCGGCGATTGCCAAGGCAACCAAAAAGGCTGGTTTGAGCAATATGGTGCAGATTTCTGCTATTGGGGCAAATCTGGACAGTGCATCTGGCTATGCCCGCTCCAAAGCGGCGGGAGAACAGGCCGTTCTTGCTACAATACCGGAAGCGGTTATCATACGCCCATCCTTGCTGATTGGCCCCGATGATGATTTTTTCAATAAATTTGCCCAAATGAGCCGCTTCTCTCCTGCTCTGCCGCTGATTGGGGGCGGTGAGACCAAATTTCAACCTGCTTTTGTCGGGGATGTGGCTGAAGTCATAGCCCGTGCCATTGATGGAGAATTGGAAGGAGGCCAGATTTACGAGCTGGGTGGCCCGCAGGCAAAAAGCTTTAAAGAGCTGTTGCAAATCATGCTCAAGGAAACCCAGCGCAAACGACTGCTGATCCCCATGCCCTTTGCTGCTGCAAAGGCTCTTGCATGGTGGGCAGAGATGTTGCCAACGCCGGTTCTGACCGGTGATCAGGTCATTTTGCTGCAAAGTGACAATGTGGTCAGTGAGGATGCAAGAGCGGCAGGGCGCACCTTTGAAGGATTGGGCATCAGCCCGCAAGCCGTGGAGGCTGTGGTTGGCTCTTATCTTTGGAGCTATAGACCCTCTGGACAATATGAGGCCAATCGCAGGCGTTAATTATGGCTTTCTATCTTGCCGTCTTAATCGGAGACCAAGGCGGGCCAATGGCTCGCCTTTTGTATATTTGCGCCCTAATACCAACGGCCTGAAAGATTACCCCATATGACCGGATTTTATTGGCTTTCTGGTAAGAAGCTTT
>JAOXSH010000034.1 GCA_025800145.1 Cohaesibacter sp.
CCCTTGGATGAGCAAAGCGAGACCAGTTTCAGGCTCAGCCCTCAACGCTCATGAAGCTGATGTCTTTGCCTTTTATTCGGATAACCCGGACGGTCGATGATTGCAATAGGTAAAGTGGCAAAAATGCTCTTCCATTGCTTCCAATGGTGAAAATTGGCCAAATTATCGGCTCCCATCACCCAGATGAAGCGGGTTTTGGGATATCTGTTGGTTAACCAGCGAATGGTTTGGGCGGAATAGTTTGTTCCGATTTTTGCTTCCAATGCGCTTATGGCAATGGATGGATGGTTCATTATCTGTGCTGTTTGATCCAGTCTCCTGTTCAATGACGGCAGAGAGCGATTGTCTTTTAGCGGATTTCCGGGGGTTACCAGACACCAGATTTTTTGCAAACAAAGGCGATGCAAAGCTGTCAGTGCCACATGGCGATGCCCATCATGGGGGGGATTGAAACTCCCCCCATAGAGGCCAATGGTCATGCCTGGCTCGATGGGGGGACGATATAGGCCGTGATTGGGTGAGCGGCTCATGCAAATCAGATCCGGCTTTTAGGACGTAAACTCATAAATTTGGTGCATTTGGCGCTTAAATGGCCAAAGGATAGGGCTTATTTTTCTCTCACCTCGTTGTAAGGATTTGAAAATGAACAACATTGTCTTCATCCTTACTCCTAGTGAGAGAAAAAATTAGCCTCTACCAAATCGATCACATTTATGAGTCTACGTTCTAGTTCTTGGTTTGCTGTTATGGTCTGGTTTGACCTGTGCCATGCACGCGATATTTGAAGCTGGTCAATTGTTCCAGACCGACAGGGCCGCGGGCATGCATACGCCCTGTGGCAATGCCGATTTCAGCGCCCATGCCAAATTCGCCGCCATCGGCAAATTGGGTGGAGGCATTATGCATCACAATGGCACTGTCCACTTCATTGAGGAAGCGATTTGCAGCTGTTGCGTCTTCTGTGATGATGCTTTCAGTATGCGAAGAGCTATAGATTGCGATATGCTGGATGGCTTCATCGATATTTTCGACCAGTTTGACAGAGAGATCTGCGGCCAGATATTCGGTGCTCCAGTCCTCTTCTGTTGCCAGCACAACATCATCAATGAGCGCGGCAATCTCTTGCGTACCATGGAGTGTGCAGCCTGCCTCTTGCAAAGCTGTCAGGATCGGTTTGGCATGGCTTTGTGCCAATTTTCGGTCAATGAGCAGGGTCTCAGCTGCGCCGCAAATGCCAGTGCGGCGCATTTTGGCATTCAGGGTAATGGTGAGTGCTTTTTGCGGGTCGGCTGCTTCATGAATATAGACATGACAAATGCCCTCCAGATGGGAGAAGACAGGCACACGGGCTTCGCTCTGCACACGGCCAACAAGGCCTTTGCCGCCGCGTGGCACGATCACATCTATATTGCCACCCAGCCCTTTGAGCATTTCGCCCACTGCGGCGCGGTCGGTGGTTGGGACCATTTGAATGCAATGCTCGCTCAGGCCTGCCTCTTTTAGCCCTTGCATCAAACAGGCATGAATGGCGCGTGAGGAATGATAGCTGTCCGATCCACCGCGTAAGATAGAGGCATTGCCTGCTTTCAGACAGAGCGCGCCTGCATCGGCCGTGACATTGGGGCGACTTTCGTAAATGACACCAATCACACCAAGGGGCGTGCGCACCCGCTCGATTTGCAGGCCATTGGGGCGGTCCCACTCTGCCATGATGGTGCCGACGGGATCGGGCAGGGTGACAATGGCATCAAGTCCTTGAGCAATGGCTTCTATACGCCCTTCATCAAGGGTCAGACGGTCAAGGAAAGATGCGGCCATGCCGTCCTGTTTGCCTTTTTCAATATCCTTGGCATTGGCATTTAGAATTGTTTGGGTGGCTGCGCGAATGGCGCTTGCTGCTTCAGACAAGGCTTTGTTCTTTTGATCTGTCGGGGCATTGGCAAGCTCGCGGGCTGCATATCTGGCTTTTTGGCCCAGATCCAGCATGATCTCGGTAATGGTGCCTGTCATATCTTTCATGTCCCTTTGTTCCTTGATGGCTTATGCCTTTTTCAGGATCAGCCTTGCCTGATTGTTGTCAGTTTGTTTCAAATACGCTTAAGACCATATCATCGCGATGGATCATTTCTGCGCGGCCTTCATAGCCCAAAATCGCGGCGATTTCATGGGATTGGTGGCCGATAATTTTGTCTGCATCCACGCGATCATAAGCAACGAGGCCACGGGCAATTTCTGCACCATGCAAGTCTTTTAGAATCACCGCATCACCACGCGAAAAATGCCCATTCAACTTGCTTACACCGGCGGGCAGCAGGCTTTTGCCTGATAAGAGGGCCTTGACCGCACCGGCATCTAGGAAAATGGTGCCATGGGGTTCCAATGCGCCATGAATCCAGCGTTTGCGGGCGGTGATTGGATTGGCTTTGGCCAAAAACCAGCTGCAGGTTGCGCCATTGGCAATGGCTTGCAATGGATTATAGCCAGCGCCATTGGCAATCACCATAGAGGTGCCGGATTTGATGGCGATTTTGGCGGCGGCAATTTTTGTGGTCATGCCACCTTTGGCAAGAGAGGAGCCTGCACTGCCTGCCATGGCTTCAATCTCTGGTGTGATATGTTCAATCACGGGCAAATGCTGTGCGTCAGGATTGCTGGCAGGAGGAGCTGTGTAAAGGCCGTCAATATCGGACAGAAGGATCAGGCAATCGGCGCTGATCATGGTTGCCACGCGGGCGGCGAGACGATCATTGTCGCCATATTTGATCTCGGATGTTGCCACAGTGTCATTTTCATTGACAATCGGCACCACGCCCAGCTCCAAAAGGGTGCTTAATGTGGCGCGGGCATTGAGATATGGGCGGCGTTCTTCTGTATCGCCAAGGGTGAGCAGAATTTGCCCCGCAATCAAATCGACCTTATGCAAAGCATCTGCATAGGCTTGTCCCAAGCTGATTTGTCCAATAGCGGCGGCGGCCTGACTTTGCTCCAGCCGCAAATGGCCACTTGGCAAATTGGTTTGCTTGCGGCCCAGCGCAATGGCACCGCTTGAAACGATTAGTACTTCCTTGCCTTGCTCTTTGAGCCAGGCAATATCGTCGATCAATGTTTGCAGCCAAGCCGCGCGCAAGCGTCCGCTTTTGGCGTCCACCAGAGTGGCGGAGCCAATTTTAATGACGATGCGCTTTTGGTCAGCTAAGCGAGGAATTAAGGACGCCATGGTGTGGGCTCGATTTCGGCTTCTTCTTCGCGTTTGTTTTCAGATTCGATCTTGCTCATGATGGCGCGTAAGATGTCATCCATATTGGTGCGAGCAACAGCGGAGATGGCAAATGGACGCAAGCCATAAGTTGCTTCAAACTCCTGCACTTTTTCTTCAATTTCTTCGTCAAGCAGGGAATCTGTTTTGGTCAGGGCGACAATCTCGTCCTTTTGGCCCAAGACTTCATCATAGGCTTCCAGCTCGCCACGGATGACGCGATAGGAATCGAGAAAATCATCCTGTGTGACATCAATCAAATGCAATAAGACCCGGCAGCGTTCCACATGGCCAAGGAAGCGATCGCCAATGCCAATGCCTTCATGCGCCCCTTCAATCAGGCCGGGAATGTCTGCCATGACAAATTCGCGATTATCAATGCCCACAACCCCAAGATTGGGATGCAGGGTGGTGAAAGGATAATCGGCAATTTTTGGCTTTGCAGAAGAAACGGAGGCCAAAAAGGTGGATTTACCAGCATTGGGCAGTCCGACCAGACCCGCATCGGCAATCAGTTTCAGACGCAACCAGATCCAGCGTTCCTCGCCATCTTGGCCGGGATTGGCATGGCGGGGGGCTTGATTGGTGGAAGATTTGAAATGGGTGTTGCCAAAACCACCATTGCCGCCTTTGGCAAGCAGGATTTTTTGGCCGATTTCGGTTAAATCTGCTAACACTTCATCATTCTCTTCGTCGAGAATTTGTGTGCCGACAGGCACGCGCAGTACAACGTCCTTGCCTTTATGCCCGTTGCGATTGCGTCCCATGCCATGCAGGCCGGTTTCGGCTTTGAAATGCTGTTTGAAACGGTAATCAATCAGTGTGTTCAGGCCATTGACGCATTCAATCCATACATCGCCGCCCTTGCCGCCATCGCCCCCATCGGGGCCACCCATGGCGACATATTTTTCCCGTCGGAAGGAGACGCAACCTGCGCCTCCATTGCCAGAGCGGATAAAGACCTTGGCCTGGTCAAGAAATTTCATTTTGCGCCCTCATAATATCGGCTTGCTGTCAGCTCCAGTTCGATCTGGGCTACATCTTGACTGCGTGCCGGGCTAAAGGCCCTGCCTCTGCTAATTTCGGTGAATCCGATACGCGAGAGGATGGATAGGGACCTTGGATTGTCTTCAAATACAGCAGAGCGCACTCTTTCGGTTGGTTCCAATGGCATATACCAGTCCAAAAACCGGGCAACTGCTTCGCTCATATAGCCTTTACCCCAAAAAGACTGGTCAAGCCAATAGCCAATTGAGGGCACAAAGTCCTGTTGCAGGCGCTCGGTTGAGGGGGCCATGCCAATGATGCCGATCAGGCGGTCTTTATGGGTGATGGCATAATGGATGCCTTCCAGCCCTTTTTTGCATCTGGCAATGAAGGCTTCGGCATCTTTTTGATGATAGGGATAGGGGACACGACCAAGATAGCGGGTCACATTTTGATTGCTACAGGCTATCTGGATGGTGGGTGCGTCCTCATCATGCAGAGGACGCAGCAAAAGGCGGTCGCTGTTTAAGCTTGGCAACAACATCAAGCTGCTCCTTTGTTGGGGGTTAAGTGATTCCAGTCTCGCAAGGCTTGCCAGACACGTCGCTCCAGTTTGAACCGGTCCGTCGGGATCATGCCTTTATAAAAAGCGGAGCGGGTCATGCCGGTTCCGCAATATTGAAAGCCGCATTTTTCCAAAAGGCGTTTGGAGGCCATGCTGGAGACACGGGCCAGGGCAAACATGCAGTCGACATCATCCTTGGAGAAAGCCAGATCAAGCATGGCTTGGGTTGCCAATGTGCCATAGCCACGGTTCCAGCAGGCCTCGTCCAGCCAGAGCGAGAGAAACTGGTTGGATTGTGCCATATCGGGCTTATAGCCGATAAGGCCCAAAGGCTGATTGGCAGAGGTGGCGATGACCATGGTGCGGCTTTTATTATGCTTTGCCATGGTGGCATGTAAGCTGCACGTCTCATTGGACAGATTTTTTGTGACACGGGGATTGGCTGCAATGGCCGCTAGTTTGTCCCGGTCACAGCTTTGCGGGGAGCGAAGGATGAGGGCACCCGTCCGCAAAGCGATGATACTGTCGGGTTCTTCCTGCTGTATGCTTTTATCTATGTCCAACATGAATTCCTCCTCAAAATGATGGCTGACAAGATGGGTAAAAGAAAAGGGAAGATGGTGTCCCATCTTCCCTTTCAACTTGATCAGCTACCTTTGAGGGGCGCTTTCATCGATTGGCCGGGGTCTTGGGACACCGGCTAATCGTGTATTTCATGCCGATGTTTATTCTGCGGCTTCCGCCACCGGATTGACAGATACATAAGTTCGGCCATTGGCTTTTGCGCGGAACTCTACCTTACCTTCAACGGTTGCAAAAATAGTATGGTCCTTGCCCATGCCGACATTGTTGCCCGGATGCCATTTGGTTCCGCGCTGACGCACAAGGATGTTGCCAGGAATCACAGATTCCCCGCCAAATTTCTTAACGCCCAGACGACGGCCTGCTGAATCGCGACCGTTACGGGATGAACCACCTGCCTTTTTATGTGCCATTTTGGTGTCTCCTCGTTTCTAACTTATTTCTCGGCTGCCAGGCTTGCTGCCTGCTCGAGCCAGTTGTCACGTTCGATGCGGCCTTTGAAGCTCAGGGCATCATCAACTTTTGCGATATCTTCAGCGGTGAAAGCTGCAACTTGTGCAAAAGTGGTAATGCCTAAGGCGTTCAGCTTGCCTTCCAGAACAGGGCCAACGCCGGAAATCTTTTTCAGATCGTCCTTGTCGCCTGCTGGCGCATCAAACAGAGCGGTCACTTCAGCGTCAGCTTTTTTTGCTTTGGCTGGTGCTTTTTCAGCTTCTTCTGCTTTGGCAGGGGTTGCTTTTTTTGCTGCCTTTGCAGGGGCTTTGCCGCCGGTCAGGATCTCGGTGATCTTGACAGAAGTAAAGTGCTGACGATGACCATTGCGACGACGGGAATTTTGACGACGACGCTTTTTGAAAATGATGATCTTGCGGCCACGGCCCTGATCAACGATTTCCGCAGCAACGCTTGCGCCTTCTACCAAAGGTGCGCCAACTTGTGCATCGCCTTCGCCGCCAACCAGCAGCACAGAGTCAAACACAATCGTGTCGCCGGCTTCGCCTTCGAGTTTCTCGATTTTGATCACATCTTCAGGGGAAACAGTATATTGCTTACCGCCTGTTTTGATGACTGCGAACATTTTTTTCTCCTGTTCAATCCGACATGCCCATTTGTGGGTGTCGTCTTTTTTCAGTCGTTGAACGAATTCATTTGATTGAGATTTCTTTATTGACTCCAATGAGATGGATGGAAAAGAGGCATCACAAACAAACAAGCGCAGAATGCATTCCACGCCAGACTCGGCCGCACTATAGCTTTTAAGGCTTCAAAGTCAAGGAAAAGTGCGGGATTTGGCAAAAGAAGCTTGGCTTTTTCTCTGCTTCTATATCCTTGTCTGTCTAGGAGCCTGGTTTAAACGTTCTGAGCCAGCCCTCTCCCCCATCCAAACCACCCGTCTCCCCTTCTCAAACCACCCGTTATGACACGCTCATGGATGATTTGGATATGGGTTTGTGCCTTTGATTGTTTGTGGGTAGTGATTGCCTTCTCTTGAGCTTGCTCTTGGCTGTGTGTATGGTCCGATCCAGCTTTGATGTAGGAAGTTTACGTGTATCAAGCTATGCGGAGAGGTGCCGGAGTGGTCGAACGGGGCGGTCTCGAAAACCGTTGTGCCTTTGCGGGTACCGGGGGTTCGAATCCCTTCCTCTCCGCCATTTTGATCTCACAGCAGTTTCGCGTTGCTCAATACTTGGGATAACGCTGTCTGACCAGTCTGCGGACCCAATGGGTTCTCAATGGCTCCAGATGTTTTAACAATCATATATGGTGCATTGCTTTTGGACTGCGCAGATGAAGGCGCGCATACGTTTGTTGAGGTAGCGGTTGGTTGATTGGATCAAGTGAATGCCCAATTCCTCGAATTGCGCTTGAGGCAGGGTTTTGATTAGATTGCCCTCTTGTATAGCTTGTGCGACTATAAAATCCGGCAAACGAACGATGCCGTTGGTATTAGAGGTCACTAATATTACAGTTGCGTATTTATTCGCTTTTTCTATGGCATAGGGCCGCGATGATTTGATGAGTTTTTCGCCATTTCGACAATGCCCAGACGAAAGCCGGTTGCACTTGAACAGTCAGGATGAGTTTGGCAAACAGGCGGCATATTTCTGGTGTGGTCAGGCATTCAGCAATTGAGCATTTTTTTGTTTTGGACTCCTTTCGCCCCTTCGCCCGCCGACAGGGCCTGCCACTCTTCTTCTTCAACCTGACTGGCCAAATCTGCTGGATCGGTCTGAACAAGGCCTTCCTCGGTGAGAAGCCGAAAATGTTGATTGGAAGGGATCGCCAGAATGTAAGGTTGACCACGATCCTCTAGAGCATATTTTCGAAAAGTGTGTGCGGTTTTCGGACAAAAATATGCTTAGAAACAAAGACTAGAGCATTTTGCATAACGACCTGTTTATTCAAAATGCTCTAGAACCAGATTTAGAGTAAAAACAAGCAGCAAACCGGACAGGCCCGACAGGGCACACAATACAAATCGCCATCGCGCCCGTCCAGATCACAAATCTGGCTACGCAAAACAAAAGGCCAGATACCAAAACATCAGCAAAAGGCGTGCCAAATCAGTCTATAAACAGAAAACGCAAAATATTGATAAGAAAGGCATCCAAAATCCAGATATAGAAAATGCTTACGATTTGTTAGGCTCTCAAATCATGCAAATTGCATGACATTTTTTGCAATCTGAGAAATCCCAATCAGGCTTTACCAATCCAAAGATCCAAAAATTGGGTGAGCCAACGCTCAACCGCCGGATCAAACAAAAACCGGTTGCGAAAATGATCATTGCGATGTTTGGCACCGGGCAATTTCAAACGCTCAGACGCCTTCACCGTCCAGCGATTCATCATGGCTAGGGTTACTTCCGGGTGAAATTGCAATCCATAAGCACAACGCCCATAACGAAAGGCCTGATTGGCAAACAAATCCCCCCTCGCTAACAAATCGGCATCTTTGGGCACAGAAAAGCCCTCGCCATGCCATTGATAAACCCGTTCTGGCCAAGCCAGCAATTGTGAGCCAGATTGGGTCGGATGAACCGGATAATAGCCAATTTCAACCTGCCCATCCTGACGCTCTGCGACAGATCCACCCAATTGCTTGGCCAACATTTGCGCCCCAAGACAAATGCCCAAAAATGGTTTATCATCTGCCAAAGGCACATGAATCCAGTCAATCTCGCGTTTAACAAAGGCATCAGGATCATTGGCACTCATCGGGCCGCCAAAAATAACAGCACCCGCATGATCATCCATATGCAAGGGCAAAGGATCCCCAAAACGGGGACGGCGAATGTCCAGATGAAAGCCCCGTCGCTCCAGCATCCAGCCAACACGTCCGGGAATAGAATTTTCCTGATGCAAGACAATCAGAATTTTTGGCTGATCAATCGTCATAAGCTTTATTGATCATCCTGTTGCGCCTGAACCGATTGACGAAGGCGAATGCGATCACGACGTGACACACCAAGCAATTCAGCCACACGCCAGACAAGATTGTCCTCAAATTCATGGATATGACCATCTGCCAACACCAATTCCCACATCATTTCAATGATCTGGGCGCGGCCATCCTCATCCAGATTGCGCTTCAAAACAGAGGTGAAATTATAAAGATCAACCGCCTCATTGTCCCGCTCCCGGGCAAGAGCGATCAAGGCCTTGGTTTCATCATCACTTAAGGCATAGCGGTCTTTCAAAAGTGTGCGAAGGGCTTTTTGCTCAGCCTCCTCCACCACACCGTCAACGCTGACAAGATGCACCAGCAAAGCAGCAGCAGCCACGCGATAATCCCCGTCAGAAAACAGACAGGCCTCATCCTCATTGGCAGACAAGCCTTTGAAAAACTGCACCAAATTATCAAACATTGCACGTCCTATTCTTTGCTGTAAGCAGCAATGAAAACAATCACTCCTGCTCTGCAAACCAGTCTAACCACATATCCGTTAAAATAAAGATAGAAAGAGGACGATGTAAACCAAGGGCCAAGCATAAAAAGTCGGCTCACAAGGCAATCATATGATTGTCAAAAGCCAAACCAGATTGTCGATGACTCACTTCAAAAGCTGCCTCACCGGGCAAAGTGACGCGCCCAAATTCCCCAAGGCCATTGCTCATGACAAGGCCTTTGCCCCATGCCGCAAGACCGCAACCATCCGGCAAAACCGTCTCTCCAACAAATGTGCCGCGCTCTGCCTCCCAATAAAGGACTTTTCCAGCTCGCGGACAGGATGTCGCCACAAGCAAGCCCTCCCCATTGCACATAACAGAGCCAACATAATTGCGAAGAGATCGGGAAAGAACACGGGGAATCATGCTCATACGCACAGATCCATCGCGCTTGTAAGAGCCAACCAAAGGCACCTCGTCCCCCATGTCTCCCTGATGCTGACACCCAAACCAAACCCGTTGATCGGCATCAATGCTCATATGGCGAATGGATAATTGGTGCAGATCAGCAGACAATTCCATCTGATCCAGCAAGGCCCCACTCTCTACATCCAAGAATGCGAGATTGGGTTTCATATCGTCCAGATTCAGTTTCACACGGCGATAATCTGGATGGGTCATAATGCCACCATTGGCAACAACCAATGTCTTATCATCCCCCATCAGCAAAATTTCATGAGGCCCAATCCCATGGGAGAGATGCTCACCAATACGTTTGAAACCATTCGCAACGTCATATATCCCAATCACACCATGGGTGAGATCGCTGTCTTCCTCAAAGGCATTTTCAGCCGCATAAAGCAAACGCCCATCGGCAGAAAAGGCCCCATGGCCAAAATAATGACGATCCTCACGCGCCCAGATCAAACGCGGGCCAGCATGAGCAAGCTTATCCATGACAAGCATAAAGCGCCCCGGACGCCTTGCAAAGGCAACAAGCTCGCGCCCAACCGGCGACACCGCAACATCATGGCCGCGATCCTGTAAAGGATAGAGTGCAAGAGGAACCCCGCGCTCATCAAGCAATTGCACGGCAAAGCTCTTGTCCGGCATCCGCACAGCACTGGCAAAAAAGGCCTTGCTATGGGCAGCAACGTCGCGGGCCGGACCGATCAAACCCGCCAACAGCGTTGCACCACCTGCCGCCAAAAGCTGACGACGATCCAGCTCAAGAGCCTGACCCATCAATCACCATCCAGAGAATTAAACCCAATGACCAAAGCTGCGCCAGCCGCATAATCGCTAACCATCACCTCACCAAAACCGCGCATAACGGCCTCCAGATAGATCAGTTTTTTGCGCGCCTCTTCATCAACAACAGCAGTTTGCAAGCCAGCGTCCCGCAAGTCATCGATAATTTTGCGCCCATTGCTCAATTCAAACCGCGCCCCATTGAGGATCCACCATGAGCTTTCATCCAAAAGCGACGCAAAATCTGCTTCCTCAATCAAAATCTCGACATGATCAAGGCTTGAAAGCATGGAGGCAAGACTGGCTTGTGAACGCCGGAACATAGCCTTTTTCGGTCGCGCCTTTTTAAGGGTCTTGCCCATAACAGGCAGCAATTTTACATCCGTAAAATATTGCGCATTGGTGCCAATGGCTTTGACAAGCTCTGCAACCACTTCCTTGCCACTTTGATAAAGCGCATTGTCAGATCCCGGTTGCGTAAAGGTCTGACCAAAGCCCTCCATAGACCAGGCGGTAACAAGGTCAGAGCTGGTGGCAACAATATTGGCCGAAATGGCATGCGCAAATGCACAACGATAAGCCCCTGCCCCTTTGCCATCATCTTTGGCCCACAAACTTTCATAACCAGAACCAAAGAGCGCATATTCCAGCGCATTCAAACCCTGATAGGCAACCGAGCCTTGTGCCAACGCACCAGACGCCAGACGCTTGGCATCTTGCGCCTGAAGAGCCCGGCGTACTTTTTTAAGGGCTGTTCCCTTGCGATCTGGCCAAAATAGCAACCTCTCGAATCGATTTTTAGACTGCATCGGCCCAAAGCGCAAAAACTCAACCGATCCCCATTGATAGACCAATTTGCCAAATCCGGCCTTCAGTGCCCCATGCCCGGCCTTGTCAGGATTGGCACAATAAGCCCCGACCTGCTGCTCCATCCGGCGGGCCTGATCTTCCAGAGCTTGAAAAGAGGGCAGAATATAGCCTTCATAAGCTTTTTGAGCAACAGCGCGGTAATCTGCATCTGTTGGCGCAGCAAAAGCAGGAGAAGCAAACCCTGCTCCAAAAACCAGCCCCCCAATCAGACCCAATTTCAATGCCAAAGACTGAGTATTTGCCATTATCACCATCCCCAAAAAGCAAAATCCTGTCTCAAAATACGAAATCAGGATCCGACAAAACAAAGGCGAGAGCATATCCTATAGACTCATAAATTAATGAGTTTAGAACATGCCCCCATCATTCCTATTTTACAGCGAATTGAGAAAAGCCAACAAAGCCTCTCTCTGCGCTCTCTGCAAACCAACCACATGATCACGCGCCTTTTGCGCCTCGCCTCCATGCCATAGCACAGCTTCCAGCAAAGTGCGCGCCCGTCCGTCATGCAAAAATGTCGCATCCGGTGCAACATCTTTGGCCAAACCAATCCCCCATAAAGGAGCCGTGCGCCATTCAGACCCACTGGCATCAGCAATCGGGCGATTATCCGACAAATCAGGCCCCATATCATGAAGCAGAAAATCACTATAGGGCCAAATTAGCTGGAATTGATGCTGTTTTAACGCAGCATCACGGCGAGTAACATATTTCGGTCTGTGACAAGACGCGCACCCCGCTTCATGAAAGATTTTCTTGCCTTCCAGAACCTTGACATCATCCACATCACGCCGTTCAGGCACAGCAAGATTGGCCGTATAAAACACCATCATATCCAACGGCACAGGCGGAATTTCCAATCCCCCCAGATTGTCCTGCCCCCCATGAGGGAAACGGGCACAAATATCCTGCGCGTCAGTACAATCGCCAAAATGATTGGGAAGAATAGGCACAGACAGACCAATATCGCCCACAGAAGCATGAGAGGATTGCTGATAAACATTTGGCTCCGTTGCCTTCCAGCCAAACCGACCCGGCACAATTTCGCCGCTACGCTTGTCTTTCACCCAATTGACTTTGCCGGAAATACCATCCCCATCGCGATCCTCTTCATCGGCTTGAGAGATCAAATCAACAGGGTGAATGGCATCAATCAGACCAAGGCCAATCATCGCCGTGGCAATGCGAGGCGAGGTCAACATCTCGCCCGGATCACCATAGCCAAAATCTGTGAGGCTAAATGTCGGTTTGCGCAGCTTGATCACCTCTCCATCCGCCAAAGTGACAGGCACGCTTTCATAACGCACATTCACACGCGCTTCTGGTGGCAAACCGGGCAAAGCACGGTCCTGCAATTGTCCGCCATATACGGGATGAGGGATAGCATTGGCATCTTTGCTGGCAAGCCGGGCCTTTTCTTGCTTTGTAGAAGCGGGAACAGACAGACGGATCAAAAAGGTACGGGCATCAATCTCGCCCGGATCAGGCGGATGGCCGCGCCCATTGGCCGGATGACAACGCAAACAGGAGCGCGCATTGAAAAGCGGCCCCAAGCCATCAGATGCCTTGGTGGAAGCGGGAGAGGAAACCCAAAGCTTTTTGAAAATAGAAAATCCAAGCTGAAACCATTGCCGGTCCTCTCGGCTCATGGGTTTGTTGGCTTGGGAATAGGCTTTGGCCGCAGGCTGTGCCGACCCGGTTGCCTTACCGGCACTCAAAGCCTCAAAGACTTCTGATTTTTCAAAAGAAGACGGCGCTTTTAAAATTGCTTCAACTTTGGCCAGATCAGCCTCTGATAAATCATCACGCGCAACAGAAGAAGCAAAAACAACAGACGGGTCAAAAGAACCGACCAGTGAAAGAAAAGCAACGCCAGACATCAAACGGGACATAGGTTTGATGAGACACAAAGAGGGTGTCATATCTTGGTCCTGAACATAGCTGGAATTTTGCAAACTGGCTGGCCTATCCCAATGCCTTGCTTGCAAAAGCTCAACATCTCACCCAAGCGCCCCGGTCCAAAAGACAATGCTCAAGACTGTCTCTTAACGAAGGGTGAATGAAAAAGCGGGCTGAAAAATCCAGCCCGCTTCAAAATCCTATTCAAAAACAGCTTTTGGATTATCCAAGCTGTCAGAGCCTTCCAGCTCGATCTTGCCCAAATCAAGCTTGGCGATCACACGCTCGATAGATTTGGTCTGATCAACAAGGCTGTCAATCGCAGCCTGAACAACTGCATTGCCTTCTTTGTTGCCTTCACCGATCATCTGGTCATAAGCTTCAACTTTTTCAGCGCGCTCAACCATAGCAGAGAAAGCCTTGTCAGACGCCATCAGCTTGCCGGATAATTCTTTGGACAGGCCTGCATCCTTGCCAGCAACCAAATCTTTCAGACTTGCACCCTTGACCATGGAGCCATCAACACGCTTATAAGAGCCATTATAAACATTGATGATGCCTTTTACATCATAATAATGAGAATTATGCGTATTGTCAGAGAAGCAATCATGCTCTTCTTCTGGATCATTAAGCAACAGGCCAAGCTTCATACGCTCACCAGCCAGCTCACCATAAGACAGCGAACCCATGCCGGTCAGAATGCGGGTCAAACCACCTTTATCGCCCTGAGCCATCAGGTCTTTGCGGGCTTCACCCTTCTCACCCCAAGCAGCAGTGATGCCTTCCAGATCAGAAATCATCAGCTTGGACGCAGCCATCAGATAATCGATACGACGATCACAATTGCCACCGGTGCAGTTTTTCACGTCAAAGTCAGAAGCAGGACGGGAGCCAGCACCTTTGCCGTTGCCATTCACATCCTGACCCCACAGCAAAAACTCAATCGCATGATAGCCGGTTGCCACATTGGCTTCATTCTCGGCAGCTTCATGCAGCTTTTCACCAAGCAAAGCTGGTGTAATTTTTGCTGCATCAACTTTTTCACCATTGATGGTGATTTCCTTGTTGGCAATCACATTGGCAGTGAACAGAGCATTCTCGTCAGATTCAGTGCCATAATAATTTTTATCGGTATAATCGATCAGACCTTCATCCAAAGGCCATGCATTCACTTTGCCTTCAAAGTCATCAACGATCGGATTGCCGAAACGATAAACTTCTGTCTGCTGGTAAGGCACACGCGCAGCCAACCAAGCCGCTTTGGCTTTGGTCAGATTATCTTCCGTTGGCGCAGCAACAAAAGTTTCCAGAGCCTTGTCCAGAGCTTTCGCTGTGCTCAGGGAATCTTCATAACCGGCCTGTGCAATATCAGCATAGGTTTTCAACACATCTTTGGCTTCAACCGCATAAGCAGAAGCACTCATCATCAAAGCAGGCACAAAAGCGGCCAGACCCAGAATTTTTTTCATATCTTTCCTGTCCTTAACGAAACAAAATCATATCACCACACCCTGCAAGACAGTCAGTGATCCAGCAGGGCTTACGTCATTCTTTCCTAATCATCAGATATAGGGCGATGGGCGTCAGAGACAGTGTCATCCTTGTCACTTTCAAGGCTCACCTCTTTATGCGAATCAAAGAATTTGGGCTCATAAAAACAAAGCCCGACCATTTCCTCAAACGCGCCGTAAAAATCGCTCATAATGCCTCCAATCACCAGGGTTCAAGGCCCTGCGTTCAAAGGTTTTTGAATATATTTCTCATATTTTATTACTGAGAGTGACTTGCAATGTCAATAAAAATACCTGAAAAATCAATAGTTTGGAACAATTCTAATTTTATAAGGTTTAACCCTTATCAAAATAAGAAAATATGAATAATTTCAGCAAGTTAAAATTTCTGCACCAAAATTGCCCATGACTAAATGTCTCAGTCAACTCTTGTGATGAGATAAAAAAGCCTATATCAGCGCGATAAAAGCGGAGAAAGCCGATCCATGACATGAGGCAAAAGTCTGGCACCAACCAGCCGCCATAGTCCCGTTCCACTGCGAATCTCAAAAGCTTCATATTGGAAAGAGTGAGAAGGCACACCCTGATCACGCAAAACCACTTGCAATTCTCTCCGCAAGGAATCCGGCCCACAATAAGCCACCGACACAGTCTGCACATTCTCTTGCAAAGTCGTCACAAGATGAGACGCAGAAAAACGTTGCCCCTGACGGCTTGCCATCACATACAGTCGAAAACCGGACACCTCTTTGGTCACTGCATCCAGCTCCCGCGCATAAACGGCATCCTGTTCTGTGCGCACACAATAATAAAGATCCACATCCACCGCTGCACCTTTGCCTTGATCTTGCGCGGCAAGATCCTGCGCCCAAGCCAGAAACGGCGTAATACCAATACCCGCCCCAACCCATATTTGCTTGTGCGCTTTTAGGGGTCGCAAAAAATGACCATAACCCCGACTGAGCCGCACAGTCTCTCCAACCAGAAACTGATCAGATATCAAGCCTGTATAATCACCCAATCTCTTAATAGAAAACCGGATAAGCCCATCTTTGGATGGAGCGCTGGAAATGGTAAAGGGATGCGCCTCATCCTTGCCTTTCTTATCCAGCGAAAGAAAGGCAAATTGCCCAGCTTGATACACAATGGCCTTGTCTTTGGGACGCAAGGCCAGCTCAACAATTTCCCCTGCCATTTGACGGACAGCCACAATCTCATAAAGCGCCCCTCTCATTAGCAAAGGCCGCACAACAATTTGAAACAAATAGCTGCCAAGGCCCAAAAGACAAAATCCGCCAACATAAAGACCAAGCACAGACAAAATGTCATAAGGCTTTTCAATCAGGAAAAAATGAGCTGCACAAAGGGCAAACAAGGCCCCGATAAATTTATGAGAAAACCGCCACCAATGATAGGGAATGAAGGTCAACAGCGAACCAAAAATCAGGATGAGCAAACCATTATAGCCCCAATCCCCCAAATCTTCGGCAATGCCTTCAATTTCTGGCAAACCCTTGACTTCCGCATCCAGATTTTCATGCAAAACCATCAAACCAATTGAGGCAACAGCAAGCCATTTATGCAATTGATACATCTGGTCCAAAGGTCCAAACACAGCTTCCAGCCCCCTGATCCGTGTTGACAGGATCATAGCCCAAGCCATGACAATCAGAGCAGAACTTCCCAAAAACTGGCTAAAGAGCGGTGCCACACCATGCTGCATCATCAAAGGCCAATAGCCTATCAATTGCACAATCACAGACAGCACAATCAGCCCGAGTCCAAGCCATTTCATCACAGCGTCCTATTCGTCAATTTTGGTCCGTATAATACCAACGGCATGAAAGATTACCCCATATGACCGGATTTTATTGGCTTTCTGGTAAGAAGCTTTTGCTGTCATGGTCTGGGTGACCATAAAGCAAGAGCGACGCAGCCCAGAAAGCCAATAAACCGGCCTTAGGTGCCTTGGAATGGCTCACTCAGAGCGTTATCTCTCTAGAAAAATACACCGACAAAAACACACCGACATTATCCGTCGAAAGGTGCCTTCTCAGTAAACCATGTCAAAGCATCCTATGGGCCAATCTTTCATGCCGTTGGTATAAGTCCTATCATGTTAGTATAACAAAATGATGGTCCAAGACAAAAGCAACCACAAAAAAGTTCTATCCCTGACAAGAGCGATAGAGTTTTTAATGATAAAATCAAAGAACAGAGTCAATCATCCTGCCATTGCCAGGCGAAAACGAAAGAGCCAAGGATATGAGACACCTTGTCTCGTTCTTGTTCCCCTGCCAAAGAGAGATGGGCCACAAGACCGCGCTTTTTGTCTTCGACAACCTGTACAACCCGGCTTTCCAGACCCGCTTCTGCCAAAACCTGATCATAAACACGTTTGATCGCCAATTTGCGCAAATCGGGTTTAAACACCTTGCCAACCGCCGTCTTGGGCAATTCCGGCAACACCTCGATATGTTTGGGAACAGCGGCCCGCTCATGAATATGGCGTTTGCAATAGGAACGCAGCTCGTCCATATCGACATTTGCTCCGGCCACCAATTCAACATAGGCGCACGGCACTTCTCCTGAATGTTCATCAGGCTGACCAATGGCCCCGACAAAAGCCACCGCTTCATGACCGGCCAAGGCCTCTTCAATCTCCGCCGGATCAATATTATGACCGCCCCGAATGATCAAATCCTTGGCACGCCCTGTAATCCAGATATAGCCCTCTTCATCAATCCGCCCCAGATCACCCGTGCGCAAATATTGATCATGATGGAAAAGCTCATGATTCTTGTCCGCTTCGGTATAAGTGGACCCGGTAAAGACGCCCGGACTGTCTATACAGATCTCACCCACTTCGTCTACACCGCATTCAATAGGGCCATCATGGGTATGAGTGAGAATTTTCACATCCGTATAGGGAAAAGGCAAACCAACAGAGCCAATTTTCTTCTCGCCATGGATCGGATTGCAAGACACAAGACAGGTCGCTTCCGTCAAACCATAACCTTCAATGATTCCGACTCCGGTGGCCTCTTCAAAGCGCCGATACAATTCCACCGGCAAGGGAGAGGAGCCGGAAAAAGCCGTTTTAACGCTGGAAACATCAGCATTAACAGGCCTCTGCATCAAAGCAGACAAAGCCGTTGGCACAGTAATCATGAAAGTGACATTCCAGCGTTCAATCAATTTCCAGAAATTATCAAACACCCCATCCCCACGATAGCCTTGCGGCGTGGGGAAAATACCATGAGCACCAGAGGCTATCATCGACATCACAATCACATGACAGGCAAAGACATGAAAAAGCGGCAAGGGACAAAGAATATTATCCTCTTCAGTGAACAGCAATGTATGCCCGAGCCACCCATTATAAATCATGCCGGAATATTTATGTTGTGCCACCTTGGGCATACCGGTGGTGCCGCCAGTATGGAAGTAGGCGGCAACCCGATCTCCCTCACTATCCGCAAAGGTTAGGCGATCCGACGGTTGGGCTACCAAAGCCTTGTTAAAATCCAGAACATCCACGTGATTGCGCTTGGCTTCAGGATTTTTCGGGCGGATCAAGGGCACAATAACTTTTTTAAGGCCTGTAAGATAGCCCAGCAAATCCACTTCCAGCACCGTTCGCACATTGGGCGCATGTTTCACCGCTTCAGCCACCTTTTGCGCAACATCAGTTTTGGGAAAAGCCCGCATGGTCACGACAACTCTGGCATTGGTCTCACGCAGGATTGCCCCAATCTGCTCAGGCTCCAGCAAGGGATTGATCGGATTGGAAATCCCGGCAACAGAGCCACCAATCAGGGTCACCGCTGTTTCCAGACAATTGGGAAGCACATAAGCCACCACATCCTCTTCACCCACACCAAGGGAGCGAAACAAATTGGCCGCTTGCGTAACCTTGCCATGAAATTGAGACCAGCTCAGCGTCTGGGCCGGATCGCTGGGACCAGAAAATAATTGATAGGAAAAGGCAGGTCGATCCCCATGCTTTTGAGCGGTGCGGCTGATAAATTCATACATGGTATGCGGCACATCGCGCTCTTCCCATGGCATTTCCTGCTCAAATTTCAGAGCATCATCACGCGTAGCAAATTCTGTCATAATCCATTTTCCTCCCGCCAGTGCCCTTGGTTATTTTTTTAAAATCTGAGAGGACAGCAGCTTTTCCTAAAAGAAAAGATAGAAGGCAAAAACACACGGAGCAAGGGCGAAACAGCAATTTCTTACTCTTAAGGCGGGTAACCTAAAGGAAGGAAAAACCATTTTTCCAAAGACTTATACAAAATCAGCCCTCAAACACACTCAAACCATACCAACGGCATAAAAGATTGACCCATAGGATGCTTTGAAATGGCTCACTGAGAGCATTATCTTTCAGGCCGTTGGTATAATACAATCCAGAGACAAAAAAGACCGCAATTAAGATAAAAGCTTATATAAGAATGATGCGTCCTCAAAGTCTCAAACAGAGACTTTTAAACCGGGCGGTAAGGAAATTGAGTATCATGAAAAAAGAGAAAAATCACACAGCCAATCGTTGTTGACAGGCATTTCTGGCAGACTTGGCAAACCAAATCCTAGATAGCAAAAGCGGAGAATAAAAAGCGCCAGTAAAAATGGTGCCGCTGATAGGACTTGAACCTACGACCCACGCATTACGAATGCGTTGCTCTACCAACTGAGCTACAGCGGCCAACCATAGGCAGGAAAATCCTGCACAAACCAACATAGTGCAAATCTATATGCTGGCGCTTCTCTTAAACCATTTGCTTCTGCTGATGCAAGAGCGGAAATGCCAATCTGTGTATGGTGCCCGTCAAGCATCAAAACATAAAAAGAAAACCCGGATAAAGATCCGGGTTTTACAAGGCAAATATAGGTCCAAGACTTAGAACAAACGAAAACGTTTTTCCGGCGTGTTGGGAAGCTCTTTCTTTTTTGGCCCCGGATCATCCGGCGCATGGGGCATGGCAAATTCGACATCCTGAGAATCTTTTTTATCAGCCCCCTCATGCTTTGCCTCATGAGGATCAGTTTCCTCATCACGCTCAGCCTCAGACGCATCCTCGCGTTCAATCACAATGGCCTCGTCATCACGATCCAAGCGCTCTTCCCCTTGATCTGGCTCCACCAGCTCAATCTTGTTCTCGTCAACCACTTGATCAGAAACGAGACTATCTTGCTCCGACATAGGATCAGAAGGCGCAAGCAAAACCACCTCTTCGTCAGCCCCACCGTCCGAGCCCTCATCTGCCTCAATCAAAGGACGGGCATAATCTGCCAATTCCTGCACCGGCACTTTCCATTCAAAAGCATCCAGCTTACCAGTCACAGGAGAGGTAGGCTGCCAAACGTCGCTCACCTGACCATCTGCGGTCCAGACCGGATCACGATGCGCGCTGACAGCCCGTGCCAACCATTCACGCACCCGGCCAAAATCACCATCCTGACCTTCTTCCACCTGCGCCATCATCATGCAAATGCGCGGTGTCAAATGCTCTTGCGCCAAAGGCTCGAGAATAGAACGGGCATCGCTCCATTCGCGCGCTTCCAGACAGGCTTTGCCAAGCGCCAGTTTGGCTTCCAAATCATCGGGCATCAAACCGCTCAAACTGCGCACGCGCTTCAAACGATCAAGGGCCGTCCCATCAGATCTCAGCGCTGCATAAGAAGACGCCACATCTGGATGCGGCGCCTGTTTCCAGGCAGCTTCCAGTACTTTGCCAGCTTTGCGCTGTTCGCCAAGACTTTTCAGAGTTTGGGCCGCCAGAACAGCAGCAGCTGTCAAGCCCGGAGCAAGCTTCACAGCTTCCAACAGCAATGGCTTCATCTCTTGATCAGATCCGCCAGCTTTCTCAATTTCTTGCGCTTGCGCGGTCAGGATAACAGCCCGCTTGCGACGGAACTCTTCTTTGCTCATCTGTTTTGCGGACTGGTTATGGGACAAAGTGATCAAAGCCCCTTGCCAATCCTCAGCCGCAGTCTGCATATCAAACAAGGCCGCGCCTGCCCAATTGGCAGATTTTCCGCCTTCCATGGCAGAACGCGCCATTTCCATCGCTTCTTCACCATCGCCGCGGCGCTGTGCTTCAATGAACAAACCACGGCGTCCCAAAGCCCGTGTATCATCATGATCCAGCATCGCTTCAAAACTTTGCCGGGCTTTGGTGACATTGCCAGCCAATTGCGCCGTTTGCGCTTCCAGCATCAAGGTCATGGGCTCCTGACCAATCAATTTGCGCGCTTTGACAGCCTGCTTTTGCGCCAAACTCAAATCACCCACACCAACAGCAATCATCCCCGTGGACAAAGCCTTATAGCCTTTATCCCGACGGCGAGAGGAGAAAAATCCCCCAACCATTTTGGGAGAAAGCCAAATGGTGCGAAAGGTAATCCAGATGGCAATCGCCACAACAAGCGAAGTGAGAAAGGCAACAACACCGGTTAGAAAGGTCACTTCAACGCGATAATCCAGCCAATCAATGGTCACCACGCCGGGGCGATCCGCAAGCCAAGCACCGCCAAAAGCAACAACCAATAGCACCGCAAATAAAATCAGTGTCTTAATCATCTCTCAAAGTCCCCAAATCTATTGCGCTGCATCTGTGCCAAAATCAGAACGAATCTGTTGCATAGAACCGTCTACTGCCAAACGGGCCTGAACCCCCTCATACCAGCTTTTGCCAGCCTCTTTGGCCGCATCGGGCAAAGCCTCCCATTCCTTGGCAATCTCACCAAGGCGTCCTTCGGACACACGAACCTCAATCCGGGCCAGCTTGTCAGTCAGGCTATCCCCCTCGCGCTCACCAATGGGGCGAATGCGCACCAGATTTTGAGCATTGAGCATAATTTTATCAACCAGACCAGTCGTCCCGGCCTCTTCTGCTGCTTTGAGCACCTGACCCGACAAGCCTCGGAAGTCTTGCGCCAGCTTTTGCGCCGTCGGGGCACCGGCATCGGCATAAGATTTCAACGCCTTGACCGCCTCATTATCCTGCGCCACTTGCGCAAAAGTATTGAGCGCTGCTGCAAAAGACTGCCCGGATGCAACCGCATTTTCCAATCCAGCCAAGGCAATGGTGCGCGCAGACGATTGCATTTTTTCAGACAGGTTATTGTCTTCCAAAGACGACAGGCGACTGGTCAAAGCCTTAGCATCTTCTTCGAGGCTTTGCCGCATATTGCTAACGTCTGTGACAACATTATCAATGCGCCGATCTGCGGAGGCCAGAACCGACAGCTTTGCTTCATCAAGACGCGACTCAAGCAGACCAACAAATTGGCCGGCCTTTTCTTCAAGCGCCGCAACCTTGCCATCCGTTGTCGCCAATTGATCGGAAACCGCCTTGAACCCGTCAACCCGCTCTGACAAAGCCGCCAAGTCCGTTGCCAAAGCGCCAAGCCGATCTTGCAAAGGCGTCAAATTGACAGACGTATCCCTAGCACCCTCTATGACAGAAACACCGCTCTCACTACCAGAAGTTTGAGCCGTTTGATTCTCAGCTGAGGCAGCCGTGGCACCATTGCCAATATCAACATAACTTTGAACAGACGCATTCAATTGAGAAAACTGACTAGATAAATCCGCCAGCTTGCTTTCGGCCAGCTTCAAACGATCCTCAAAGGCTGAAAGATCCACTTGCGGAGCATTGGACTGCGCATCCATTGTGCCTTGCAAATCAGCCAAGGCAGATGTCAGCCCCTCCAACTGAGCCGCTCTGTCTGCCTGCAAGGCCTGGTTCTCGGGCAACGCAATCAAACCTTGCTGCATACCACCATAGCCCAGACCCAGCGCAACCACGCCACCGAGCAAACCGCCAAGCAAGCCAGAACCCATACCGCCCTTTTTAGCTGTAGCAGTGTCTGCTGAGGAAACTGGCGCTTTGCCAATTGAAGCATTATCTGTTTCATCAGATGGCTGATCCAGCTCTACCGCATCCCGGCTTTGCTCCTCATCATGGCTCGAATCCAACGCTATATCCTGATCTTGCCCTTGTTGAGCATCAGAGGCAGAATCAGCGACATCCTTTGCAGAATTCTCAGACGGATCACCTTTCTCAACAGGCTCTTCTTGCGGATCAGAAATGACGTCAGCCTCCAGCTCTATCACCGGTCCCGCATCGACATCAGCCTTGATATCGGCCTCTACCTTTGGGTCCATCACTTTATTTTCACCGTCAGATTTGCGAGCTGTCATGTCATTCCTCAATTTCCGCCAGCTTGATCGGGCGCTTTGCTTATACATGACGCACAAACTCTCCAATGCCGAGCTGGTTCGCCACAATCGCCTCATCAAAGCATATCGTCTTAACACTTCTAGCGATATTATCTTAAATAGTTATGGTCATTTTGTGCAGATGCAAGCAGCGATCTTTCATTTGGGGATTGTGCCACAACAAAAGAATACCCCCTTGCTGCAATAGGATCCGCAACTGCCTGCGATAAACAATAATAGCGCAAGCCTTTTGCAAAATCCCTCAAACCATCGCGATCAATCAAATCCATAAAAATCTCTGTTGTCCTTGCCGAATAAAGCAACACGCCATCAATGAACCCTTGCTGAACAGCATCTTTCACCTCAGCAGAAAAATGCTCAACCGCGCAAGTCTCATAAACCGCTTCCAAATGGCAAACAAAGCCAGAAGCCGCCAACTCTGCTTCCAGAAATCCGGTCCGATGCACACCGCTTAAATACAAAAAAGGCCGTGCCTGCGGCTGGCAAGAATGCAGTATCACATCAGCAAGGCCTGCAATCCGCCCCTGAACATGCTTGACATTATCAAACCCGATCCCACGCGCAAAGTCTGCTGTTTTGCGCCCAACACAAAAAAGAGCCAGCCCCTTCAAAGGGGCCAGCTCTTGCTCGCTTAAAAGACGCAAACTGTTGCGCGATGTCACAATCACACCTTGCCAAGGCTGAACGGGCAAGGAACCAGCAACACGCTTTACCACCATTACGGGCGCAGAAAGTCCAGTCAATCCAAGCTCTTTTAGCGCACTTAAAGTCTGCTCCTGATCTTCCAAAGGCCGGGTGACCAACAAATTCATCACTTCTCCTTAAATTCAGGAGCCATCAGTCACACAGACAAAATGGCATCAAAAAAAGCTTTGCCGGCTTTTTCACGAATGTCATGGGCGGCCTCAAGACCAAGAGAAGCTGCATCCGCCACATCACCACTTTTTTCAATGCTGTGATATTCGCTACCATCTGGCAACAAAACCAGCCCGACAAAATGGATCTGATTGTCTTTGAGATGCGCGTAACCGGCGATTGGTGTGCGGCAAGAGCCATCCAGCGCCCCCAAAAAGGCACGCTCACAGAGCAAAGCTTTCTCTGTTTCATCATGATGAATGGCTGAAAGCATGGTGCGGGTTTTCTCATCTCCAATGCGGCTCTCGATACAAATCGCCCCTTGTCCAACAGCGGGCAAAAAATCTTCCACCTCAATAGCAGACGTGATCACATCGCCCTGATCCAAACGCCGCAAACCAGCACAGGCCAGTAAGGTGGCATCAGCAACGCCTTTTTCCAATTTTTCAAGACGTGTCTGAACATTGCCACGATAAGTAATCACTTCCAAATCAGGACGCAATTTCTTCACCATCGCCTGCCTACGCAAAGAGGACGTCCCAACAACAGCCCCTTTTGGCATCTCTACCAGGCTTTTATATTTTTTGGAAATAAAGGCATCACGAACATCTTCACGGGGCAAGAAGGTTGAAATTTCCAATCCGTCCGGCAGAACCGTCGGCATATCCTTGGAAGAATGCACCGCCAGATCAATCCGGCCATCCAAAAGCGCTTCTTCAATTTCCTTTGTAAACAGACCCTTGCCGCCCACTTCCGACAAAGGACGATCCAAAATCATATCCCCGGTGGTTTTAATGACCACAATGTCAAACTGATCTTCACACATATCATGCGCATCCATCAGCCTTTGCCGGGTTTCATAAGCCTGAGCCAAAGCCAATTTGCTGCCGCGTGTACCGATTTTTACAAGTTGAGAGGGCATAAAGCATGGTCCCTGAATTGATTGATCGCTCTCTCGATTGATAAGGCAAAAGAGGGCAATCTGTGTACAAGTCCTTATCGCTTATACAGCGAAATGGAGCTGGCTCTTTGAAATTGATCAATTGCCAGCCACAAGTGGCAATAAAATACTGCCAATTGCACGACAATTGCTCTAAAAGCATCACTTAACGGAGCGATGAGCCAAACCACAAGTGAAAACTTCGTCAAATGGCAAGATCATAAACCCATAGTCAGGAGCAGAAGCCCGACCCCATGATCATACTTGGAATTGAAACAAGCTGTGATGAGACAGCCGCAGCAGTGATCAAACGCCATGACAATGGGCAAGGGGAAATATTGTCCAATATCGTCCTGAGCCAAATCGAAGATCATGCTATTTTTGGTGGCGTAGTACCAGAAATTGCCGCCCGCGCCCATGTCACCGCACTGGATGGCATCATCAAAAAAGCCATGCAAGAGGCCAAACTGGATTTTAAAGATCTGGACGGCATTGCCGCAACTTCAGGCCCCGGCCTAATCGGGGGGGTGCTGATTGGTCTGATGAGCGCCAAAGCCATAGCGGCTGCTCACAACCTGCCCCTTTTGGCCATCAATCATCTGGAAGGCCATGCCTTAACCGCCCGCCTGACCAATCATGCACCATTCCCCCATCTGCTGCTTTTGGTATCAGGCGGCCATAGCCAGATTCTTTTGGTCAAAGGCGTTGGAGACTATGAACGCTGGGGCACCACCATTGACGATGCCTTGGGCGAAGCTTTTGACAAAACCGCCAAATTGCTGGGTTTGCCCTATCCCGGTGGGCCACAGGTGGAATTGGCCGCACAAACAGGCGATCCAAAACGTTTTGCCCTGCCCCGCTCCATGAAAGGCCGCGATGGCTATGATTTTTCTTTTTCTGGCCTGAAAAGCGCCCTGCGCCGCGAAGCCGAAAAAATCGCTCCTTTACAAGAGCAAGACGTGGCCGATCTCTGCGCTTCGTTTCAGGCGGCCATTTGCGATATTCTCAAAGACCGTGTGTCCAAAGCCTTGCAAAACTTCAAGGACAGATTCCCCGAGATTGAAGTCCCCCAACTGGTCGTAGCTGGCGGCGTAGCAGCCAACACAGCCATTCGCACCGCATTGGATGATGTGCTGGAACAAGAACAGGCACAAATGACCGCCCCGCCCATCAATCTCTGCACCGATAATGGCGCTATGATTGCATGGGCAGGAGCAGAGCGTCTCGCCCTTGGCATGAGCGATCCCCTTGACGCACCTGCTCGCCCCCGCTGGCCATTAGACCCCAATGCAGGACAAAAAATCGGCTCTGGCCGAAAAGGAGCCAAGGCATGACAACACCCTTTCAACGCATTTCTGTTCTGGGTGCCGGAGCATGGGGCACAGCTTTGGCCTTAAACGCCGCACGCGCTGGCCGCGATGTCACTTTATGGGGCCGAAACGCCGAAGCACTGGAACAGATTGCCAGCAAGCGTCAATTGCCCCGTTACTTGCCTGGCATCACCTTTAATCAGCCACTAGAAGTCACCAAAGACCTGACAGAAGCCGCCGACGTTGATTGCATTCTTTTGGTAACACCGGCCCAAACAACTGCAAAAATAGCGCAAGAAATCAGTTTCTTCGTGCGCAAGGGCACCCCTGTCATTCTGGCTGCAAAAGGTCTGGAAAAAGGCACCCAGCGCATGATGAGCGAAGTGCTGAAAGACTATCTGCCCCAATCAAAGGCCGCCGTCCTGTCCGGCCCCTCCTTTGCCGCAGATGTTGCAGCCAACCTACCAACCGCTGTCACCATTGCCGCAGAAACAGATCTGTTGGCCGAGCAACTTTGCGCCAGCCTGTCTCATGCCAGCTTTCGCCCCTATGCCAGCTCAGATTTGATCGGCGTACAATTGGGCGGCGCATTAAAAAACGTCCTCGCCATCGCTTGCGGCATCGTACAGGGCAAACAATTGGGAGCCAGCGCCCATGCTGCCCTGATGACCAGAGGCTTTGCAGAAATCCAGCGCCTCGCCGCAAAACTTGGTGCCCGATCAGAAACCCTGATGGGCCTATCCGGGTTTGGCGATGTCACCTTGTCCTGCTCCTCACATCAAAGTCGCAATTTCTCTTTCGGTTTTGCTTTGGGAGAGGGCAAAAGCCTTGCCGAGCTTTTTAGCCCCGGTGCCAAACTCTCCGAAGGCGCTTATACCGCACGCGTTGCTGTGGAATTGGCAAACCAACAAGGCATTGAAATGCCCGTTGCTCAAGCAGTCGCCGACGTATTGGACCAATCCATTACCATTGATGAGGCCGTAGAGGGCTTGATGAAACGCCCCTTGCGCCACGAACTGGACTAAACAACAAACAAGCAAAGACAATCACCCTGACAAGGATAAAGATCATGCATTTCATCGTAACCTGTCTCGATAAAGAAGGCGCACTGGAAAATCGCAAAGCCAATCGCGATGCCCATTTGGCCTTTGCCGCCCAAAATGAAGCCTCCATCCAGATTGGCGGCCCTTTGCTCGATGATGACGGTGCCATGATCGGCTCTTGCCTGATCTGTGAGGCAGACAATCTGCAAAACCTCAAAGATCTTTTGGCGCAGGACCCTTACGCCAAAGCAGAGCTGTTTCAATCCGTTGATATCAAACCATGGAAATGGGTTATCGGCGCACCCAGCGCATAACATTGAATGCATAATATAGATGGTGAGGAGACACATTCATGGCTTATTGGCTCTTTAAATCCGAACCCAATACATGGGGCTGGGACCAGCAACTCGCCAAAGGCGAAGAAGGCGAACAATGGGACGGCGTGCGCAATTATCAGGCCCGCAACAATATGCAAAAAATGACGCTCGGCGACAAAGGCTTCTTTTATCACTCAGTCAATGAAAAACGCATTGTTGGCGTGGTTGAGGTTTGCGCAGAAGCCCATCCCGACACCACAGATGACACCGGCAAATGGCATTGCGTAGATATCAAAGCCATCAAATCCGTCGTCACACCGGTTACATTGGAAGATTGCAAAGCCCATCCCGATCTCGCCAATATGGTGCTGGTCAACAATTCGCGCCTGTCCGTGCAACCGGTCAGCGAGGAAGAATGGGCCATTATCTGCCAAATGGCTGGCATAGAAGCATAATACCAACGGCATGAAACAGGACATAGAATGGGCAGCATAAAGGACAAACGGCACTTCATTCTGGATCATACCGCCTTACTGCCCGTGCCATTAACACCAGAAATTGCCCTGCATCTGGCAGATGACCAAACACCTCTATGGCGTATGGGCGAGGAAGAGTTGGCCGAACTGGGCCTACCCTCGCCTTTTTGGGCATTTGCATGGGCTGGCGGCCAAGCCTTGGCCCGTTATTGTCTGGACAATCCAACAAACTTTCAAGACAAAAGCCTCATTGATTTTGCCTCAGGCTCTGGCCTTGTCGCCATTGCCGCAGCCAAGGTCGGCGCAAACACCATCCTTGCCACCGATATAGATGCCTTTGCCATAGAGGCCATCCAGATCAATGCCCAAAAGAACCATGCCCACGTGGAAACCAGCATTGAGAATATCCTGACAGACAGGGCAATCAGCGCGCTTTGCAAAAGCCCTCCTGATTATTTTCTGGCAGGGGACGTCTTTTATGATGCAGAGATGACAAAGGCTGTTCTCGCCCTGCTGGAGCCTTTAGCCCAACAAGGCACCAAAATCCTCATCGGCGATCCAAACCGCTCCTATCTGCCTCAAGACAGGCTGAAACTGGTAAAAAGCTATCAAGTCCCTGTGACCAGAGAGTTGGAAGATTTTGAAATTCGCTCCACCAAGGTCTGGCGTTTTTTGGGATAGCAAAAAAGGCTCTCACATACCAATATGAGAGCCTTTTCAAAAGGACGGATCAAAAAGCCTGAAAGCTTTATTTCACCTTGGTCAAATCTTCATGAATGCCAACACTAACCCGAACATTGGCGGTGCTGCTCAGGCCGGAGACCTGTGCAATTTTCTCCTGCTGGCTGGCAGAAGGACTATTCCATTGCAATTCCAGCCAGTTCCGCTCTTGTCCCAAATCTACCAAGGTTTCAATCATAGCTTTTGTAATGCCATTATTGCGGAAATCCTGTCCCACAAACAAAACATCAACATGACCGACCCGCTTGCCGGAAACCGTTTCGGGCAAATCAAAGAAAGTGGCAAATGCCGCCAGCTCATCGCCGAAAAAAGCGCCCAGAACTTCGGCTGTGCGATCATTGAGCAAGGTTTCGGAATAATAAAGGTCCGGCTGGCGCGGTGCACCGCGCTTGCGCTCCTGCGCATGAGCGGAAATCAGCGGAGCCAAATTTGCAGCCTCAGCCTGATCGAGAATTTTTGTCGTAATCTTGCTCATCATATCCACCCTCTGTTTCGAGGCCTTTCCATCAGCCAGACAAGCCAATGCAAGCTGGTTCAAATCAGTTTCGATAAAGCCTAGCAACCTTTACGCAAAGAACACAGGATTTAACGCAAGGCCACACAAAGATTTGATAGTTTTACACCATTCATACAAAGAACAATCAAGAGACAGGCACAAAAAAGCCGGACTACAATAAGCCCGGCTCAAATGCTTGAAAAAGGTTGTTTTTAGTCCAGATCACGCACATCAATGAAGTGACCGGCAACAGCCGCCGCCGCCGCCATGGCAGGCGAGACCAGATGCGTGCGGCCCTTAAAGCCCTGACGACCCTCAAAGTTACGGTTGGAGGTCGAAGCACACCGCTCACCCGGAGAAAGCTTGTCAGCATTCATCGCCAGACACATGGAGCAACCCGGCTCGCGCCATTCACAACCAGCTTCAATAAAGATCTTGTCCAGACCTTCCTCTTCAGCCTGATCTTTCACCAAACCGGAACCGGGAACAATCATGGCATGAATGCCATCTTTGATCTTGCGGCCTTTCAAAACATCAGCAGCTGCGCGGAAATCTTCAATACGGCCATTGGTGCAAGAACCGATAAAGATGCGATCAATCTTGATATCCGTCATCTTGGTATTGGGTTCAAGCCCCATATAATCCAACGCACGTGCAACAGCGGCCCGGCGCGCCTCATCCTCAATCTTGTCAGGATCCGGGGTGGAGCCGTCAATGGTTACCACATTTTCAGGGCTGGTGCCCCAAGAAACAACAGGAGGCAAGGACGCAGCATCTAACGTGACAACCGTATCAAATTCTGCCCCTTCATCGGTAAACAGCGTCTTCCACCATTCAACCGCTTTGTCCCAATCAGCCCCTTTTGGCGCTTTTGGACGGCCTTTGATATAGTCGAAAGTCTTTTCATCCGGCGCAATCAAACCTGCGCGCGCACCGCCCTCAATCGCCATGTTACAGACAGTCATACGGCCTTCCATGGAAAGATCGCGAATGGCTTCCCCGCAAAATTCAATCACATGACCCGTACCGCCAGCAGTTCCGATTTTACCGATAATCGCCAGAACAATATCTTTCGCAGTCACCCCGTCAGCAAGCTTGCCGGTGACTTCGACTTTCATATTCTTGGCTTTTTTCTGCACCAAGGTTTGGGTCGCCAGCACATGCTCAACTTCCGATGTGCCAATACCATGGGCAAGAGAGCCAAAGGCACCATGGGTAGAGGTGTGAGAATCACCACAAACAATGGTCATACCGGGCAAAGTAAAGCCCTGCTCTGGTCCAACAATGTGAACCACGCCCTGACGTTTATCCAGCTCATCATAATATTCAACACCAAACTCGGCAGCATTGGCGGCCAATGTCTCCACCTGAAGTTTGGATTCAGGATCATCAATGCCCTGACTGCGATCGGTTGTTGGCACATTGTGATCAACAACAGCCAATGTCCGCTGAGGCGCACGTACCTGACGCCCTGCCATACGAAGACCTTCAAAGGCCTGTGGCGAGGTCACTTCATGCACAAGATGGCGGTCAATATATAAAAGACAGGTACCATCTTCTTGTTGATCCGCCACATGGGCATCCCAGATTTTGTCATAAAGGGTCTTCGCTTCAGACATAGCTTTCTATCAGTCCTCTAGAGAGTGTTGATGAGAGACCAGCAATTGAACATCATCAAAAACCGTTACAGGCATTTATGAGCTCAATATCAATCGGCATTGCGGGATTGGTCCATCCCTGCCAACGGGGTCACAATATGTTGACACTGTATTGCGATAGAATGAGGGCCAACGTCAAGCAATATCCGACAAGAAATGCATTCCCAAACGATAGTTTTATCTAAAAGAACAGCCGATATCGCTTATTTTCAAGTATCCTATAGATAGGAAGCCTGCGCAAAGAAAAAAGGTCTGACACCGGATTGGCATCAGACCTTTGAAAATTTTGCGATAAAACAGCAAATCTGTTTTATTCTGCTTCCGCTTTCGCAGCTTCCTTGGCAGCTTTCGCAGCTTCCTTGGCAGCAGCAACTTTAGCTTTTGCAACATCGTTAAGCTTGCGAGCGCGGGAATTGGTTGCTTCCACGATACGGGCAGATTTACCACGACGACCACGCAGATAGTAAAGTTTCGCACGACGCACTTTACCACGACGAACAACATCAAGGCTGTCAATCATTGGTGAGAAGATCGGGAACACACGCTCCACACCTTCACCATAAGAGATTTTGCGAACAGTGAAATTCTCGTTCAAGCCACCGCCGGAACGGGCAATGCAAACGCCTTCATAGGCCTGCACACGGGTACGGGTACCCTCGGTCACACGCACATTCACACGAACGGTATCACCTGGGGAAAATTCTGGGATTTCACGCTTGGCAGCGATTTCTGCCATTTGCTCTTGCTCGAGCTGCTGAATGATATTCATGATCTTCACTCTTGTTGTATAGTCACGCCCAGAGCGTCCAATGCAGTCCCACCGAGCTGTTTCAGCTTGCTCGACTTGCCACAAGGGCCGGTTCGCCGTACTTGTTGGAAATCAGATTGGCGTTCTTTAGCCAAACTCTTTGCCTTTGTCACCCCCAAAAGTGTGTCTTTTTGCCGATTTTGGCAATATTTCAGGCAAATCCCGATCCATTTCGCAGTCCATGATGCGCAGAACCCTAAAATCACAAAAAAGCCTTAATGCCCGATTTAAACGTCTCCGAGTGAGACTTTTAGGCTGGCTCAGGACTTTTAAATCAGGCTCTTAGCAACAATGCAATCCCGTCCAATTTTTTAAAAATAAAAACGTCTGTATCATACGTGCAAATGTCGCTTTTAATCCATAAATTCCGCATATGATCCGTATTCTAAGTGTGTCAAGGTGCCGCGCTATCTCACGATAATGCGGAGAATTGGGAAGCCGGTGAAAGTCCGGCACTGCCCCCGCAACGGTAAAGAAGGAAGGGATGGCAAACAACCACTGGGATGAGGATCCCGGGAAGGTGCCAAACCAGGGCGAAAGCCCCTTCCAAGTCCGGAAACCAGCCTTGCAAATCTGTCAAACCACGGGTGGTGGTGGGGGCATTTTGTTCGGCCAATCCTCATTGCATTCGCCGCACACAGCCCTCCTATCGCTTGACCAACAACGCCGCGGGGCGCGGCACTAGGACCTGAAATGGAAAAGATACAAAGCCTTTTGGCACGGCGAAACCCGGCTTATGCCTTGGAACAAGCCTTTTACAACGATCCTGATATTTTCAATATCGATCTTGAAATGATCCATTATCGTGACTGGCTCTTTGCCATTCCTGCCTGTGAGTTGGAAAAGCCGGGCAGCTATGTCACCCATAAAGTGGGATCTTACCGCGTCGTCATCGTGCGAGGAGCAGACAATGAGATTCGCGCCTTTCACAACAGCTGTCGCCATCGTGGATCCATCATTTGTAAAGCCGCCAAAGGTCATGCTCCAAAATTGGTCTGCCCTTATCATCAATGGACCTATGAGCTGGATGGTTCACTCCTGTGGGCCCGTGATATGGGACCGGATTTCAATCCAAAAAATCATGGCCTGAAAACAGTCCATTGCGAAGTTGTCAAAGGCCTTGTTTATATCTGTCTGGCAGACAATGCACCAGACTTTGCCCCCTTCCGTGCCGAGATGGAATCCTATCTCGCTCTCCATGATCTGGAAAATTCCAAAGTCGCTTTTGAAAGCACCATCATCGAAAAAGGCAATTGGAAACTGGTTTGGGAAAATAACCGCGAATGCTACCATTGCGCTGGCAACCATCCCTCACTTTGTCGCACATTCCCCGAAGATCCAAATGCCACCGGCAACTCACTGGATGGCGAAGATCCAGAGCTTTTGATCAAACATGTTGCCCGTTGCGAAGCCATTGGCGCACCATCAGCCTATAAAGAAGCCGCGATGGGCGACTGGCGCTTTGTGCGCACGCCTTTGCTTGGATCCGGCGAGAGCTACACAATGGATGGCAAAGTGGCCGTCATCAAACCAAATTCCTCAATCCCGTTCAAGGATGCAGGATCCCTGATGCAATTCCACTATCCAACCACTTGGAACCATTACCTCTCTGACCATTCTCTGGTCTTCCGCGTGACGCCGATCAGCGCCACCGAAACAGAAGTCAGTACCAAATGGCTGGTCCATAAAGACGCTGTCGAAGGCTTAGATTACGATCTCAAACGCCTGACCGAAGTCTGGATCGAAACCAATGACGAAGACCGGCAGGTGGTAGAAGACAACCAGTTTGGCATCAACAGCCCGGCTTACGAACCCGGCCCCTATTCCCCAAGCCATGAAGGCGGGGTTATCCAATTTGTCAATTGGTATTGCAATACATTATCCAGCCGACTGGCCCCTAAAGCCATCGCTGCGGAGTAGGTCATCATGGATCAAACAGCACCCAAAGAAGCGATATGGCAAGATAGCGAGATGCTGGAATGTGTCTCGATTGTGCCAGAAATGCCAAATACGGCCAGTTTCTCTTTTCGCGCCCCATCCGGGGCGCTCTTTTCCTATGATGCAGGACAATTCCTGACGCTGGAACTTCCAGCACCCAATGAACCGGGTGGCGTTGTTCACCGCACCTATACCATTTCTTCTTCCCCTTCCCGGCCAAGATCCATCACCATCACAGCAAAAGCCCAGGCTGACAGCATTGGCACCCGCTGGATGTTGGATAATCTCAAACCCGGCATGCAAATCAAAGCCATGGGCCCTGCCGGTCTCTTCACCAATGCTGGCAGCAAAGCCGATAAATTTCTCTTCATTTCTGCCGGATCAGGCATCACCCCCATGATGTCCATGACCGCCTGTCTGTGGGATGAAGGCCATGATTCCGATATTGTTTTCATCAATTGCGCCAAACGGCCTTCAGAAATCATTTTCCGACAGACATTGGAACAAATGGCCAGCCGCTCACAGGGACTGGATCTGAAATTCGTTGTCGAGGAACCCGATCCCTATCGCCCATGGACTGGCTATCAAGGCCAGTTCAACCAGTTGATGCTCGGCCTCATGGCCCCGGATTATCTGGAGCGCGAAGTCTATTGCTGTGGACCGGAACCCTTCATGCAGGCAGTAAGAGACGCCCTGTCCGGCCTTGGCTTTGATATGGACAAGTATCATCAGGAAAGCTTTGGCGCACCGGTCGAAACTGAAGCCGATCAGCCAGATCTGGATGATGTCATCCCAGATGATGACAACAAGGCAGAAATCCTCTTTGCAACATCAGGGGTCACAGCAAAAGTAGCCGAAACCGACACCATTCTTGTCGCTGCCCGCTCCGTTGGCCTCAATATCCCTTCCGGTTGCACATTTGGCGTTTGCGGCACCTGCAAAGTCAAGAAAACCCAAGGCGATGTCCATATGGTCCATAATGGCGGTATCTCGGAAGATGATGTCGAAGCAGGCTATATCCTTGCCTGTTGCTCCAACCCCATTGGCAAAGTCGAAATTGAAGTCTGACAGCAAGAACAGGCATATTGGCAAAAGAAGCGTTTTAAAGCGCTTCTTTTAAAGCTATAGAATAGCAAAATCCAAAGCGTAACCATATAGAATCAAAATAAAAAAATAAATATTGCGGAATATTCATATATATTTGAAGAATTAAATTCTATAATTTTCATAAAAACAAAATAAAAGAAATTGATAATTCAAAAATTAAATTTTTATTCTAAATAATTATAGATAAATTGATATAAAATAATTTTTTAATCATCTTTTCCATAGGGACAATCACTATGGGGGTAATGAAGATGTTAAAGAGAGTCATTTACTTTTCCAGCCAAACCTATTTTCTAAAAGTTCAGGATCTAAAAAAACTTCTTGCGCAATGTAAGAAGAATAACAAAGCAAAAGACCTGACAGGATTACTCATCTATAAGGATGGATCTTTCTGCCAGACAGTAGAAGGCGAAGAAGAATCGCTGGATATGTTGATTGAAAAATTATCAAAAGACCCCCGCCACAAGAATATGCTTATTCTTGACTATCGCTCCATCCAAATGCGTCGCTTCAAACGCTGGTCCATGGCTTTTGAGAATTTTGACACCCCAACCACAAAAGCAATGAATCTGCGAGAGTTGGGAACCTATCTGGAAAAGAAATTCGCCCTTCCAGAAGAGCATGATCTATTGCCTTACATGCTAACGGCTTTTTCGCGACCCGCTTAATGCCCAATCATACCAACGACACGAAAGATTAACCCATATGACCGGATTTTATTGGCTTTCTGGTAAGAAGCTTTTGCTGCCATGGTCTGGT
Organism: Cohaesibacter sp.; assembly: GCA_025800145.1. Lineage (GTDB taxonomy): Bacteria > Pseudomonadota > Alphaproteobacteria > Rhizobiales > Cohaesibacteraceae > Cohaesibacter. The sequence goes on from JAOXSH010000034.1 coordinate 35,514, forward strand.
TGACCACAAAGCAAGAGCGGCGCAGTCCAGAAAGTCAATAAAACCGGCCTTCGGTGCCTTGAAATGGCTCACTGAGCTGCGTTGTTTTTCTAGGAAAATGCCCCGGTATTGTCCGTCGAAAGACGCCTTGCCAGTAAACCATTTCAAGGCATCCTATGGATCAACCTTTCATGCCGTTGGTATCAGGCATCATGACTAGAGCATTTTGAATAAACACGTCGTTATTCAAAATGCTCTAGGTCTGCCCGTCTTTCCAGATCTCATACAAATCTGGACGACGCAAACGGGTCAGCTCAATGGATTGTTCTTTACGCCATTTTGCAATCTTGCCGTGATGACCAGAGGTCAGGATTTCAGGAATTTCCTGGCCTTCCCAAAGGGTCGGCCGCGTATAGTGGGGATATTCCAAAAGCCCGCTTTCAAAGCTCTCATCCTCACCGCTTTCAACCTTGCCCATCACACCGGGCAACAGGCGCACAACGGCATCCATCAACACCATAGCGCCCAATTCTCCCCCTGAAAGAATATAATCACCGATGGAAATTTCTTCCAGCTGACGGCTATCAATCACCCGCTGGTCAACCCCTTCAAATCGGCCACACAGCAAAATCGCTCCGCCAGCTTCTTTAAGCGAACGCACCTTTTCCTGTGTCAATGGCTTGCCCCGCGGAGAAAGCAAAATACGCGGACGCATATCCCCCACCTCTGTAACATGATCAATGGCAGCCCCAATCACATCCGGGCGCAACACCATTCCAGCCCCCCCACCAGAAGGAGTATCATCCACATTGCGATGTTTGCCTTGCGCAAAATCACGAATATGAACAGTATCCAAAGACCACAAGCCTTTTTCCAGCGCACGCCCCGCCAAAGAGGTGCCCAAAGGACCGGGAAACATATCTGGATAAAGGCTCATAATAGTGGCCTTCCAAGGCACTATTGTCTCGCTCATAACAGACCTCTAATCCTGATCCGGTTTCAACTCGTCAGCCATATAAGACAAATCCGCCGCCTGTCCCTCTTTGCCTCTCTCAAGAGCATCATCTCCATCGAACAAGCCCTCTGGCGGCACAAGAACCACCTTGCCAGATGCAAGATCAATGCTCGGCACCACTTCTTTGGTAAAAGGCAGCAACTGGCTCTTGCCTTTTTTCGGCGCAACCTCAAGCAGTTCCCCTGCACCAAAATCATGCAGAGCTAAAATGGTGCCAAAATCAGAACCATCTTCCAGCTCGGTCCGCAAACCTATCAGATCGGAATAATAAAATTCCTCTTCATCCAAGTCCGGCAATGCATCCCGATCAATGTAAAGCTTGGTACCATTGAGGCTTTCCGCTTCATTGCGTGAGGTAATTTCGGCAAATCGCACAATAAAAACGGTCTTTTGTGGCCGCGCTGACAAGGCCGTAAAAGACCGGCGACCATCAGCATTGTGCAAAACCCCATAGGCCGTCAGGCTGGCCGGATCATCGGAAAACAATTTAACCCGCACATCGCCGCGCACCCCGTTGGGTGCTCCGATTTGCGCAATACAGACTTTACCTTCCAGCTCATTTGCAGGCTTGTTTGCCATAACTCAATCCATCCCGAAACAAGAGGATAAAGGACGCTTTGGCCCTTCATCAGAATCAAAAAGGGAGTCCCGGTATAAACCGACACTCCCTTGAAAAGCAGACAGATCTTATTCTGCGGATGCTTCAGCAGCTTCTGCGGCAGCAGCAGCGGCTTCTTCTTCTTTCATGCGCTTCTCTTCGAGACGCTCTTTGGCTTTTGCACCCATTTCAGCTTTTTTCGGGTTGTTACGAGAAGAACGCTTGGCAAGGCCAGCAGCATCAAGGAAACGCAAAACACGGTCTGTTGGCTGTGCACCCTGCTTCAACCAATGCTCAACACGATCGGTTTTCAAAGTAACGCGCTCTTCAGAATCTTTTGGCAGCAATGGATTATAAGTGCCAACTTTCTCGATGAAGCGACCATCGCGAGGAGCGCGAACGTCAGCAACAACAATACGATAATAAGGACGCTTTTTAGAGCCACCACGAGCCAGACGAAGTTTAAGAGCCATAGACTTTCCTTTCAAAGTTCGGCTTATATCTTAAGACCATTGAAATGCCCGATCAGTCGGACATGGCCTATCTGTTCAGAGCCAACAAAGGGACATGCCCATTGTCAGCGTTTCTTTTTACCCTTGCCCGGCATAGCGCCAAGACCCGGGAATTTCGGTCCCCCCATTCCGGGAAGGCCTGGTAGCCCACCGGGCAAACCACCCGGCAATCCACCTGGTAATCCTGAGGGCAGTCCCCCACCCGGCAATCCTTTGGCCAAATCACCCATATCAGGCATCTGACCCGACTTTTGCATCGCGTCCAGTTCCGCTGGATCAATTTGCGGCATACCGCCACCAAACAATCCTCCAAGACCGCCTTTTTTCTTGCCAAGCATCTTCATCATGTCGGCCATCTGACGATGCATTTTCAGCAATTTATTGACCTCAGACACCTGAACCCCGGCCCCTGCTGCAATGCGCTTTTTGCGGCTGGCCTTCAGCAAAGCCGGATTGCGGCGCTCCTGACGTGTCATGGAATTGATAATAGCAACCTGCCGATTGACGATGGAATCATCCATATTGGCAGCAGCCATCTGCTTTTTGATTTTACCAACGCCGGGCATCAAACCCATAATGCCGGACATGCCACCCAGCTTGGACATTTGCCCCAATTGCTCTTTCAGATCTTCCAGATCAAATTTACCCTTGCGCAATTTCTCCGCAGCAAGCGCGGCTTTTTCCGCATCAATCGTCTCAGCCGCTTTTTCCACCAGCGAGACAATATCACCCATGCCCAAAATACGGCCAGCAACGCGCTCAGGATGAAATTCTTCCAAGGCATCGGCTTTTTCGCCAACACCCAACAATTTGATCGGCTTGCCGGTCACCGCTCGCATCGAAAGGGCAGCACCACCCCGGCCATCACCGTCAACACGGGTCAGAACAATGCCACTAATGCCAACACGATCATCAAAGCTTTTGGCAACATTCACAGCATCCTGACCGGTCAAACTATCGGCAACCAGCAAAATTTCATGAGGATTGGCAGCCTTTTTCACCTCTGCCATTTCCACCATAAGCGGCTCGTCAATATGAATACGGCCAGCCGTATCAAGCATCACCACATCAAAGCCACCAAGGCGCGCGGCATTCATCGCGCGATTGGCAATCTGGGTTGGCCCTTCACCTTCGACAATGGGCAAGGTCTCAATGCCATTTTGCTCGCCCAGAACACGCAACTGCTCCTGTGCAGCAGGACGGCGCGTATCAAGGGAGGCCATCAAGACTTTTTTCTTGTCCCGAGTCTGCAAGCGCAAGGCAATTTTGGCCGTTGAGGTGGTTTTACCAGAGCCTTGCAAGCCCACCATCATGATGGGAACGGGGGCCGGCGCATTCAGATCAATCACAGCCCCATCAGAGCCAAGCATCTCGACCAATTGATCATGAACCAGCTTGACGACCATTTGCGCCGGACTAACCGACTTGATGACCTCTACACCAACAGCCTTTTCTTTGACTTGCTCGGTGAAACTGCGCACCACATCCAGAGCGACATCAGCCTCGATCAAAGCCCGGCGAACTTCGCGCAGCGCAGAATTGACATCAGACTCCGAAAGCGCACCACGCTTTGAAAGCTTGTCAAAAATGCCGCTTAGGCGATCTGATAGAGAGTCAAACATATATCGCTCCTTAAAAATCCCGTTGCAGTCTATCTAATCTGGGGTCCGAGCGGCCTTTTGACCAGAGGCAGGCTTATTTTAAGCCAAAACCACATAGCAAAAAAACACCCGAGGGCGCATCGCGCTGTCGGATGGTGACCTGCGGGCTCTCTTTATACCGGTTCGGGGCCTGCTCGGGTGCTCAAATTGTCATTCTGCTTTCAGAGAATGCCGCTCTCATACGCGCAAAATCGCCAAAGGTCAATAAGAGTCTTGAAGAGACTTATAATGAATCTGGTCAAAGAGACTGTTTTACACGCAACAAGCACAACTATACTTAATCGGCACCAATAGCCCCACGCCGCGCCAACAAACCAAGATGACGCATATGGGAGAGAATGCATTGCGCGCCAGCCTGTTGCAATTCACACCGACTGCCATAGCCCCATAAAACACCGGCCGACGCTATGCCATTGGCATGAGCCCCGACAATATCATGTTTGCGATCGCCAATCATCAAAGAGCAATGCGGATCCACCCCGCTTTGCTGCAAGGCATAAGCAAGCAACTCTGCCTTATTGGCATGGGTGCCATCCAGTTCTGATCCAAAAATATGCGAGAAAAACGGCGACAAACCAAAATGATCGAGAATTTTGCGCGCAAAAATATGAGGCTTCGAGGTCGCAACAAACAATTCACCGCCGCAATCGCGCACAATTTGCAACATTTCCTCAACCCCGTCATAGACCCTGTTTTCATACAGGCCAACATCAGAAAATCGATGGCGATAAGCAACAATCGCCTCATCAACCAGATGCTCTGGAACCATCTGAACAAAACTTTCCTGCAAGGGCGGACCAATGCACCAATCCAGATCATGCGGTTGTTCTGTAATTCCCAATTGATCAAGGGCGTAACGAATGGAGCCGACAATTCCCGGTTTTGGATCTGTCAGGGTTCCATCCAGATCAAAAAAGACATGTTTGACCATCAGAAGGATTGACCTCTTGCAAAGCTACTCAATACACAGGCTTCCCCAAAACAAAAGGGCAGCAGATAGACAAAAAATAGACTCCCAAAACTTCTAAAAGCCTTAACAAAAAGGAAAATTTCCAAATCCCTAGAAGAGCAATTTCATGCTTTGATCCCAGTTTATCCCAATTTATCCAAGGCTTTTTCCAGATCTTATCCTCAAAATTGAACACAACTCATCCCCAGCTTTTCAAACCAGATAAAGACCCATTTTGCTCTTGCCAAAAAACCATAAAGCTGCGTTTGCTTGAGAAAAACAAAGGAAACATCATGGCTCTAGATCTCTGGCTGGCTTTCACCCTTGCCTCTATCACCCTATTGACCATTCCCGGACCAACGGTCTTGCTGGTCATTTCCTATGCTTTGGGACAAGGCAAACAGACAGCCTGGGCCTCGGTCCCCGCTGTGGCCTTGGGTGATTTTACCGCCATGACAGTCTCTTTGCTGGGCGCTGGGGCCTTGCTTGCCACATCAGCAACTCTCTTTACAGCCATGAAATGGGCAGGCGCGCTCTATCTTGTCTGGCTTGGTCTAAAATTATGGCGCGATCAAAGCGAATTGGAAGACATCAAGGCAAACAAAACGCCCTTGAGCAACAAGTCTATTTTTCTAAACAGCTTTGTTGTGACAGCTCTCAATCCCAAGGGCATTGTCTTTTTCATCGCCTTTGTGCCGCAATTCATCGATCCCGTCAAACCGGCTTTTCTACAATTTGCAATTCTGGAATTAACCTTTGTCATGCTTGCCGCCATCAACACCCTGCTATGGGCCTTGCTGGCAGGGCGTATGCGCCAACGATTGTACCATCCCAAAAGCCTGCAAAGAACCAATCATATCGGAGCAGGTTTTCTCATTGGTGCAGGATTCATGACCTTGCTATTCGGCCAAAAGACCTGAGAGCCTGATAGATCAAATTCCGGCAATTTGCCGGATAAGACAGAACTGATTGTTTATTCCTTCTCGGCTCCCCCTATCATTTGTATTTTATTTCGCTAAGGTGCAAACAACCAATCCCTTCCCTGCCCCCTTTCCTTCTATCAGGGGGAAAGATCTGATGGAGCTGTCTTATGGTTCATTTCTGGCTTCGCGATGAAGATCGCGCCACCGAGCGCCGCACGGCCCTCACCCCAAAAAATGCACAAGCCCTGATCGAAAAAGGCTTTGAAATCACAGTTGAAATGAGCGAAAAGCGCGCTTTTTCCAATGCCGATTATGCCGCTGTGGGCTGTGCTATGGCAGACAGTCGCTCTTGGGTCAATGCGCCAGAAGATGCCATTATTTTAGGGCTGAAAGAGCTGGCAGAAACACCCGCCACCCTTCCCAACAAAATGATCCATTTCGCCCATATTTATAAGGATCAAACCGGTTGGGAAGAGGAGATGGCCCG
>JAOXSH010000035.1 GCA_025800145.1 Cohaesibacter sp.
GCCATTTCAAGGCACCGAAGGCCGGTTTTATTGGCTTTCTGGACTGCGTCGCTCTTGCTTTGTGGTCAACCAGACCATGGCAGCAAAAGCTTCTTACCAGAAAGCCAATAAAATCCGGTCATATGGGTTAATCTTTCGTGCCATTGGTATAAGACCAACGCTAAAGAGCGGGCATGAGCCTACACCACCATGATATTCAAAGCCGGTTCTCGTGTGAGCAGGTCAGCAATAATTTTCAGGCTTGCTTCCAGATCGGCTCTGCTATCAGGAGAGCCCAATCCAAGGCGAACCGCTTGAGGTGCGTCTTGATGAGCAAAGGCATCACTACCAACCACACTGACGCCAGCGCTGCGCAATTGGGTGATAAATTCTCCCCTTTGCCATTGAGAAGGCAAGGACAACCAGGCATGAAAAGCGTGCTGGTCGGTCTGGATCCTGTCTGCGGGTAGATAGGATTGGAGACATTTCTGGCGATGAATGGTTTCTTGCCGCACGGCGGTGACAATTGCCTTTGCTGTGCCATCCTCAATCCATTGACTTGCAAGATTGGCAGTTAAGGGAGAGGCCATACAGGCGGTTGCCCGTAGGCTGCTGATCAAATGTGCGGCTTTTTCTGCATTTGGTGCCACAAGATAGGCAATGCGCAAGGCTGGTGAGACGCACTTGGCCAAACTGCCAATATAATAAGTCAGATCAGGCGCAAAGGTTGCAATAGGTGGTACGGCTTGAGATGGCAAGGCCCCATAAGCATCATCTTCTATGATGGGCACGCAATGGCGCTGGGCAATGGCCGCAAGGGCTTGCCTGCGCTGCATAGGCATGGTCAGAGTGGTTGGATTATGCAGGGTTGGAGTGACATAAAGCGCTTTGGGTTTGCTCTCAATACAGGCTTTTTCAAAGGCATCTGGCACAATGCCTCTATCATCCATAACCAAGGGATGAAGCGTGACAGACAATTGTGCCGCGAGCGCACGCATCCCCGGATAGGTCAGGCTTTCGGTGCAAATCACATCGCCCGTCTTGGCAAGTTGTGAGAGAATGGCCAGCAGGGCGCCTTGCGCACCGGGGCTGACAATCAATCGCTCCGGCTCCAGATCCGGCAAAAGGGGGGATAGCCATTGTCGTCCTGCTTCTCTGTCGCGTTTTGTGCCGCCGGCAATCTGATAGCGCATCAAAAGATCCAGCCTAGTCGCCTGTTGGGCATAGGCCATGCTTTGCGTCATCCGATTTTGCAAAGCCGGATTGTCAAAGGGCGGCGGCTGGTTCATGCCCATATCAATAAGGCCCGGAGTGGCAGGAGCCGTTGATTGTGTTGGTTGAATGGATTTCACATAAGTGCCTTGCCCTACGCGCGCTTCAACAAGGCCCCGTGCCCGCGCCTCGGCATAGGCGCGGCTGATGGTGGTAAAATCCAGTCCCAGAACTCCAGCCAAAGAGCGCTGGGGCGGCAAACGCAAACCGGCAGAAATTGCCCCAGACAGAATGTCAGCTTCCAATGCATTGGCAATTGCCAAATAAGCTGGCCCTTCTTCCTTTGTGATAGAGGGCTTCCATGTAACCTTGACCATGTTTGTTCTGCCTCTTGTGGGTGCGTTGGAAGAGAGCCTTATGGTGCCCGAAAGAAATCTGTAACGCGATCAAATTCGCCGCTTTTCTTATCTGTAACACGAAGCTCAACGGGTTGCGACTGCTCCAGCCTTGCACCTTTGGGCGCATAAATCATCACTCTGAGTTCCTTGGTTTGGTTTCGCCCTACACTGACTGAGAATGAGAGAGGGTCCATACTCTCTATCCCAACGGCCCGCATGGAATAGGCCTGCCCCTCACCGATGAGCGAAATGGCAAATTCGCGCTTTTCTTCTGCTTTATTGAGGATACGTATCGTATAGCCATTTCGGATTGATCCATCAGATAAGGTTACGAAAAGTGGATTGCGATCATGCAAGACATTCAAATCAACCAGTTGACGGTTCAGTTGGGCAAATAGCATCAGGCCTGCGGTGAGGAAAATCAGAGCAGAATAGATGAGTGTTCTGGGGCGCAGGACTTTATATAGGCTTGTAAGGCCTTCACTATGGCGTTGGATATTGATGTCGGTTTCATAATCGATCAGACCACGGGGCTTGCCAATTTTATGCATGATCGTATCGCAAGCATCGATGCATAAACCGCACTGGATGCAACCCATTTGCGAGCCTTGGCGAATATCCACCCCTGTGGGACAAACCGCAACGCACTGACCACAATCCACGCAATCACCAGCTGGCGATCCTTCGCTTTTGCGCGCTTTCATGCGCTTGAGGGATCCACGCGGTTCCCCACGATTGGTGCGATAGGTAACATTGAGCGCCCATTCATCAGTCAAGGCCGCCTGAATGCGGGGCCAAGGGCACATATAAAGGCAAACCTGTTCGCGCATATGACCGGCCAGCACATAAGTGGTGGAGGTCAGAATGGCAATCCAGACATAGGCGACCATTGGCGCTTGAGCGGTTGCCAGATCGATAACAAGGCTTGGCGCATCCGTGAAATACAGCACCCATGCACCCCCGGTCCACCAAGCGACCATCAGCCAGAGAAAATGTTTCAGACTTTTCTGGCCAAGGCGCTTGGCGGTAAGGGGCTGGTTTTGTGCCTGCATTTGGGCGCGGCGGTCGCCTTCGATCCAGCGCTCAATGGCAAAAAACAGATCAGTCCAGACAGTTTGGGGGCACATATAGCCGCACCAGACACGACCTGCTAAAGCATTCATTAAAAACAGGGCAAGGGATGCAATGATCAAAAGGCCGGTAATCTGATAAAATTCCTGCGGCCAAATTTCCAGAAAGAAGAAATAAAACCGGTTGGCGGTAAAATCGATCAACACCGCCTGATCGGGCGCGCCTTCCCCTCGATCCCAGCGCACAAAGGGAAGAAAATAATAAAGCCCTAAAGCAAAAATCATAAAGGCCCATTTTATGGTCCGAAACCGCCCTTTGACGCTTTGCGGAAATATCTTGGGTGCTTTTTCGTAAAGTTCAACACTGCCCGTGCTGGTCCCTTGGGCTTGCGCTGTCATTGTCTGTCTCCCTGAAGGCGCGGTCAGATATCTTACCGCGCCATTACCCACCATTGTGCCTCGCGCGCAGCTAGAGCATTTTGAGCAAATAGATAATCATTCAAAATGCTCTCATTTTTGCTTGAAGCATATTCTGATCCGAAAACCGCACGCACTTTTCGGGAACATGCTCTAATTGATAGCATATTGTATGTTTATTGATTTATTTTAAAGAGAGTGCAAGAGGTGATAAAAGGGCAAAATGTCGCAGAAAATTATCATTTCTTATTGATTTTGATGTCAATGGTTTTTTCATGCCGTTGGTATAAAAGTCCTGAGCCGGCCCTCTCCCCTTTCAGACCACCCGTCGGGCACCCTCATGAGCGGTCTGAAAGGGGAGAGGGTCGGATATGCTGCCTTTCATGTCAAAGATCATATTGTATGCATATTGAATGCATTTATAGGAAGGCTATAGACCCAATTTCCCCTCTCGCAATCGAAAGAGTGTAATGCCAGCGGAAACTGCCAGATTGAGGCTTTCCGCTTTGCCTGCCATCGGAATTTTGACAAGATGATCACAGCTTTGAGCCATGTCATCGGGCAAGCCTGATTGCTCGTTGCCCATCATCACCATCAAAGGCTCTTTTGGCTTGATTGTGCGATAATCAACCGCGCCTTGCAAATGGGTACCGATAATATCGCCGGGCCAAGTGGTACGCCAATCCAGAAAGTCCTGACGGGTGCATTTGTAAATATCCATATGGAAAATCGAGCCCATAGTGGCGCGCACAGCTTCCAGAGAGAAAGGATCTGTGGTTTCGCCAATCAGCAAGAGCGCACTGGCTCCCACGGCATCTGCGGTGCGAATGGTTGTGCCAAGATTGCCCGGATCTTTTATGCCTTCCAGCGCCACCGCCATATCGCCGTCACACTTTGCCAACTGAGCCATATCACCATAGCGTTGTTTGAAAACGCCAATGACATGCTGGGGATTGTCACGATGGGTCAATTTGGACAGCACTTGCTTCGAAACCTCCAAGATCAGCCCGCCCCGCGCATAAACCTTGGCTGCCACTTTTTCAACCAAAGGCTGGGTCTTGATTGTTTTGGCATAGACAAGGGTTTCCACTTCCCAGCCCGCCTCAACAGCAAAGGCCACCAATTGCAGGCCTTCGGCCATGAAAAGGCCAGTCTGGTTGCGAACCTTGCGGCGCTCCAGCGTGCGAATATCCTTGATATGCTGGTTTGAGACGGCGGTAATTTCCTTGATCAGACCTGTATGCGCTACCATGTCCTAATATCCTTGCTCGTCTTTTTCCAAGGGGCGCCAACGTGAAAAAATCGATGTTGCCAAACGGCGCTCGCTCCCCTCGCAGGCAATCATCAATTCACCTGTCTCAACTATGCCGCCGTGCCCTGTCATGATCTCCAGCATCAATTCATCAAATGCGGCATAAGAAGCACGCATAGCATAAGCGGTCAGCGTAAAGAACTGAGCTTGTGGCGAGAGGATCTGACGGCAAGCATCCAGCATTTCGGGCAGCATTTCAAATAACTGCCAAACCTCGCCTTTGGGGCCACGGCCAAATTTGGGCGGGTCCAGAAGGATTCCGTCATATTGATTGCCGCGCCGAATTTCCCGCTGCACAAATTTCATGGCATCATCAACAATCCAGCGTATGGGCTTGTCTTGCAGACCGGCCAGCATCTGGTTTTCCTTGCCATAGGCCACAGCCTTTTTTGAGGCATCCACATGGGTGACCTCAGCGCCTGCACGGGCGGCAACCAGAGAGGCAACTCCAGAATAGCCAAACAGATTGAGAACTTTAGGAGCGCGCCCAAGATAGGCTTTTTGAAGCTGTTGTTCCATCCATGCCCAGTGAGCGGCCTGTTCGGGGAAAAAACCAACATGCCGAAAGGCGGTAAAACGGCCATGAAAGCGAATGTCATCCCAATGGGTTGACCATGTTTCGCCAAGAGGCGTGGGATATTTCCAGCGGCCCGGCCCTTCTTCTTCCAGATCTCCGGAAAAAGTCGCATCGGCCTTGTCCCAGATCTCTTCTGGCAAAGAGGGGCTACCCATAGCTTGCGGTTCCGGGCGGATCAAATGATAAGGCCCATAGCGCTCCAGTTTGCGGCCATGGCCCATATCAATGAGGGCATAATGATCCCAAGGTTCACTCACCATCAGCTGGAAGGGCGAGCGCTTCGGGGCAGGGCCTTCAGGGCGAGGCGGCAGAATAAAAGGCTCGCGCGCCTCTTGCTTGCTGGTGATCTGGTTGTCTGGCTTGGACGCATCCGCTTTGCGTGCACCCTGTTTGACAATCCGGCCCGGTTTGAACGTGCGTTTCTCTGTTTTGCGATCCGCAAATCCAGCGCTCTGACCAGAGCCCGCATGAGTCGAAAATTTATTGGTCTGGCGCTTTGCACCCGGCTTTTGAGGGCGTCCGCCACGTCTATTTGCCGCCATTTTTCGCCTTAAACCACGTTATTGAGATAATTATTGATATAAGTTGTTTTCTATAGCCCATTGTTCAGTTTGTGCAAATGCAAAAGGGCAGCTTTCGCCGCCCTTTTTGATTAAAGTTTCGATCTTTTCTCTTTAACAAGGCGATTGAGAAGACCATCCTAGGCCGTGGCCACTTTCTTCAGGAATTGGTCAACCGTGTCTGTCAAACCTTTGGCACATTGGTCAACGTCAGAGGATACTGCATTGACCTCATCCACCGCCTGATTGGTTTGGCTTACCGAGTTTGACACCACTTCAATATCCTGGCTAACAGATTGGGTGCCTTGTGCGGCTTCCTGAATGGACGCAGTAATCTCGGACGTTGCCATATTTTGCTGCTGAATGGCGCTGGAAATGGAGGCCGTAAAGCTGTTGACCTGCTCAATGGTGGTGCCGATTTCATCAATCGATTGAACGGCTTCCTGAGTTGAATCCTGAATAGAGCCGATCTGACGGGAAATTTCTTCGGTTGCCTTTGATGTCTGGGTGGCCAATTCCTTGACCTCGGAAGCAACAACGGCAAAGCCTTTGCCCATTTCCCCGGCGCGCGCCGCTTCTATTGTGGCATTGAGCGCCAGCAAATTGGTTTGCTCGGCAATATCACGGATCAGGGAGACCACATCTCCAATCTCTTGAGCCGACTGAGCCAGACTGGCCACGCGATCATTGGCATTGCCAGTGGTGACCATCGCTTCATTCACGGCACTGGTTGCCTGTTCAACCTGACGGCCAATTTCGGAAATAGAGGCAGAAAATTCTTCACTGGCTGCTGCAACCGTCTGCACATTGGAAGAGGCAAGGGTTGCCGCTTCATGGGCTTGGGACGAGCGGCTGGCTGTTGATTGAGACAGATTGGTCAAATTGCCAGCCGTTTCGCGCATCCGCCCCATATTTTGAGTGACGGAGCGCAGCTCCCGTTCAGCTTCTGAACGGAAATGACGGATCAATTGATGCATTTCCTTCTGGCGCACTTCTTGCCGGGCTGTGGTTTTCTCCTGCTCTTGGCTTAAACGATGCCGTTCTTGTGTCATTTGACGGAAGGTCTCGACCGTGCGAGCCATGGCACCCAATTCGTCCATACGCTCGATCGATGGGATCGTCTCCACATTGCGTCCCGCAGCCAGATTGGCCATAACGGATTTCAATTCATGCAAGGGGGGAACAATTTTTCGCAACGTAAACCAGGCCACACAGGCACAGACCAGCATCACAAGCGAACCATATAGAATGGCCAATTGGGTGCTGTTCCAGAGCAAGGCATCCAAATCATCCATATAAACGCCGGTGCCAACAATCCAGCCCCAAGGCGCATATCCTTTCACGAAAGACAATTTGTCAATCGGCACATCACTGCCAGCCTTTGGCCACATATAGCCGACATAACCTTCGCTATTTGCTTTAACCGTTTTGATAAAGTTTAGAAAGATCTTTACGCCATTGGCATCTTCCAGATGGGCCAGATTTTTGCCTTCCAAAGATGGCTTGGCTCCGTGCATGATCATCTTGCTGTCCAGATCATTGATCCAGAAATATTCCTTGCCGCGATAGCGCATGGCGCGAATGGCTTCAATTGCCTGACTTTGGGCCTCAGCAAGACTGAGCTTGCCAGCTTTATGCGCTGCATCCTTGGCTTTGAGAATGCCATGGGCGCTATTGACCAGACTCTCAAGCTCTGCGGCTTTTTGTGCGCGCAAATAGATGCTCGATTCTATATTCAACGAAGCAACAACTGCGGCCAATCCTAAAAAGAAAATTCCGACCAGAAAATACAGCCTCTTGGCGATCGTAATTTGCATATCACTGTGCTCTTTTCATACGAATGAAACCAATCCCGATTTCGCCCCCACATGAAAATTCTAATTATTAAAAGTAGAAATATAATTAACAAAATCCTTAATATTGTTATTTCACAAATAAAAACATAGTCATTATGATGGTTTTATTTTATTTTTTCAAAAAGAAAAATTAATTTGCACATAGTAAACATGAGAATTCATATTATTCAAATAATTCTAAATTATAAATTTTTTAAATAAGTATTTTTATTTAATTTCAATTGCGTTTATAACAGATGCAATTCAAATTTGCATGGAGATGAAGATGAAGAAACCGCTTTTGTTTCTCATTAGTCACGGGCTAGCCATTGCCATTGGTTTTGCCGGGGGTATTTATGCCTTGCCTATTCTCATAGAACCGGAAGGCCCCAGCCATGAGGCCGTGGAAGCGGTTGCGGAGACCGCTAATTATAAAGTGAGCATTAAAGAGGGGCTGAAAGGCAGTGACTTTTTGCATTGGGGCAAGGGAGAATTTTCCATCTCATCTCAAGCCATTAGCCTGATGGGCGAAGTGTCTCCCGGGCCCGATTATAAATTATATCTGACCCCGAAATTTGTAGAAGATGAAGACGAGTTTCTCCAGATCAAAGAGCAAGCGCTTCAGGTGGGAGATATCAAGACTTTTGACAATTTCATTGTTACTTTGCCACCCAATACTGACATCGCGGCATATAACAGTGTCGTCGTCTGGTGCGAACGATTTGGCGAGTTTATCACCGCCGCGCAATATCGCAATCCGGGGGCCGGACAATCCTGATTGGTATAATACCAACGGCACGAAAAAAGCCCCGCAGACTGTATCTGCGGGGCTTTTTTTGGATCAGCACAGACACTATGCTGTATATTTTATCAGGCAACTTTCTGCACATTTTGCAGGAATGTCTGAACACCTTCACGCAGACGGGCAGCTTCTGACTGCAAATCTGATGCGGATGTGCTGACCATGCGGGCGGCTTGTCCTGTTTCTGCCGCAGCGGTAGAAACGCCTGCAATATTGGAGGAGACTTCCTGAGTGCCAGCAGAGGCTTCCTGAATGTTGCGAGCAATTTCCTGTGTTGCCTGTCCTTGCTCTTGCACTGAGGCTGAGATGGAGGCAGCAATCTGGTTCATTTGCTCAATGGTATCCGCAATGGTATGGATGGCCGACACAGCTCCATCGGTCTCAGACTGAACAGCTTGAATTTGCTGAGAAATTTCATCGGTTGCCTTAGAAGTCTGGGTTGCGAGATCTTTCACCTCATTGGCCACAACAGCAAAGCCCTTTCCAGCTTCCCCGGCGCGGGCCGCCTCAATGGTGGCATTCAATGCCAGCAAATTGGTCTGTTCGGCAATATCGGTAATCAGTTTGACCACTTCCCCAATGCGGCTGGCCGCGGAAGACAGGCCTTCAATTTTGTCATTGGTCTGGCGCGCCTGATCAACTGCATTGGCCGCAATCTGGTTTGATTGATCAACCTGACGGTCAATCTCATTGACGGATGCAAACAATTCTTCTGCGGCAGATGCAACCGTTTCCACATTGGAAGAGGCTTCTTCAGAAGCGGCTGCCACAGCATTGGATTGATGGGCGGTGCTGTCTGCACCATTGGTCAGCACTGTTGAAGTCTGGTTCAGATCCTGAACGGAATTGCCAACCATATCGAGCAAGCTTGTGATCTGGCTTTCAAAATCAACGGTGAGTTCCTTGATTTTTTCAGCTCGCACCAAGCGCTCGCGCTGCTCTTGCTCTTGATGGGCGCTCAATTCCTCGGCTTGCTTTGATTTTTCACGGAAAATTTCAAGAGCCTTGTTAATTTCGCCCACTTCATCACTGCGGTTCGTATAGGAAATTTTTGCACTATAATTGCGATTGATCAGGTCTTTGATGGACTTGATCGTGGTCTCCAGCGGACGTTTGATCATGCTTTGCCCGACGATCAGCAAGGCCAAGCCGACAGACAGGATCAATATGAGGCCCACAATCGCAACTGTTGTGATCAGATCAAAACTGGCCGCATCCAATGTATCAAGCGGTACATTGACAACAAGGGCAAAAGACGCGCCGGTATCGCCAATTTTGGCGGGTTTGATCACACGTAGAACCTCTGTTCCAAGGCTATTGGAATAGCCATGATAGGAAAAGCTGTTGCCATTTTTCACAGCATTTAAAATCTGGGATGAAAAAGCCAGATCCTGCTCGGAACGGCCTTCTTTCCAGTCTTTGCCTAACAAAGATGCATCAGGATGAGCAATCCATTTGCCAGCCTGAGACAGCATATGGACAGAGCCAGTTCCCAAAGGTTTCACCTTGCCCAGCTTCTTGGACAATTCGGTCAGGATGATATCGGTTCCGGTAATGCCAATCACAGCGTTATTGCCATCATGCACTGGCGAGGCGATAGAGACACCCACCACTGTTTTTCCGCCCATTTCCCAGGTATAGGGCTCGGTCACATAATCCTTGCCTGACTTATAAGGAACATCATACCAGGATGCGGGTTTGTCTGGATTGTCGACAAGGCCCGTTGGACGATAACCAATCGAGCCATCAGCGCTGCGATAATAATAGGGGCGGAATTGCCCTGTCTCATCATGCAAGTCTGTATTGACAAAGTCTGCTTCGCGCCCATCCAGCTTGTTATTGATGATCACGCTCCATGTCCCGCTCATGCGCGGGCTTTTGCGCAAAGTATCTTCAACCACATTGATCCATGCCAGACGATCGGTGACATTGGAGCGTTTCAAACCATCGAACGCATAGGCCATGCCTCGGGAGACGATCAGGCCTTCTTCCAAAGTCAGTCGCACTTCTGCAACTTGTTTGTCGGCGACGGTTTCGGCTTCACTGACAGACAAATCATGGGTGATGCCTTGTGCCTGCCATCCAATGGCTGCAATGCCCACAGCAAGGACTGTTGCCAAAGCGACAGAGCTCACGGCAACTATTTTGGTTGTGATTGACAAATTCTTGATCATATTTTTCTCCCGCATAAAAGATCATGCTGGACAGTTGGGGGCGAAGTCATATTCCTCTTGACGCTAGTAAGTCAGAGTTAACAAGCTCCTTACAGATGAGCAGAATTTTCAACATTATCTTTATAAATTGCTAAATTAGTATTTTCTACCATATTGAAATATAATGATATTTTCTTTAAATTCAATAAGTTACTAACTTATATCAATGAACCTCCATTCAGAGGCTAACCCATTTGTTTTTTGAAAATCATAGGACAGTTTGGTCTTTTAAACGCCTTGTTGTGTGTAAAAGTGACTGATTGGCCTAAAATTATGGTCAAGTCAAATTTTGAATATGCATGTACAAAAAAATAAAAGCCCATTCCTGCTCTCAGTCCTATAGAGCTGCCTTCTAATTGCGGGCTGCCAGCGCTTTCATATATGCCAGGCGCGCCTGTTGGACTTCTTCACGCTCTGAGACTTCCGGCACAGCCACATCCCACCAATAGCCTCCAGCCTCGGTGCTGGGATAGGGGTCTGTATCAATCACAATAACCTTGACGCCACCTTGCTTGCGCGTTGCCAGTTCGGCTTCCAAGTCAGTGATGGAAGACACATGCACAGATTTTGCGCCCATAGAGGCGGCATGTTGGGCAAAATTGATGGCACTTGGATATTTATGAAGGGTATGATCAAGAAGATTGTTAAATTCCGCCCCGCCACAGCCCATTTGCAACCGGTTGATACAACCATAGCCGCGATTGTCCGTAACAACGATTGTGAAATCTATGCCCATCATCACGGCACTGGCCAGTTCGGAATTGGCCATCATATAAGTGCCATCCCCGGTGAAACAGATCACGTCGCGCTCTGGCTGGGCCATTTTGATGCCCATTGCCCCGGCAATTTCATAACCCATGCAAGAAAAGCCATATTCCATATGATACGCGCCGGGATTATAGGCTTTCCAAAGCTTGTGCAATTCACCCGGCATTGTGCCTGCGGCACACATGACGACACTGGTCTCATCGGCTGCGCGCTGGACCGCACCAATCACCTGCATATCGGTTGGCGCATCATTGCTACTTGATTTTGGGGCTTTGGTGATAGCATCGACCGCATCATACCAGTCAGAGCGGATTTGCTGGCTTCGTTCATTGGCTTTATAAGCCCCCAACGCATCGCTTAAAGCAGCAAAGGCAATCTTGGCGTCGCAGATCAAGGATTGAGCTTGGTGCTTGTGACTGTCATAGGGTTGGACATTGATGGCCAGAAGCTTTTGCAGTTTGGAGAAAAGCGCCCATGAGCCGGTTGTGAAATCCTGAAACCGGGTGCCAATGCCAATCACCAGATCAGCCTCTTCACAAATCTGATTGGCAGAAGCAGAACCAGTCACCCCAACGGGGCCAAACGCCATATCATCGTCCCATGCAAGGGCGGATTTGCCAGCCTGTGTCTCCACCACCGGAATATTGAAGCGATGGGCAAACTTTTTCAGATCCTCGCAAGCCTCAGAATAATGCACGCCCCCACCGGCCACAATCACCGGATTTTTAGCGGCCAAAATTGTCGCAATGGCGGCCTTCAATTCTTGTGCATCTGGTGCAGGGCGACGGATAATCCAGCTTTTGGGCTCAAAAAATTCTATCGGATAATCATAGGCTTCTGCTTGCACATCCTGACAGAAAGCCAGTGTCACAGGCCCGCAATCTGCCGGGTCTGTCATGGTGCGAAAGGCGCGGGGCAAAGCGGTTAATAATTGTTCTGGGCGAGTGATGCGATCAAAATAGCGGCTGACTGGTTTGAAACAATCATTGGCCGAGAGCGTACCATCGCCAAATTCTTCAATTTGTTGCAACACAGGATCGGGTCCGCGGTTGGCAAAGACATCACCGGGAATCAGCAAAACCGGCAGGCGATTGACATGGGCAAGGGCCGCAGCGGTGACCATATTGGTGGCACCAGGTCCAACTGATGAGGTCACAGCCATGGCGCGTTTGCGTTTGGATTGCTTGGCATAGGCAATGGCCGCATGGGCCATGGTTTGTTCATTATGGCCGCGATAAGTGGGAAAGCGATCTTTGGCATGATATAGAGCTTCCCCAAGACCTGCGACATTGCCATGGCCAAAAATGGCCCATATCCCCTCAAGGAAGCGCTCACCGTCTGCATTCAACTGATTTTCAAGGTAACGGACCATGGCCTGAGCAGCCGTTAATCGAAGAGTGGTCATGCAAGAGCGTCCTTTCGCATGGGGAGCGTTATGAAGCCGGGCTGCAGGTCTCATTCCGTTCGGCCCGGCGAGAATGGTATCAGATCGTACCGCCGAGGGAGGATTCCAGTTCGGCCAGTTCCTGACCGCCAGCCATTAAATCCTGCAATTCATCCGGGGTGATGTCGCCTTTTTTGGCTGTGCCGAGGGTTTTGCCACGATTAAGCACCGTGAAGCGGTCCCCCACCGCCAAAGCATGGCGCACATTATGAGTGATGAAAACCACCCCAATGCCCTGATCGCGCACCCGGTCAATCGTTGCCAGCACATTGGAGGTCTGACGCACCCCCAAAGCCGAAGTCGGCTCGTCAAGGATCAGCACCTTGGCACCAAAATAGACCGCACGGGCAATGGCCACGGTCTGGCGTTCGCCGCCAGAAAGCGTGCCCACAGCCTGATCTGGACCACGCAAATTTATGCCCATTTTGCGCATTTCTTCCATGCAGATGTCGCTGGCGGTCTCGGCATCAAAGCGTTTGAGCAAGCCCCGGCCCTTGGTTGGTTCGCGCCCCATGAAGAAATTGCGGGTCACAGACATAAGCGGGATCATGGCCAGATCCTGATAAACCGTTGCAATGCCTGCTTCCATGGCGTCGCGCGGACTGTCAAAATCCATATGTTTGTCTTCAAACAGGATATCGCCTGCGGTTGGCTTATGGACGCCGGACATGGTTTTGATGAAAGTGGATTTACCAGCGCCATTGTCGCCGAGCAGGCAATGGCATTCGCCCGCTGTGACATCGAAGCTGACACCGGCCAGAGCAATGACATTGCCGAAATGCTTTTCGATCTTGTCCATGTGAATGATTGGTTTGGTCATGATCAGCGCTCCCCGGTTACACGTTTACGGATCATGTTGTTAAACAACACCGCCAGCAGCAACATGCCGCCAAGGAAGACCTGAAACCAGTCCTGATCGAAATTGGTATAGGTCAGGCCAATCACCACCATGCCAAAAATGGTCGCACCAAAGAAAGCGCCAATGGCAGATCCATAACCACCGGTCAAAAGACAGCCGCCAATCACAGCGGCAATGATGGCTTCAAATTCTTTCTGAAAGCCGCGGCGGGCATCGGTGGAGCCTGCATCAATCACCTGAATGATGGCAAGCAGCGCCGCGCAACAGGCGGTGACCATGAAGAGGGCAATCTTGACCTTGCGCACTGGCACACCGGAATTAGAAGCGGCATTGGCATCTCCGCCAGAGGCAAAAATCCAGTTACCCGCAGGTGTGCGCAGCAAAATATAGGTGGCCAGCAAGGCCAGCACTACAAACCAGAGAATTTCTACCGGAACGCCTTTCACCTTTGGCGTGCCATTCTTGAAGGTATCAATCCATCCCATTTCAGCCAGTCTGACAAAAAAACCTGCAAAGGCATCGCCAGAAAAGAAGCCGGTCAACGGATCATTTTCAACCGCTTGACGCACGCCGCGCAATTGAGTGGAGCCACCGGTTGCCAGCTTTAGACCCACCAAGGACAGGCCGCGCAAAATGAACAGAAAAGCCAATGTAACAATGAAGGAAGGCAGACCTGTGCGCAAAACGATTTGGCCATTCACAGCCCCGACAAGAGCGGCAAACAACAAGGTGGCGGGAATGGCAACAAAAAGGGAGGTGCCAAAATTAACGACACAGGCGGCAAAGAACAGGCCAGCAAAGGCCACCATTGATCCCAGCGAGAGATCGAATTCCCCTCCAATCATCAGCAAAGAGGCACCAATGGCCAAAATTCCAAGCTGGGCAGCGGGGGTCATGAAATTCATGAAACCTTGCAAAGTGAACATGGCTTCATCAGCTGTGAGTAGAAAAAAGATCGTGACCAGAACAACCCCGGCAATGGCACCCAGTTCCGGGCGCTTCATCAACTGGGCGATAAAGGTTTCTTGTTTGATCCGTTCGTCAACCATGACGGGCTCTGTCGTTGACATTCGGTGTCTCCCATTGTTGCGGACTGAGGGACAAAGGGGCGAGCCTATAGAAAGGGCTCAAGCCCGATTGGCATATTGGGGTGCCAATCATCCTGTGCCAGCAGGACGGTTTGCCCGTCCTGCTGGCTTGTTGTCTTATATGATTAGCGAATGCCGTTGGCAGACAATTCAACAACCTGACCAGCTTTTTCTTTGGTGATCAGATTTGGACCAGAGGCCACATTGCCGCCCGGCATCAGGCCATATTCAGCATGCATAGCCAAAAAGACCACAGGCAGATAGCCTTGCAGGAATTGCTGCTGATCGATGGCAAAAGAGGCTTCACCCGCACTGACCGCTTCAAGGAAGCCAGCGGACATATCAAATGTTGCCACATTGACATCACCGGAGCGACCCAAAGCTTTGACTGCGGCAACAGACGGCTCGCCTGCGGTTGCTGCACCCAAGGCCATAATGGTATCAACGGAGCTGTCAGATTCCAGTGCAGCTTTCACTTTTGCTTCAATTTCAGCCGGATCATTGCTGGTTGGCAGAACTTTGCTTTTGCCACCAAAGCCTTCAGCAAAGCCTGCGCAGCGCTGATCAAGCGCAACATTGCCCACTTCCTGGTTCACACAAATGCCGTTTTTGCCGCCCATGCCAGCCAATTTTTCACCGGCTTTTTTGCCTGCATCAAATTCTTCCTGACCCACATGCAGCAAAGCGCCAAGGCTTTTGGAGACATCCGAGCCGGAATTCATGGAAATGACAGGAATGCCTGCCTCCACCGCCCGTTTGATCGATGGGCCAAGGGCATCGCCATCAGGAATGGACACCACCAGTCCGTCCGGCTCCTGATTGACCGCAGCGTCAATCAGTTGGCTCATGGCAACCATGTCAAAGGTTTCAGGTGCACGATAGCTGACTTTCGCGCCCGTATCCTTTGCGGCACGTTCCACGCCATTTTTCACCACAGACCAGAATGGGTCATTGGCCTGACCATGCGAGACCACAATGATATCGGCAGCAAGAGCTGGGGCTGCAAAGGCCAGTGAGGCAGCAACAGTGGCGGTTTTCAATAGCTTTTTCATATTCCCTCCCAAGGAATTATTGGTTTCTTCATGACGTGCCGGACAGCTCCACCTATCCGGTCGGCCTTGCTGACGATATGTCTTCAAAGCCTGATAGATGCTCTTTCATTCATCAATGAAAGAGCCTTCAGAGTTTTAAGGCTCTGGACAATCTGGTCGACAACAAAGCAGTCAAATCCATCGCCCTCGTTTGGGGTAAAGGGCGCGGCATCGGGCTTTGCGGCCTCCAGAATAGGGGGAGCGTGAGCATGGTTTGTTTTGCGCATTTCTCACGCTCTGATGATTGGGCGCGATGGTTGGATCGTCTTGAATGACGCGGATTAAAGCCCAACTCTGCCCTGTTTCAGATTGTTTTATTCTTTGTTCTTTCTATTGCAATACAGTTTTTTGCTCCCGCGTGCAAGAATTTTTGCACACGGGAGCAAAAAACTGTATATTCAATTATCCTTGAATTTTTTAAGGCCAATCGATACTCAGCATAGATAGGCAATAAAAGTGTGGATCAACGGAACGAGAAAAACACCTTGAAAGCAGATGCAACAGACAAACATCAAAAGAGTGATCCAAACCATGCTTCCGAAAACGGTCCTGCTTTTGGGCGCAATGCAACGGCGCAGGATGTTGCCAATCTGGCAGGGGTTTCGCGCTGGACTGTTGCACGGGCTTTTAAGCGTGATGCGTCTATCTCTGAGAAAAATCTCAATAAAGTGCTCGCTGCAGCCAAAGAATTGGGCTATGCGCCAGATCTTTTGGCCTCCAGTTTGGCAGGCAACAAAACCCATTTGGTTGCCCTTTTGATTGATGATTTTGATAATCCCTATAAATTGCCTCTACTCAAACATTTGACCGATGCCTTGCAAAAGAAGGGGCTTGTGGCATTGTTGATCAATATCGGGGAATTTCACAGTCCGACAGATGCCTTGCTCAATGCATCCCAGCGCCGGGCAGATGCCGCCATTGTGATGGGTACCGGCTTTAGTGACGAATTGCTCTCCACCGCTCTTGGGGCACAGCGCATGAAAAAGCTGATCGTCTTTGCCCGCGAAAGCAGCCATGACAGCACCATTTCAATCAGTTGTGACAATGAAAAAGCAATTCGGGAAATTGTTGCCCATGCCTTGAAGCGCGGGTTTGAGAAAACGGCTTTTCTTGCCGGTCCTATTACCCATTCCACCAGCCTTTTGCGCAAGCGCACCTTTGCTCGGGAACTGAAACGCCTTGGCAAACCAGACCCGTATATTTTCTCCATTCCCACTTATAGTCGGGATTTGGCCCGGCAAGCTGTTTTGGATTATCTGGGTGGTGTGGACTCAAAAGAAACCCCGGATCTTCTTCTATGCGAAAATGATGTGATGGCCCTCGGGGCAATTGATGCCATTCGCTATGATTTAGGCTTATCTGTTCCCGATGACATTGCCGTCATTGGCTTTGACAATATCGATCTGGGGGCAGCGCCTGCTTATGACCTGACCTCTTACGAGCAACCATTGGAAGACATGGTTGAGCATTTGCTCACGTTGCTCGATGATATCAGCTCATCCAAAGATATCATTCGCTTGCCAGGACAATTGATCATCCGCACATCAGGCTGAAGCATGAAATGCTCAAAACAATTTTTTGGTGCCCATTCGATGTCATCACCCAAATGAGTGTTGTGGCTTTTTGGATAGGGGTTTAGGGTGTGTTGAGCATCAGTCTTCCCCAATGCTTTGAGTGATGAGCCGGACATGGAATATGTCATGATTGACGGCACGATTGTTAACGTTCATCGTCACGGTCAGGGCGCTAAAGAGGGACTGAAGGACCGTAAGGCACTCATTTGCATATCCCAAAGACCGCAACGCAAAGAGCCTTTGAGAATCGATCTGGAGCTTTATAAAGCGCGACACTTGATCGAGAATTTCTTAGGCAAACTCAAAGAGTTCAAGCGTATCGCTATGCGATCAGACAAAACAGATGAAAGCTTCAAAGCCATGATCTATGCTTGCTCGGTAATCATCAATGCTCGATGATACTCAGCAAACCCTAGAGCTTATCCCCGAAAATTGCGTGCGGTTTTCGCACAAGGATATGTGTGAAGACAAGGACTTGAGCGTTTTGAATGACTTCGTTTTATTCAAAATTCTGAAGTTGTATTGGGGCATATTGTGTCGAGAGGTTGATTTATTCTGGATACGATCTCACTGAGACGCGAGAGCGACTGCAATGTCATCGGCAAGGCCAACGCGCTTTCCACAAAATTCCAGCTATAAGTTACAATGGCAAAGATCACGCCGATACTGGCCGTAATATGCTGTGTTGAGAAATGGAGATTGAACATGACCAACCCTAGCAAGACTACAAATATCAGTCCATAGATCAGCGCTTCGGTATCCGAGATCTGTATCTCTGACTTTCGTAGCCGCATCAAATGCCCTCCCAAACGCGAGGACCTGCCGGTCTGGAGGATGCTGACCTGTCTTTCTGTTTGTTCGTTAAGTTGCCTGTTGAGACGAAAAAAGCGGGCGTGAGCCATGCCATAAATGGCCAGCATGGCAAAGAAGGCTGCAACAGAGGCTGCTGCCAACGCGAAGTGAAAGCTCATCAGGATAGCTACGGCTGCGATCATGCTCAGCAGAGCGGTAAAGCTTTCAGGTACTTCCTCTTCAAGAAAGTCCACCAGTTCCCGCCCCATATCCAGCCGGGCATTGAGATTGGAGACCGGCAGGCCCGAGGAGCGGGCTCCAAGTGATCTGCCCAGCTCAACCCGCATCAGACCGTAAGCACGGGTATCGTAAACTCGTCGCAGGGTACCACACAATATCAGGCCCGACAGCACGGCCCCCAACTGCAAAAATGACGTGTAGTCACTTTCCAGAAGGTCATCGATGGCGCGCCCCATCAGGAGAGGGATCAGAGCAGTCAATCCAACGTCCAGCAAAGTCATAGCCCATGTGATGCCTATTTGTGGCCAGAAGGCTTTAAGCAGACCTTTCAAGGTCAAAGGTCTGTCGGATCTCAAGCGGGGGCGAAGTTTGAGTAGTCTTGCCATGAGGCACCTATGTCTGCGTTTCGTTTTGCGCAACCGATAGCCGTATATCCTATGGAATGCGGAGGTCTAATACCAACGGCATAAAAGCTTGACCCATAGGATGCCTTGAAATGGTTTACTGAGAAGGCATCTTTCGACGGACAATACCGGGGTATTTTCTTTTTTGATGCGAACCTTTTGCATTGAAGGCTTTTTCTGCGGCAAAGGCCATCAAAAAGATGGTCCCCTTATCTGACTTGATATTGGAGATATCGACCGTCATGGCGCCGCCCGCATAAAGGGGCGAGATCCAGAAGCCAGACAGGAGTGTGACAAGGCTGGCATTGAAACGTGCATTTTTCATGGGAGAACTCCTTGGAACAAGTGGGGGTAGTGTCGAGGATAGTCAGGAGGTTACTCGCTTTGTTGGACTGGCTTGCGCTGTGCTACTGCCAACCAGACCTTTTACATCTTCAGAGATGGCTAGCAACACGGGCACAAGGATCAAGGTCAACATGGTGCCGAAAATCTCACCAAATGCCAGAGACACAGCTGCCGGGATGAGATATTGCGCTTGTTCCGATGTCTCCAAGATCAGAGGTAGAAGGCCCATGACAGTCGTTGTCGTGGTCAGGAAAATAGCCTGGAATCGACCAATCCCTGCCTCATGCAAACAGGTTGTGACATCAAGCCCTTGTTCTCTTGCTTGATTGTAGCGCGTGATCATGACCAGACAGTCATTTACTATGACACCCGTGAGGGCAAGCATGCCGAAAAAGGACAGAAGAGAGAGCGGCAGATCCATAATCAAGTGACCAAAAGCCGCGCTTACGAAACCGAACGGAACAATGGCAAGGATAACAACCGGCTGCCAATAAGATTTCAGTGGCACGGCCATGAGGACATAAATTAGAACACACGCCAGGATCAAGGCTCTCACCAAACCGCCTTTGATTTCGACGATCTCGGACAACTCACCCCCCTTGATCAGTTCGACGGAAGGATATCTAGCCTGTATCTCCGGCCAGAATTGCTCGAACACCGCTTGGCTGACCTCGCTTGGGGAAGCAAAAGATTTGTCGAGGGTCGCTCGTATCTGATTGACCTGCATACCATTGGAGCGTCGGATGGAACCAGACACATAGTGCCCAGAGATTTCCGTGACGGATTTGATGGGAATCCACTCCCCATGCTTGTTGCGCAACTGACTGTTCGTTAGATCAAAAAGATCGTTGCGTGCCTGAATATCGTTGAGCACAAAGGTCTTGACCTCCGTATCGCCACGCTGAATAGTCTGGACCTCTAATCCGCCATAAGCGTAGCCGATCTGTGTCGCCAGACTTTGGCTATCAAAGCCTAGACTGCCGGCCTCCGGTCTGATTCTGATGTCGAATTCTGGCTGTCCCGGTGTCATACCGTCCCGGATATTGTGAACACCTTTAATACCCGCCAGAAACGCGCGCAGTTCAGTGCTTGCCAAAGCCAGTAAATCCGGGTCGCGTGATTTCAACTTGAGCTGAAACCCTCCTGACATCTCTTCAGAACCGGAAAATTGCAGACTGACGGCTCCTTCCAACACGCCTGTCCGTTCGCGCCATTCCCTGACAATATCCAGAATGGGCAGATCCGGCCTTTTGGTTACGGGTAACAATTCTGCAAACAACATCGCAGATTGTGCACTTTCGATAATGGCAAAAGATACTCGAATGGGTGGTTCATCCAGTCCATGTTGATGTTGTAGCTCCTTGTTAAGAGCGGATCCGATCGCCTCGATCTGCTCCATGTTTTTCTTGGTAAGGCTGTAAGGTGCGCGTTTATCCATTTCCATGCCGACAGATATGATTTGGCCCGGCACCTCGGGCAAAAATGTCGTCTTGATCTTACCAAGGCCGATCAGACCCAGTCCAAGGCTGCCAAAAGCTATGAAAAGGATCAAGAAGGCATAACGGTGTCGAATGGCCAATCGTAACGATGGAGCATAGATCGTGTCTCGGAACCACATCAGACCAGCTTTTGCGCCGTTTTGTATTTTGCCCCATATCAAAGCTGGCAAGAACCTGCTCTTGCGGTCTAGATCGATAGAAGCCAGATGGACGGGCAGAATGAACTTGCTCTCGATCAGCGAGAAGATCAGCGCCAATATGACAATGCCTGAGAAGCTGGCAAGCACCTTGCCCAGGGGATTGTCCAGCATCAACATGGGAGAAAAGGCGGCGATGGTGGTCAGAACACCAAACACAGTTGCGACCGCAACTCGGCTGACACCGGCTTCCGTACCAAGAATCGGATTTTTGATCTTGCGTCTTTCTTCAAAAACACTTTCGCCAACCACAACGGCATCATCAACCAGAATGCCCAAAGCAATGATCAGGCCGAAGGTCGTTATGTCATTGAGGGAATAGTCCACCCATTTGGACCCGGAAACAGCAAGGGCTCCAAGTACTGAAACCGGTATGCCCATTGCAACCCAGAATGCCAGCCTGACATTGAGAAACAGTGCCAGAATGATCCCCACCAGCATCAGGCCTTGCAGGCCATTCGATTGCAGTAGGGCAAGGCGGTCTGAGATATAGCCCGCGCTATCTCCCCAGATACTTACCTGTACATTCTGGGGCAATTGCAGCCTGAAGCGATCAATAACCTTGTGCACCACTTCGGAAATGGTCAGTAGATTCTCTTTTGCTCCAACCAATATCTCCATGCCCGAAGTAGGCGCGCCATTGAAGCGGAACAGATAGTCTCCTTCGGCAAAACCATCTTTGATAACGGCCAAATCCCTTAGCGTGATGAGCGCACCAGACGGCTGCTCGATAATGGGAATCGATGCAAAATCATCTGCAAACTTGGCTTTGCTGTCAGTTCGCAGATAGATGGCGCCCCCTTCAGTCCTGAGCCTTCCTGCCTGGAAATTGAGGGAGTGGGCACGGATCTTTGCAGCGACCTCTTCAATGGTGAGATTGTGCCGCAGCATTAGCTGTGGTTTGATTTCAATGCGTATTTGCTGTTCATGAAGGCCCCAGATCTTGAGACGCGAAATCTCGGGCTCTGACAATAACTCCTGTTTCAGCCGCTTGGACAGGGCCTGCAAGGTTACCGGATCCGTTTGGCCATAAAGATTGACATAAAGCGCCGGAAAGCTGTAACCGCTGGCATCAATAACTGGACGTTTGACGTTGTTCGGAAGGTCGATGACACCATCAATTCGCAGACGAACCTTATCCAGAAGCTTTTGCAAGTCTTGCCCACCTGCTCGGCGAACCGATATTGTTGACAGGCCATTTTTAGAGCTAGATGTAACGCTTCTGACCCCAGCAAGTCCTTCCAGTGACTTCTCTATCTTGCGGGTTATCAACTCATCGACCTGATGGGCAGTTGCATTGTTATAAAAGGTGGTAATGGTGATGTTTTCCGGGGGGATACGCGGGAACCCTTCAATGCGCATGCCATAGAGAGTCAACGCACCAAGAAACAATATGAATGCCATCAGCAGATTAGCGGCGACTGGGTTGCGGATGAACCAGGCGGTGAGCGCATGCATCAGTTCGCCTCCTTCACTGCGGTTTTGTCAGTTTGGGTCTTTTGTGGCTGCACCTTTTGACCTGGAAGAAAGGATGCCAGCGGAATTGTCACAACGCGATAATCGGTGAGGTCAGTCAGATCGGGAGCCTTGATGATAATCCTTCCTTTGGTCCGGAACAGAATGTCGGGACTTATCCGCTTCAATCGTGATTGTGCATCAACAAACCAGACATAACCTTCTTGTGTGCGAGCCGCTTCTGGCAAGGACAATGCGTTCGCTATATGCTTACCGGGCAGCGAGGTCTTCACGAAATCACCTGAGAGGATTCGAGTATTTCGCTTTGCATCGATGGTCAGAAAGATTCTGTGTTGACGTGTCTTTTCATCAAGAAACCCCGCCGCTTCGCGGATTTCGGCCTTTGCCAGATCATTTCCGTCCTTATCGATGATGTCTGCCAATTGCCCTTTCAATGGATGGGCTAGCAAAGCCCAATCTTTGGAGCTTACATGAAGGGAAAGTTCAAAGACCTTGTCATCGACCAATCGCAACAACTTGTCTCCAACATTGACTGATTGACCAGGACTGACCGCGCGCTCGGTTACGAAACTTGAAAAAGGTGCCTCGATAATCGTGTCGGCAAGTTTTTGTTCTGCTGCGATCTTTCGTGCTTTGGCACTTTTCAGGTTGGCGTTGGCGATTTCCAGCTGCGGGACTTTCAGAGCAAGTGCATTGGGAGCTTCACGACCATCGCGCTTGAACTGCTTTTCCGCCAAAAGATTTGCATTGCGTGCTTGCCACAAAGCCAACTCGGCCTCCTTGACGGCCAATTCTGATCCGGCAAACTCCACATCATATCGGGAAGGCTCTATCCTCACCAAAATGGTACCTTCGTTGACACGCCTTCCCGCCAATGCACTTTCCGAGACCTCAATCACTCGTCCAGAAACGGCAGCTGTGACATCGGCCGACCAGCGTGGCTTCACAGAACCGTAAACTTCAATCATGATCTCATGATCAGTCGGAGTTACCATTTCGATGGAGACCGGGAGAGCGACTGAGGACTGCAGTTTGGCTTCCACATCAATCTCGTCTTCTGCAATCGATAAGAAGAAAATCACGGCTCCCAAGACTATCAATGCTCCTGAAAGGGCAAGTAGGCGCGGGAACAAGGTCGGCTTGGTGCTTGTGTTGGTATCAGTGGAAGACATCATATTCCCTATGAAATCTGAGGAGTGGTGGCATGAACCATTAAAATCCATCGATCCGTCCGGCTCTGTGACGGAAGGAATTTACATTATCAATTGAACGAACGACTGTTCATAGTGTATAGTGAGAATTGTGACTGGTTTCAATCATTTTCTTGGGTTATGAAAATTACATGGTCAAAAAAGAAGCAATCAGGGCAAGACGCGTCCACATCATCGAGGCAGCATTGGCCTGTTTTCTGGAGAAGGGGTTTAACCAGACCGGTATCCGGGATATTGCCAAGCGTGCTGAAATCAGCCTGGGCAACCTCTATAATCACTTTCCCTCCAAAAAGGCGGTGCTGATTGAAATCGCTTCGCACGAAGAAGAAAGCATTGGTGGCTTCGTGGACCTGTTGGCCGATCACGATGATCATGAAGCAACATTGCGTCATTTCCTCACTGACTATACCGCCTATTGCAATCAATCAGATTATGTAACGCTATCTCTTGAAGTGATAGGCGAGGCCATTCGGGACCAGGAAATCTCTGATTTGTTTATTGCCAATCGCGTGAGGCTGATTGATGCTCTGGCAAGCCTTCTGGTTTCAGGACAAAGGGCTGGAGTTTTTCGTAGGCAAGAAGATGACAAAGAAGTCGTGGAAATCATGCTCGACAGCATTGAGGGCTATGCCACGCGCATGGTTCTGGGCATGAGAAAGCCAGACAAAGGAAGTGAAATTTTGCATACCTTCCTGGTGAAATCTATCCTTGTTTGATGATGTAGAAAAAGCCTCAATGGATCCAATCCAGCAATAATCCTTCATCAGTCAAGGAAAGAGAAACGCCACATCAATCGATACCGATCAAGGAGTGTAAAATATTACTACAGTTGCACATTTTTCTGTATTGTGATTCTTTGTTTCTGTAGGGAGGCATTGATCATGCTCACCGAGGAAGCCGGGCTTGAACAGCCCTTTCGGATCCAGTCACTGCTTGGCCGAAGTGTCTGGTCTGCAGATGCCTTGCGTGGTCGCGTTCAAGATTATGCTCTTTCAGGGTTAATACCAACGGCATGAAAGATCCGGACAGCGTGCTTGTTGTGGATGAGACCGGTTTTCTGAAGAAAGGCGTCCATTCGGTTGGGGTGGAGCGATAATATTGTGGTACAGCAGGCCGGATTGAGAATAGTCAGGTTGGTGTTTTTCTTGGCTATGCCAGCCGCTATGGCCATACCCTGATTGATCGTCGGCTCTATCTTCCCAAGGACTGGGCTGAGGGTGGAGACCGCCGCCGCAAGGTGCATGTGCCTGACGAGAGTAGGTTTGCCAGCAAACCAGCTATAGCCAGAGAGATGATTGCCACGGCTCTTGAGACGCAATCGCTATCGTAAGGCGGAAACAGCGGCAGAGCTGGGTCTGGCCACTCGCACATTTTATAACAAAATCAAGAAATATCAGCTTTATTGATGGCTAAGTGCCTGTTCCTGAGTGCCGGGTGAGCAACATATCACGACTATAGAATAAGACAATCGGCTGGCATGCTACTGTCGAATATCTTGCAACTCAACCCGGTTTAATTTACGAAAGGGCAAAATTCCTTGCCCCGGCTCGCTGAATTTGACTGAGATCGGGTGTCAGGTGTTCTTTAAAACCAAAAATCTGGGACCACCATGAGCTTGTATACAACCTATCTTGATGAGATTGAAACTCGAAAAATCCAGGGTTTGAACCCCAAGCCTATTGAGGATGGAGCGCTTGTTGCCGAGTTGATCGCGCAGATCAAGGATACCGATAACGAGCATAGAGAAGCGTCTCTGAATTATTTCATCTATAACACACTACCGGGCACGACCAGCGCGGCTGGTGAAAAGGCCAGATTTTTAAAAGAGATCATCACAGGCGCAGCGATTGTGGCGGAAATCACCCCCGCGTTTGCCTTTGAATTGCTCTCTCACATGAAAGGCGGCCCATCCGTCGAGGTGCTGCTGGATGTGGCATTGGGCAATGATCTTGCCATCGCGCAACAGGCTGCTGATGTGCTCAAAACGCAAGTCTTCCTCTATGATGCCGATACAAATCGTATCGCCGCAGCTTACAAAGACGGCAATGCCATCGCTAAGGATATTCTGGAAAGCTATGCTAAGGCTGAATTTTTCACCAAGCTTCCCGACATCGAAGAAGAGATCAAGGTCATAACCTATATCGCCGCAGAAGGCGATATTTCCACCGATTTGCTCTCCCCCGGTGCGGAAGCCCATTCCCGATCAGACCGCGAATTGCACGGCAAATGCCTGATCACCCCTGAAGCGCAGGAAGAAATTCAGGCCTTGCAAAAACAGCATCCTGAAGCCCGTGTGATGATGATTGCCGAAAAAGGCACCATGGGTGTGGGGTCTTCGCGTATGTCTGGTGTGAACAATGTGGCCCTTTGGACTGGTAAACAGGCCAGCCCTTATGTGCCCTTTGTCAATATCGCACCAGTGGTTGCCGGAACAAACGGCATTTCTCCCATCTTCCTGACCACCGTTGGTGTGACTGGCGGCATTGGGATTGATTTGAAAAACTGGGTCAAGAAGCTTGATGCTGAGGGCAAGCCGGTGCTGGATGACAATGGCGATCCGGTTTTGGAGCAGGCCTATTCTGTTGAAACCGGCAAAGTACTGACCATCAACACCAAAACCAAAAAACTCTATGAAGGCGACAAAGAGCTGGTCGACATCGCCTCTGCCTTCACACCGCAAAAAGTCGAGTTCATGAAAGCCGGTGGCTCCTATGCTGTCGTCTTTGGCAAAAAATTGCAAAATTTTGCCTCCCAAACTCTCGGCATTGAGCTGAAATCCGCTTTTGCACCATCCAAGGAAATCAGCCATGAAGGGCAAGGCCTGACGGCGGTTGAGAAAATCTTCAATAAAAATGCTGTTGGCACCACGCCGGGCGTCAACCTGCATGCCGGCTCTGACGTGCGCGTTAAGGTCAATATCGTTGGTTCGCAAGATACAACAGGCCTGATGACATCTCAGGAACTGGAAGCCATGGCGGCGACCATCATTTCGCCAACTGTGGATGGGGCCTATCAGTCCGGCTGTCATACAGCCTCTGTGTGGGATACAAAGGCACAGGCCAATATTCCAAAGCTCATGAAATTCATGAACAATTTTGGGCTGATCACCGCTCGTGACCCTGAAGGCGTCTATCATGCCATGACAGACGTGATCCATAAGGTGCTGAATGACATCACCATCGATGATTGGGCGATTATCATTGGCGGCGATTCGCATACTCGCATGTCCAAAGGCGTGGCCTTTGGGGCCGATTCCGGCACTGTGGCGCTTGCTCTGGCAACGGGTGAAGCCACAATGCCAATCCCGGAATCTGTCAAGGTGACCTTTAAAGGCGCAATGGCAGATCATATGGATTTCCGCGATGTTGTGCATGCAACACAGGCCCAGATGCTCAAGAAATTTGGCGATAACGTCTTTCAGGGCCGCGTGATCGAAGTCCATATCGGAACCCTGCTTGCCGATCAGGCCTTCACCTTTACCGACTGGTCGGCAGAGATGAAGGCAAAAGCAGCCATTTGCATCTCTCAGGACGATACGCTGATTGAATCGCTGGAACTGGCCAAAAGCCGCATCCAGATTATGATTGACAAGGGCATGGAAAACAAAGCCCGCACTCTGCATGGCCTGATTGAAAAAGCCGACAAACGCATTGCTGACATCAAATCCGGTGCGCAGTCTGCTTTGGCGCCTGATGGCAATGCCAAATATTTTGCCGAACTGGTGGTTGATCTGGACCAGATTGACGAGCCAATGATTGCTGACCCTGATGTCAATAATCCCGATGTCTCCAAACGCTATACCCATGATACCATTCGTCCGGTGTCTTATTATGGCGGGGAGCGGCAAGTGGATCTTGGCTTTGTTGGCTCCTGCATGGTGCATAAAGGTGATGTGAAAATCGTTGCTCAAATGCTGCGCAATCTGGAAGAGGTCAATGGCAAGGTCGAGTTCAACGCGCCTTTGGTGGTGGCAGCCCCGACCTACAACATCATTGATGAGCTGAAAGCAGAGGGCGACTGGGAAATTTTGCAGAAATATTCCGGTTTCGAATTTGACGATTTGGTTCCCAAAACCACAGCCCGGACAGAATATGAAAATATTCTCTATCTGGAACGCCCCGGTTGTAACCTTTGCATGGGCAATCAGGAAAAGGCAGAAAAAGGCGATACGGTTCTGGCAACCTCAACCCGTCTCTTCCAAGGCCGTGTTGTGGCAGATGCGCCAGAAAAGAAAGGCGAATCTCTTCTTGCTTCCACGCCGGTTGTGGTTCTGTCTGCCATTCTTGGCAGAACACCAACCATGGATGAATATAAGTCTGCTGTGAAAGGCATTAATCTGACCAAATTTGCACCACCTTTGGAAATTCCAGCGGACAGCAAATCGGTTCATTTCTAAACAGTCCAGCATCATGGTTTAATACCAAAATGGAGACGCTCAAAAGAGCGCCTCCATTTTTATTGGTGGAATATAAAGTCAGAATCAGCACAAAATTGCGGAATGCAAAACTCAATGTCACCAATGCCAAAGCTTCGCTCTGGACTGCATTGAAGCGGGCTGGAAGCTCGGATCAAAACCAAAGATTGATACCAACGGCATGAGATCCCGCCATGACCAAAAACTTCCGTGAAAACACAAAGTCAATAAAGTCTTTTCCCCTTGTCCGGCTGATGGCATTGGCCTTTTCCCAGCGCACACTCATCTGGTCGTCACTGGCTCTGGCAATGATCAGCACAATTATACCAACAAAAATCAATGCGGCCATTGAACCAAACCAGGCAGTCCAACGCGTTGAAGAGCCAAAGGTGATTTAGTCAGGAAGCCCTAATCATATAAGCCTGCAATTTTTACGTCTGAGAATTCTTCTTTGATGAAATCAATCACTTCCAACAATGTAAAATCGCCACTAAAGTGGTTTTGCGATAGCAAAAATAAACTGGATGGGTCAAAAGATATTCCGTCTTCTTTTAAACCGGCTTTGTCTATTTTTTCGGCGACTCTTGCTTTGTATATAATGTAATTTT
>JAOXSH010000041.1 GCA_025800145.1 Cohaesibacter sp.
CGCCTCATTGAATTGTCTTGACAATTCAATGCAAAAGGTTCGCATCAAAAAAGAAAATACCCCGGCATTGTCCGTCGAAAGATACCTTCTCAGTAAACCATTTCAAAGCATCCTATGGGTCAATCTTTTATGCCGTTGGTACAAAAAAAAGGGCAGCTGAAAAGCTGCCCTTTTGTATTTGTATAACTGTCGCTTTCGACAGATCCCAAAGCTTAACGCTTGGAGAACTGGAAGGAACGACGAGCTTTGGCGCGACCGTATTTCTTACGTTCAACAACACGAGCATCGCGTGTCAGGAAGCCGCCTTTTTTCAGGACAGGACGCAGCTCTGGCTCATAATAAGTCAGGGCTTTGGAAATGCCGTGACGGATAGCACCAGCCTGACCGGACAGACCACCACCAGCAACGGTAGCGATGATGTCAAACTGGCCATCACGGTCAGCAGCAACGATTGGTTGCTTGAGAACCATCTGCAAAACAGGGCGACCGAAATATTCGGTATATTCTTTTTTGTTCACGATGATTTTGCCGGAGCCGGGCTTAACCCAAACACGAGCAACAGCATCTTTACGCTTACCAGTGGCATATGCACGGCCATATTGGTCAAGCTTTTGAACATGAACAGGAGCGGAATCTTCAGCGCCAACAGCTGCACCGAGTTCTTCCAAAGACTGGATCTGATCGCTCATGGATTAGCCCCTTGCATTCTTGGAGTTCAGGGATTTCACATCCAGAGTCTCAGGAGACTGAGCTTCATGTGGATGCTCGCCGCCTGCATATACACGCAGGTTGGACAGCTGGACGCGGGTCAGAGGACCACCAGGCATCATGCGCTGCACAGCTTTCTGCAGAACACGCTCAGGAAACTTGCCTTCCATGATCTGACGAGCGGTGCGCTCTTTGATGCCACCTGGGTGACCAGTGTGCCAGTAGTATTTTTTGTTTTCGTATTTACGACCGGTCAGTTTTACCTTGTCGGCGTTGATGACGATAACATTGTCGCCGCAATCCATGTGCGGAGTGAAAGTGGCTTTGTGCTTGCCGCGCAGACGCATCGCGATCAGCGAAGCGAGACGGCCAACCACCAGACCTTCTGCATCGATGAGAATCCATTTCTTCTCGATGTTAGAAGGATTTGCAGAAAAGGTTTTCATTGCTTATCCGTAGTTCCGGTGCCAGTGAAGACAACGTGAAACGGCGGCACCTAACGTACCGCCGCAATGTCTGGGCCTCTTTTAAAGATCTATGCGCATAAGTCAAGTGATTTTGATTGAAATACATAAGCAAAAACAGAGAGATAAAATTACGGTATTATTTTACCACAAAATATTATGGTCTTTTCCTGCTTTTCTCATTTGCGCAACTTCAAGCATCCCTGATCATGTCATGTCTGCGGTGGTACAGAATAGGTTGCCGTTGCATGGGCGACCAGATCGTCCTGCCCTTCCGATCTGATATCCACTTCGACAATGATCAGTCTCTTGCCCTTTTTTAGGATCTTGCAATGCCCCAGCAAATCGCCCGGGCCGGGTTTGTTCAGGAAATTGATATTAAGGCTGGTGGTCACGGCCAGAGCGACGGGGCCAATTTCTGCCAAAATAATGACATAGGCTGCCAAATCGGCGAGTGACATCATGGATGGACCGGAAATGGTACCACCGGGGCGCAAATGCCGATGATCGGCCTTCAGCCGCATTTGGGTCTCAAGCGGCTTGATCCAATCGATGAAATAGCAGCGCCCACCCTCATGAATTTGCGGAAATTTTTGATCCAGAAGCGCTTCAACCTCTGCCTTCTCCATTTTAAGATTCATGATTCCCTCTCTCTTTTACTTGCGCCTTGCCGCCCACCAACCCAAGGCGCTGTGGCTTCGCCATGTTGCTTGCACCTTGCCGCCCACCAACCCAAGGCGTTGTGGCTTCGCCATGTTATTTGCGCCTTGCCGAACATAAGAACAGTTAACGTTAAAGGAAATAAGAGCCTATCTTTATCTGAACTGCAAGTCTTTCCGGGTTGCCACTGGTCTTTTGTCTATTTGCTCCCGTTCGCAGCCATGGGGAGTACAATTTCCATATGCTCAAGCTGTCTTGTGCTTTGATCCCCCTTGCCCTGAAAGACAAGACGGATATAATACCAACGGCCTGAAAGATTACCCCATATGACCAGAAAGCCAATAAAATCCGGTCATATGGGGTAATCTTTCAGGCCGTTGGTATAACAAGGCAACCTCAATTGATTGCCGATCCAGGAGACAGATGTGAGCGCCGAGCAGACTCCCCCCGCCAATGACAGTGCACAAGATGCTATAATTTTGACAGAGCAGATTGGCCCAACACGGCGCCTGATCATGAACAGATCCCAAAGCCGCAACGCCCTGTCAGATGACATGATGACAGCCCTCTCGCTGGCATTGGAACGGGCCAATCAGGACGAGGCAACACGGCTGATTGTGATTGCCGCCAATGGCCCCGTCTTTTGCGCCGGACATAATCTAAAGGAATTGACGGCCCATCGTACTGATAACGATGGCGGCAAGGCTTACTTTGCCATGATCATGGATACCTGCTCCAAACTGATGCAACAGATTGTCACCTGCCCCAAGCTGGTCATTGCCGAAGTGCAGGGCACAGCCACAGCCGCGGGCTGTCAATTGGTTGCCAGCTGCGATTTGGCCATCACGGTCAATGAAGCCAATTTCTGCACACCGGGCGTCAATATTGGTCTTTTCTGTTCCACGCCTATGGTTGCTTTGACGCGCAATGTACCGCGCAAACAAGCGATGGAAATGCTGGTCACGGGCGAGGAAATCGATGCCCATACCGCCAAAGCTTATGGTTTGGTCAATCGCGTCGTCCCAAAAGACTATCTGCGTCTGGTGGTGGATCGCTATTGCGAGGAAATTGCCAAAAAATCCCCTGCTGCTTTGAAATTTGGCAAGGAAATTTTCCACCAACAAGCCGAGATGCCACTGGCCAATGCTTATGATCTGGCGGCAAAGGTAATGACCGAAAATATGATGGATGCAGATGCCAAAGAAGGCATTGCGGCTTTTATCGAAAAACGAAAAGCAGACTGGTCATGTGGCTCCTAACATCGGGACCCTAACTGCACCGACAAGCCCTGCCCGTTTGGCAGGGTTTTGTTTTGGGCCGCGATATCATGAAGCTCTTGTTCTTTCATGACAGAGGTTTATATTCACATTCATGAAATTATGACACTATAAGGCGGATACAGCAATGAGCGCGCTCTCTTATTCTGACGAATATATCAAAACCATTCTCAATGAAGTCAAAACCATTGCGCTGGTCGGCGCCAGTGACAAACAAGAGCGTCCCAGCTATCGGGTGGCCAATTATTTGCTTGAACAGGGCTACAAGGTTATTCCGGTCAATCCCGGAAAAGCTGGTCAAAAAATTCTTGGCCAAGAGGTGTTTGCCTCTCTGTCTGATATTGATGAACCCGTCGATATGGTTGATATTTTCCGCAATTCAGAAGCCGCTGGCACAGTGACAGAGGAAGCCATTTCAATAGGTGCCAAAGTTATCTGGATGCAATTGGATGTCATCAATCATGATGCAGCAACGCAGGCAGAGAATGCCGGATTAAAAGTGGTGATGGATCGCTGCCCCAAAATAGAATTGCCACGACTGGCCAAACAGGAAAATCTTTCCTGATAACAAACTGGCCTCAAAACAATTCAAAGAAAGAAAATTGCGTCTAAAGGCCAATCATTCCTATAAAGTAGTCTTCTTTTCCCCTAAATTCGCAATAAAGAGAATATTTTTTGCAAAATTAAAATAGCCCCAGCTCATTCAGTGGGCTAAAGTCGCTGCAAACAAACAACTTTCCTATTTCTGCCGATTGACTCTTCAATCAAGCGGGCAACGTCTCTAAGGGGTAAAATTTATGAGCAACGAGAATGCACCGGGCTTTGGTACTCTGACCATTCATGCAGGCGCACAGCCAGACCCGACCACGGGCGCACGGACGGTTCCGATTTATCAAACAACAGCTTATGCCTTTAACAGCACCGAACATGCCGCAAAATTGTTCGCCTTGCAGGAATTTGGCAATATCTATACGCGCATCATGAACCCCACACAGGGCGCGTTGGAAGAGCGCGTTGCCGCTCTGGAAGGTGGCACTGCTGCACTGGCTGTTGCGTCTGGTCATGCGGCGGCTATGTTGACATTCCATGCCATCATGCGTCCCGGTGATAATTTCATCGCAGCAGACAAGCTTTATGGCGGCAATATCAACCAGTTCAATCACAGCTTTAAAAGCTTTGACTGGCATGTGCGCTGGGCTGATGCTCTGGACCCGCAAGCGGCCAAGGCACTGATTGATGACAAGACCAAAGCCATTTATCTGGAAAGCCTTGCCAATCCCGGTGGCGTCATCACCGATCTGGAAGCATGGTCTGCTGTTGCCAAAGAAGCGGGCATTCCCTTGATCGTTGATAACACAATGGCAACCCCTTATCTGTGCAAGCCTATCGACCATGGGGCTGATGTGGTGTTGCATTCCATGACCAAATTCATGGGCGGTCATGGCAATTCCATGGGCGGTGTGATTGTCGATGGCGGCAGTTTTGACTGGTCTGCCTCTGGCAAATACCCCATGTTGAGCGAGCCGCGCCCAGAATATAATGGCGTTGTGCTGCATGAGACCTTTGGCAATTTTGCCTTCGCCATTGCCTGCCGTGTTCTTGGCCTTCGTGATTTGGGTCCAGCAATTGCACCCATGAATTGCTTCCAGATCCTGACTGGCTTGGAGACCTTGCATTTGCGCATGGAGCGCCATTGCGAAAATGCGCTGGCTGTTGCCAAATTCCTTGAAAGCCACGAGGCTGTCAGCTGGGTTTCCTATGCCGGGCTGGAAGGCAATGATCATTATACCAAGCATCAAAAATATATGCCAAAAGGCGCTGGCTCCGTCTTTACCTTTGGTTTGAAAGGCGGCCATGAAGCCGGTGTGAAGCTGATCGAAAGCATGAAGCTGTTCAGCCATGTTGCCAATATTGGCGATACCCGTTCTTTGGCCATTCACCCAGCTTCAACCACCCATAGCCAACTAACAGACGAGCAAAAAATTGCAGCGGGCGCGTCCCCTGACACCGTGCGCCTTTCTATCGGCGTGGAAGATGTCAAAGACATTATCGCTGATCTGGATCAGGCTATGAAGGCCTAAGGCTTTTCTTTACTGACATAAACAAAAAGGGCCGGGATTTCTCGGCCTTTTTTATTGGTTCATTTTTTGTTTTTGGGTTTGATTTTTGGCTTACGTCGCTTCCCGTCTGTTGTCATATAAATCGCGCAACAACAGGGTCATAGCAGCCAAAATAATGATTGCGCCGATCTGATGGAGAAGCGCCAGACTGAGCGGCACAACAAGTAGCAAGGTTATGATGCCAATCAGGATTTGCGCCACAATAAGCGCAACCAGCACCATGCTCCATTTGTGTAAGGCGCTGGCAAAGTGATCTCTTGCCAAGCGCACGACAGCAATTGCGGCCAATAAAACAATAACATAGGCCAACATGCGGTGATTGAACTGAATGGTCATGTGGTCTTCAAAGGCAGACAACCAGATGGGTGTCAAATCATAGAGTTGATCAGGAATGAAGCTGCCATCCATCAAAGGCCATGTATTATAGGTTTTGCCTGCATGGGTTCCGGCAACCAGAGCGCCCAGGAAAATTTGGCCCATGATGAGCAGCCAGAGAGGCATCATCAGCCACCAGTGCCGGTCTGCGCTAACGCATTCCGGTTTTTCGTCCTTTTCCCGATAGCCGCGCGCAACCCAGATGAGAGCAGCAAAAATAAAGCTTGCCATAATCAAATGCGAGGCCAGACGATATTGGCTGACATCCACCCGCTCGGACAGGCCTGAGGCCACCATCCACCAGCCAACCGCGCCTTGTAAGCCCCCCAGAAAGAAGAGAAGCAACACTTTGGGTTTGATCTGTTGAGCCAATCGACCGGTCAGCCAGAAAAAAGCCATTGGAAAGAAGAAAGCCAGACCGATGAAACGTCCCAATTGGCGATGTCCCCATTCCCACCAGAAGATGAATTTAAACTCTTCAAGGCGCATGCCTTTATTGACTTGCTGATATTCTGGAATTTGCTTGTATTTTTCAAATTCCTCTTGCCATGCAAGATCGCTTAAAGGCGGGATCGCCCCATGGATTGGCTTCCATTCGGTGATCGACAAGCCAGAATCAGTCAAGCGCGTTGCACCACCCACCAGCACCATAATAAAAACCAAAAAGGCGATACAATAGAGCCAGATGCGCACGGCCTTGCGGCTGGATGCGACCTTTTCACTTATGCCAAGCCATTGGTCCTCTTGGGTCAATTCCATAGTCTGCATCTGTGTTCCTGCGTGGTCCTGAACCTAGAGCATTTTGAATAAACACGTCGTTATGCAAAATGCTCTAGTCTTTGTTTCTAAGCATATTTTGTCCGAAAACCGCACACACTTTTCGAAAATATGCTCTAATCACCACATGCTACAAAGTCTTGACGCATAGACAAGGGGAAAACACGTAAATCCCGTCATAATGTCTCTTCCTATCCTTGATGACCTGTTTTTTCTTTTCTCATTCCTCTGACTGGGCTAAAGGAGAGACATCTTTTCAAGCATCAGGATCAATCATGAGCATTCGGACCCGCAAATTCATTGGCATGTTGGCTCTTGTCACTCTTATTGTTGTTTATGCCGCGATTGGCATGACGCTGGGCGCGGTGGTTGTAGCCAAAGCAGCGGGCTGGGTTCAGATTATCTTTTTCATTATTACCGGTGCACTTTGGGTCTTCCCTGCCGGACTTATCATCCGCTGGATGGAGCATGGGCGCTTCCGTCGCAAAGCTGACTGATTAATCCCAAGCCAATGTTATGATGTCGCATCTCATAGGGGATGAGTGCTTTTGCTTTTGATATAAAGCAAACTTTATATCAATTTTTCATACAAAAGGCTAAAAATACAAACTTTTGCGTATAGGGGCTTTTATGTTAGTCCGCTATTTCTTCTTGAACTTCTTTTGCGCAGCTATCCCTTATTAAATGCTCGGCTGTTCGGGCAGGAGTAGAAGCACAAACAATGACTTAAAAGAAAGAAACTCTTTACATTTCTTTTTTGGTTCAAGCAAAAGAAGACAGGCAAGGACCACAAAAATGACAATAATCAGCAAAATTCTGACCACTGCCGCCCTCATGACCACATTCACAATTATGCCTGCCAGCATCGGATCTACAGAAGAGCTGACCATTACCCCTGATACATTTAGCTGCATCAGTGAGTTGACCCCAGTACGCGGCTTTTTCATTGGCAATCTTAAGGGAAATCTGGATGCCACTTTGGCTGTCGCCAAATCTGAAACCGGCGGCAAATATCCCGAAGGCTCTATCATTCAGCTGATTCCGACCGAAGCCATGGTCAAGCGCGAAGCCGGGTTTAATACCAAGACCAATGACTGGGAATTTTTTGAGCTGACAGTTTCCAAGCAAGGAACAGAAATCCATCGCCGTGGTTTTGAGGATGTCGTCAACCGTTTTGGCGGCAATTGCTTTGAATGCCACGAGCGCGCCGAAGAACAATGGGATATGGTTTGCGAAATGGAACATGGTTGTGACCCTATTTCTGTCAGTCGTGCCATGTCACGGGCCTTGCAAAAAACAGATCCACGCTGCGCTTCAACCAAGCTCACAGAGGAAGAAGCCGAAGCCTTACAAGATTTCAAGGATATGTTTGACAATTAATCCTCTGAGCAAATCTACAGCAGAGTGATAAACAGTAATCGCTGTTCTGATCACACGTTGCGCAGGAAGTTCCAAGGTATGAGTTCGTCGATATCACTGTGCTTGTGGCCATTGACGATGGCTTTGAATGTGGATGTCATCCAAGCATGAGGATCAACGTCATTTAGTTTGCAGGTCTCGATGAGGGATGCGATGGTTGCCCAGTTTGTGGCTCCAGCATCATGTCCGGCGAAGAGAGCGTTCTTGCGGTTCAGAGCGATCGGCCTGATTGTGCGCTCGACACTGTTATTGTCCATCTCGATGCGACCATCGGTGAGGAACAGACAAAGCCCATCCCAGAATTTGGCGATATAGGCCAGAGCCTCACCCAATGGTG
>JAOXSH010000051.1 GCA_025800145.1 Cohaesibacter sp.
ATGCAGCTGGTGCAGCATCGGGTGATGCAGATACATTCACCATCAAAAATTATGCATCACAAGCCGACGCGGATAATTCTGAGCTGGTGACCCAGTTTAACGATATCCTCAAGCAAATTGACTCCTTGGCAGCTGATTCCAGCTTCAACGGCATCAACCTGATCAATGGCACCGGTAACGATTTGACCGTTGCGTTCAACGAACATCGTGATGAGAAAAAGTCGGAATTGACCATCAAGTCTGCTGATTTGACCTCTTCTGGTTTGAAAGTTGCTAACGCCAGCTCCTTGAGCTCTGATGAAGCCAACCTGAAATTGGATAGTCTTTCAGATGCTATGACAACCTTGCGCAAACAGGCATCGACCTTTGGTTCCAACCTTTCCACCGTGCAGATCCGAAAAGACTACACCAAGGAAAGCATCAACACCTTGCAAACAGGTGCTGATTCTCTGGTTCTGGCCGATTCCAACGAGGAAGGTGCGAACATGCTGGCCTTGCAGACACGCCAGCAGCTCTCCACCACGGCTCTGTCTCTGGCCTCTCAGGCCGATCAGGCAGTTACCCGGTTCCTACGAGCTTAATAAGCCTCACAAGATTACAAAAGGCGGGGTTTCCCGCCTTTTTTTTTGCCTTTATTTGCGCTTTCACTTATCACAGATGTCTGGACCCATTTCAGGCCGTTGGTATTAGGACATAGACTCATAAAGGCCACACGAAGAAAGTCAGACCATGTCTCTCAAAATCGAACTTCGCCCGGGCGAGCGGATCATCATTGGATCAAGCGTTATCACCAATGGCGACAACCGCGCCAGATTGTTTGTAGATGGCGAAGCTCCAATTATGAGGGAAAAAGACATCCTGACCTCAGAAACCGCCAATACACCTGCAAAACGCATTTATCTGGTCATCCAGCTTATGTATCTGGGAGAAGATCTCGCCAAGCATCAACAATTGTATTTCCAGCTTGTGAACGAATTTTTACAAGCAGCCCCCAGTGCATTAACTCTTGTAGATGCTATAAATAACAAACTATTAACCAATTCATTATACTCTGCCCTGAAAGATGCTAAAGCTTTAATCCAGTACGAAGAGGAGCTACTTCGGGATGTACAATCAGGCAGCAGCGGCAACAGCCTATCAGGACATCGGCCAGCAGACGGGTGACCCCTGTGAATTGGAAGCAAACCTTCTTTTGCAGGCAGCGGCAAAACTGAACCGGGCAAAAGCCAATGGCTTGAAAAGCGATGAACTGGATGAAGCTCTGACCTTCAATCGCAAACTCTGGACCATTTTTGTTGGTGAATTGCTGGATGAAAATCACGGTATGCCAAAGCAAATGCGCGAAAATCTGGTCAATCTCGGTATTTTCACCTTCAATCACACCATTGACGTGATGGCCGACCCCCAGAACAAATCAGTCGATAGCCTGATCAATATCAACAAAAATATTGCTGAAGGTCTGCGCACCAAGCC
>JAOXSH010000087.1 GCA_025800145.1 Cohaesibacter sp.
ATTTTGAATAACGACGTGTTTATTCAAAATGCTCTAGGTGGATGTGCGAAATCAGGATTTGGAGACAGGAAAATGACCCAGCCCAAGCCCGGTGAAATCTATATTGAATTTGTTTCAATCGGCTC
This sequence comes from Cohaesibacter sp., assembly GCA_025800145.1. Lineage (GTDB taxonomy): Bacteria > Pseudomonadota > Alphaproteobacteria > Rhizobiales > Cohaesibacteraceae > Cohaesibacter. The sequence continues at coordinate 126 of JAOXSH010000087.1, forward strand.
TCAGGTCAAGGCCATAGCGGTTGATGCGACCACAGGGCTGGAAGTTTCTGTCTTTGGTCCGGCGAGTGTTTCCCAGTCTGATTTGCAAAATCTGGCGGTTCGTAAGTTAAAAAAGCGGCTGGCAGATTTAAATTCTCAACAGCCACGCCCGGGAAAATGGGTCTAGAAGCGACAGTCTTTTGGGCTGGAGCGACCGATTTTAAAAAGCTTATCTTTCATGGCCAGATTTCCAAACTCAAAGCTTGTTCTCGGGTTTGAAATTTGTCAGGTTTAGCGCCGAGTTATGCAATCAAAAAGTAAATGAGCTGAATTTTGCATCATTATGATGCCAAAGTGTGATCATTTATGAAAAATAAGAGCATAATCAGAAACAGACGGCTGGTGTGTTTCCATGCTAGAAGCTACATCCAGAGCGGGCAACCTGCCGGTTCTGGCAAGGCAATAGCAATGACACGCAACAATCTGAAATCTTGAACGAGGCTAGTTTTCAGATTGTCTGCCAGCCTCGGGACCAGGCAAGCATTTTCTTGAGTCAAAGGGTAATGTCTATGACAGAAGCGATCTTCCCCAATTTCTTTACCAATGATCTGGCTACCACCGATCCAGATATTGCAAAGGCAATCAAGGACGAGTTGGGTCGTCAGCAACAGGAAATCGAGCTGATTGCATCAGAAAACATCGTTTCCAAAGCAGTCTTGGAAGCGCAAGGCTCCATCATGACCAACAAATATGCGGAAGGCTATCCGGGTCGCCGCTATTATGGGGGTTGTCATTTTGTAGACGTTGCCGAAAATCTGGCAATTGAGCGCGCAACCAAAATGTTCGGCTGTGACTTTGCCAATGTGCAGCCAAATTCCGGCTCACAGGCCAATCAGGCAGCTTTCATGGCGCTGATTCAGCCAGGTGATACCATTCTTGGCATGAGCTTGGATGCAGGGGGGCATTTGACCCATGGTGCGCGTCCAAATCAGTCTGGAAAATGGTTCAAGGCTGTTCAGTATGGCGTGCGTCAGCAAGATGGCCTGATCGATTTCGATCAAATGGAAGCCTTGGCAAAAGAGCATCAGCCAAAGCTGATCATTGCTGGCGGTTCTGCTTATTCTCGCGAATTTGATTTCAAACGCTTCCGTGAGATTGCAGACAGCGTTGGAGCATATTTGCTGGTGGATATGGCACACTTTGCTGGGCTTGTTGCCGCAGGTTTGCATCCAAATCCATTCCCATATGCGCATATTGCCACCACCACCACTCATAAAACCTTGCGTGGCCCTCGTGGAGGTATGGTTCTGACCAACGATGCCGAGATTGCCAAAAAAGTAAACAGCGCAGTCTTTCCCGGCCTTCAGGGTGGTCCATTGATGCATGTGATCGCTGCCAAGGCTGTTGCTTTTGGTGAAGCGCTGACGGATGATTTCAAAGCCTATGCGACGGCTGTGCGTGACAATGCGCAAGTGCTGGCAAGCACGCTCTATGCCGGTGGTCTGGAATTGGCGTCTGGCGGCACCGATAACCATTTGCTGCTGGTGGATTTGCGTCCAAAAGGCCTGACCGGTAAAGCCGCAGAAGCCGCCCTTGGCCGTGCTTTCATCACCTGTAACAAAAATGGCGTGCCATTTGACCCTGAAAAGCCGACCATTACCTCCGGCATTCGCTTGGGTACCCCTGCGGGTACATCACGCGGATTTGGTGCGGAAGAATTCAAGCTGATTGGTGAATTGATCATCGAAGTGCTTGACGGTTTGGCCGCAAATGGCGAAGAAGGCAATGCAGAGGTAGAATCAGCGGTCAAAGCCAAGGTCATTGCCTTGACTGATCGTTTCCCGATTTATGCCGATCTGTAAGGCTTGAAAAATCAGCAATCGGGAGATTTCCCGATTGCTGCCCAAAATGTGCGAGGGTGATCAATGCGCTGTCCTTATTGTGGATGTGACGAAACTCAGGTCAAGGATTCTCGCCCAACAGAAGACAATACCGCCATTCGCCGTCGACGTGTGTGCAACGGCTGTGGTGGTCGCTTCACCACCTTTGAGCGTGTGCAATTGCGTGAATTGTCGGTGATCAAACGCACCGGTCGCCGCGTTCCCTTTGATCGCGATAAGCTTATGCGCTCCGTTCAGGTTTCCCTTCGCAAACGTCCTGTTGAGCCAGAGCGCATTGAACGCATGGTCTCTGGAATTGTGCGCCAGCTGGAAAGTCAGGGAGATGCCGAAGTCACTGCCGAACAAATTGGCACATTGGTCATGGAAGGGCTGAAAAGCCTTGACGATATCGCCTATATTCGCTTTGCTTCTGTCTATCGAAACTTTGCCGAAGCCAAAGACTTCTCAGACGTATTGGACGAATTATCCTCTGAAGAGGACTAGCTTGTCCTGTTGCCTATCCCGGTTCAAGGAAGGCCAGCATGTCAAAAACATCTTCCGATTTTGCCCTATCTCAGGGTAAGCTGTCCCACGGTGAGTTATTGCTCCGTGAACAATTGAAATGGGATGAGCGTTTCATGGCGCTCGCCTTGCGTCTTGGTAGGCGCGGCATGGGACAAACGGCTGAAAATCCTTCTGTTGGCTGTGTCTTGGTGCAGCAAAGCCCGCGCGGCCCTGTCATCATAGGGCAGGGCCATACCCAAAAAAGCGGACGGCCCCATGCAGAGCGTATGGCATTGGCGCAAGCAGGCAGTGCGGCCAAAGGTGCCACGGCCTATGTGACTTTGGAGCCATGTTCGCATACCGGCAAAAGTTCTCCCTGTTCTCAAGCGCTGATTGAAGCGGGCATCACACGTGTGGTGTGTGCCAAAGGCGATCCCGATCCGCGTGTAAATGGACGGGGCTTTGCCATGTTGCAAGACGCGGGCATAGAGGTTGAAACAGGATTGATGGAAGAAGAAGCCACGCGTGATCTTGCAGGCTTTCTCTCTCGCACCCAAACCAATCGTCCATGGCTCGTTGCCAAAATGGCCATCTCTGCCGATGGCTATATTGGCAATCGGCAACAGCCCAATCTTGCCATCACCGGGCCAGAGGCAAAGAACCGCACTTATGCTTTGCGCAGCCGTGCCGATGCCATTCTGGTTGGGGTTGATACCGTGCTGATTGATGATCCGTCCCTGACGGTGCGATTGCAAGGATTGGAAGAGACATCTCCCATTCGCATTGTCTTGGACAGCAGGGGGCGTCTTCCGCTGTCCAGTCAGCTGGTGCAAACGGCCCAAAGCGTGCCGACATGGATCCTTACAAGTGGTCATATCTCGGCTGAAAAAGCCCTGAGTTTGGAAGCGCGGGGATGCAAAGTGTTGCTCACAGATCCAACTCCGTCGGGACATGTTAATCTGGATCAGGCCTTAGTCTTGCTGGCAGAGGAGGGGATCAATAAGCTCTTTATAGAGACAGGTGCCATTCTGGCTAGAACATTGCTGGATAAAGATCTGATCGATGAATTTATTCTCTATCAGGGAAGGTGCATATTGGGCAATGGATTGCGTGCCTTTGAGCAAAGCGCCAATGAAGCCCTGTGTGCTGCCGGTTTTTATCTTGATCATCAGCAACGGATGGGGCAAGACAAAGCCATGACTTTTTTGCGAAAGGTGCCGCGTTTTTAGGCGCACTTATTCCGTCTCTGGTAGTCCGCCAAAGGGACCATAACAGCTTGCTGAAACAGGAAAATACAATGTTTACAGGAATTGTCACAGATATCGGCGAAATCATCAAACTGGACAAAATTCCGGCAGGCCAAAGGGTGCGCATTGCAACCCGTTATGAGCCGCAAGGCATCGAATTGGGGGCCTCCATTGCTTGTTCAGGTGTCTGTCATACCGTCATTGAAAAAGGCTCTTTGGCAGAGGATGGTCGACATTATTTTGACGTGGAATCAGGCAAGGAAACCCTTGATCTGACCAATGCAGGTGAATGGTGCGTAGGAAAAAAACTCAATCTGGAACGCTCGTTAGGCATGGGCGATGAGCTGGGCGGCCATTTGGTGCTGGGTCATGTCGATGGTTTGGCCGAAGTGGTGGAGCGGCAAGATCACCCGGATTCTGTTTTCTTTAAATTGCGTGCTCCGGGCGATTATGCCCGTTTTATTGCACAAAAAGGCTCTGTGGCGCTGGATGGCTGTTCCTTGACCGTCAATGAAGTAGATGGCGACGACTTCACCATTTTCCTGATACCTCATACGCTTGAGCAAACCACATGGGGCGAGCGGCAGGTGGGGGCCAGCATCAATCTGGAAGTGGATATGATGGCGCGTTATGTGGCCCGCCTTGCAGACTATAAGCCATCAAAATAGGCTTTATGATTGTATCAGGACTTTTAAATCTGGCTCTTATAAAGCATGCTGCGTGAGAAATGGCACAGAAATGCCATTAAGGGCTGGACTTTGTGGCGCGGACATGGTTTGACAGCCCACCGCAGACGATTGGGTGAATGAGATGAGCGATTCAAAACCACATTTTCTGATTATTGAGGCCCGTTTTTACGAGGATCTGGCCGATGAGCTGGCACGCGGTGCCATTCAGGCTTTTGATGAGGCTGGCGCGACTTATGAGCGTATTTCCGTGCCCGGTGTTCTGGAAATTCCCGCCGCTATGTCCATGGCGATGCTGGGCGCCGAAAATGGCGGCGTTGTGTATGATGGCTTTGTGACGCTTGGTGTGGTGATCCGTGGCGAAACCACCCATTATGATATTGTGTCCAATGAATCAGCGCGCGCTATTATGGATCTGTCCGTTGAAGGCTGTGTGGCAGTGGGCAATGGCATTCAAACCGTTGAAAATGGTGATCAGGCATGGGCCCGCGCCAAGGTTGATGACAAGAATAAGGGTGGTGGCGCGGCCAAAGCGGCTTTGGCGATGGTTGCCATGCGCGAGAAATTTGGAATTGGCGCATGAGCGATCAAACCAACAATGAAAAGCCGGCCCGTAGCGCCAATCAACGCGGCTCTGCCCGTCTTGGTGCAGTGCAGGCGCTTTATCAAATGGATGTGGGGGGCACGCCTCTTTCCAAGGTTCTGGAAGAGTTTGAGCTGTTCCGCCTTGGCAAAGAAGTGGATGAAGAACAGTATCTGCCCGCAGATATTTCTTATTTCCGTGATTTGGTCAGCGGTGTCGTCAAGCAACAATTGGTGCTTGACCCCAAAATCCATACCGCTTTGGAAAAAGGCTGGCCATTGGCGCGGATCGACACCACCTTGCGTGCGGTGATGCGGGCCGGGCTTTATGAAATGCTTTATCATAAAGATGTTCCGGCGCGCGTGATCATCACCGAATATGTCGATGTTGCCAAAGCATTTTTTGAAGGCGATGAGCCGCGCATCGTCAATGGTGTGCTGGACAATCTGGCTCGTGACGTACGAGAGGATGAGCTGAAACCACGCGATAAAGGTAATTAGATATATTTGTGATTGCTTTACGTGAATGATTGAAAAGGCGGCTTCTGTTTTGGGGCCGCCTTTGTCATAGTGGGATACAAAAAATGGTCTCAGAGCTTGATTTAAAAGTCTTGGGAAGGGCAGCTATGAGCGAAAAAAGGCGCGGCGAAACAGACTTGATTGCGCATTATTTTGCGCCTTTGGCCAGTCAGGACGCTTCTTTTGGCCTGAGTGATGACGTCGCTTTCCTCTCGCCCCCTAACGGCTATGATCTGGTTGTCACCAAGGATTTGTTGGTTGCGGATATCCATTTCTTTGCCAATGATCCAGCCAAACGAATTGCGCAAAAAGCCTTGCGGGTCAATCTCTCTGATTTGGCTGCCAAAGGAGCCAAACCTTATGGCTATTTGCTTGGTCTTGGTTTGCCGCAAGATTGGAGCGAAAGCTGGCTCAAAGATTTTGTGGATGGGTTGAAAGACGACCAAGCGCTTTATGATTTCGCGCTTTTTGGTGGCGATACGGTCAAAAGCCCGGATCGACTGACGCTCTCTGTCACCGCTTTTGGGTTGGTATCCAAAGGATGCCAAATCATCCGACGCAATGCTCAAGTGGGCGATTGTCTTTATATGAGCGGCACATTGGGAGATGCCGCTCTTGGCTTGCTGGCCCGGCTCGGCACATTGCCCACCAATCTGGATGAACTGCATAAAAACGATCTGATGGAGCGCTATCTTTTGCCTTTGCCACGAACAGAACTGCGCCAATGCTTGCTTGATCATGCTCATGCTGGCATGGATATATCCGATGGGTTGCTGGGGGATGCCAAAAAAATGGCGCTGGCCAGCGAAACTTGCCTTCATATCGATGTTGATGCCGTTCCTTTGTCAGATGCAGTGCGCGCCGCTTTGAGATTGGAGCCATCTTTGATCCGTTCAATCCTTGGTGGCGGTGATGATTATGAGCTTTTGATGGCCATTGCCCCCGATAAGGAAGCAGCCTTTTTGAAACAGGCCCAAGAGCTTGACCAAAAGGTGACAAAAATTGGTGTAATAGAGCAGGGAGCAGGCCTTCAACTCTCTTCCAGTCAAGGATGGCTGGATGGGCAGGATATGCTGTCTTTTGAGCATTTTTAAAATGTGCTGCAAGGTTGCTAATTGATGAAAGAGCAAAGAACATTTTATTAAATTCAATTAGATGAATATAATAAAGCTTGCTTTCACGCTATAATCTGGCCAGAGTGTGAGCCTTCTTGCCCGCGATTGCCGCTGTTCTGATAGCCTGCCTTTGTAACGTGAGTTCTCATATGACACATGATGTGATTGATGATCGTCTGGCCAGACGAAACAGCTTCATTCTTGCCGGTGCCCAAGCCGTGTCAGGTGCCATTCCGGCTATGGTCATCACCATGGGCGGATTGACGGGGCATTATTTGCTGGGGTCGGATAAATCTTTGGCAACTTTGCCTGTCTCCACTTTTGTGGCAGGAACGGCCCTTGGGATTTATCCGGCTGCTTTTTTGATGAAATATTTCGGGCGCAGACTTGGCTTCATCCTCGGTTCTCTGATTGCGGTCATAAGCGGCATCCTGTCCTGGTATGCGATTATGCAGGATCACTTTGCTCTCTTTTCTTTTGCAACGGGGATGACGGGTTTTTCATCGGCTTTTACCCAGCAATATCGTTTTGCTGCGGCAGATACGGCAAGTGATGCTTTCAGGCCAAAGGCCATCTCATGGGTGATGACGGGCGGGGTCTTGGCGGCCATCATTGGACCGCAAACCATTATTTACACCAAGGATATGTTTGAACCGGTTTTGTTTGCGGGGGGCTTTTTGGCGCAAAGCGCTCTGGCTGTGGTCGCCATTCTGATTTTGATGGGGCTAAAATTTCCTCCAAAACAGACAAAAGAACAAGATCAAGGCGGGCGGGCTTTGCTGGAAATCATCACGCAATTTCGCTTCATTGTGGCGGCAAGTTGTGCAGCCTTTTCCTATGCCTTGATGAGTTTTGTGATGACGGCGTCTCCGCTGGCCATGGTGGCGTGCAATCATAGTCAGGAAGATGCTGCCCTTGCCATTCAATGGCACGTCTTGGGTATGTTTTTTCCAAGTTTCTTTACTGGCACTCTGATCCAGAAATTTGGCAAGGAGAGGGTCGTAGCCTTTGGGCTATTCCTCTTGGCTGCCTGTTCCGTAGTTGCTTTGATGGGAGTTGAGCTGACGCATTTCTGGATTGCCTTGATCCTGCTTGGCGTGGGCTGGAATTTTGGCTTCATTGGTGCAACGGCCATGGTCACGGATTGTTATAAGCCAAATGAGCGGGCCAAGGTTCAGGCCACCAATGACTTTCTGGTCTTTGGCATTGTGACGATTGCCTCTTTCTCATCCGGGTCTGTACTCAATGCCTATGGTTGGGAAAAACTCAATTTGATTGTCTTTCCCATTGTGGTGCTGTGTTTGTTGCTTTTGCTTTTGCAATGGGTGCGCAATCGCAGCTGACAGGAAAGCGAAGCATAAGAGACAACAAGGCATAGAAGCTGCGTTTAAGATGAAAAGGCTCCAGCACGGGGCCTTTTGATCTTTTAGGAGATGGTTGCTTGCTATCCCCGACTTGCCAGAAAAGCACCAGCACCTATCATAATCGATCCTGCTATTTTGTTGATCCGGCGCGCAGAACTTTCCGTTTTCAGCAAAAGCCGAGCTTTCGCTGCGCAAAAAGCGACCAGCATCAGACCTGCCATCAGGGCGATGAGTGATAACATGCAGGCCAGAAGGATATCCTGATTGGTCAATGTCTGTATGTCCAAAAAGGTTGGCAAAAAGGCAATGTAAAACAGAATAACTTTTGGATTTGAGGCTGAAATCAGGAAGCCTTGAGCAAAAGACAGCGCCATGCCGGATTTGCTTTCTTTGCGCACTTCTGAGGCAAGGTCAGGGCGGGCTGTCCACATTTTCCAACCCAGATATAGCAAATAGGCAGCCCCCACAAAGCGCACAATGGTAAAAACCTCGCTCCAGTGTGTGGCCAATGCTGCCAAGCCAAAACAGGCGGCGATAAGATAGACAATATCACTGATTGCCATGCCAAGAGAGAGCATGAAACAGGCGCGTGCTCCATTTGTCAGCGCCCGGGCTAGAATGGCAAAGATACCCGGCCCCGGCGTGATGCTGAAAATAAAGATGGCGATAAAGAAGGAAAGGGCGCTTTCAAAGCTCATATTATCGCTCCTTTGATCCGTTTCTAATTGCCGGTCAAAATACCGGTGCTGGGGCCAACCCCTTGAATCATACGCACCAAAAAGCTGGCTTCGCGTCCGGCTGTCGGGGTAACGTCATTGGTAAAGTCGTAAAGGCGACCATCTTTGAGGCCATATTTAATGGTACGCGCAACGCGACCTTCTTCGTCGAAATAAACAGCCACAACCGTCTGGGAAACAGGCTTGGAGCGCATGAAGGCAACACTCTTTTTGCGGGTTTGGCTGATATAATAATAGACATCATTGCCAAAATTGGCTGTTGTCGATGGTGTGCCAAGACTGAGCAAAACCTGTTCCTGACTGGATCCGGCCACAATCTCATCCAGAGTGTAATCCGTTGGCACAAAGCCATGAATTGTTGTCTCAGAGGTCAGGCAGCCGCTTAGGGCAACGGAGCTGAGAGCCAGCACAAGACTTGCCACCTGAAAGGGTTTTAGAATGCGGCGGGATGGCGCTTGGCTTTTTGCAGTCATTTTCAGTCTATCACTCCCGATTGAGGCTTGTGGCGCAATCTTTGCACAAGATCTTTATCTGTCGGTAGCTCTTTTAACAACGAAATGCAATCGCTGTGGTAACATTGAGCACCCCTTCTTGCTGTAAGCCCCTTCAATGTGGCAAAGAAGAGGCAATAAGGCAGATAAATGTCAGTCAGCACCGCTTTTGAGATCGGTCTGGCTGAACGCGTCATGAGATCGGATGGCAATGATTTTCAATCTTTTCAAAAAAGATAGCAAGCGCGAAGAGCTGGCAGACAGTCTTTACAAGCAATTGGTGGATCAGGCCCGCTTGCCGGTTTTCTATACCGATTATCGGATACCGGATACAATCAATGGCCGGTTTGAGCTGCTCTTGCTCCATGCCTATATGTTGTTTCGGCGGCTTGTGAAGGAAGATGAGGCTGTAAAAGATCTGGGGCAGGCTGTCTTTGATCGCTTCTTTAAGGATATGGACCATTCTTTGCGTGAAATCGGCATTGGTGATTTATCCGTGCCCAAAAAGATCAAAAAAATGGCGCAGGCCTTTTATGGCCGTATTGAGGCCTATGATACAGCGCGTGAGAGCGGAAAAGAGCCATTGATGGAAGCCTTGGGGCGTAATTTTTTTCCTGAGGAGAAGGATGTGCCTGCGCAATTGGCGGCATTGGCTGATTATGTCATTGAGAATGATAAAGTGCTGGCAGCACTTGATATTGAAACCATCAAACAAGGCTTTGTCACCTTCGCCAAACCTGCATCTCTGAATGCGCTTTCGTCAGGCCGGGACATCGAACAGGATAAACAATGAAAAAAAGCGAACAGATAGAGGAATTGGCCAATCGAAAGGCCATCCTGTCTTTGCCTGTGACTGTGACACGGCTCAAAAGCCTTGGTGAAATGGTCAAGGGAGAAGCTGATGCGCCTATGTGCGAAGAATTGACCCGTCGGCTGGATATTCGACATGTCCATAGCTATGCCGTTGAATGCCGTGTTTTTGCCTGGAAAAAGAACGGGGCCCGGCTGGAAGGTCGCGTTAAGGGCGAGGTGGAGCAAACCTGCGTCGTCTCCTTAAAGCCTGTGTTTGAGACAATTGATGAAGCTTTTGAACTGACCCTTGTGCCAAAAGGTTCTCCCTTTGCCCGGCGTGCCAATGATCAGGAAAATGGTGGTGAACTTGTTATCGATGCTGAAGGTGAGGATCCGCCGGAGGAATTTGAAGGCGATGAAATTGACGTTGGTCTCTATGCCGAGGAATTTTTCGCTCTGGCACTCAATGACTATCCCAAAGCTGACGGCATTGATTTTGATGACCATGTCGAAGATGATGGCAGTGAAGATCAGGGGGAAAATCCCTTTGCCGCTCTTGCCGGGCTGAAAGACAAACTGGACCAGTCGCAATAAAATTATACCCGCTCTGGCGCAATGGTCTGATAATCCGGTTGTTTATTTACAGAAATTGGATATTGTCCCACCATTCGCACTCTGGTGCTGAAAAAGCGCCGGAGGTGAGTCGAAGCCCCTTGGATTGGTAAGCCTTACCTTACGGCATGACCTGTAAAAGACGTGTGGAATGACCGAAACGATTAGAATTTCTCTGGATGTGATGGGCGGTGACAATGGCGCCACAACTGTTCTGGAGGGGGCAGATATTGCCCTTGTCCGTTACCCTGACATCCGTTATGTGCTCTATGGGGATCAGGATATAGTCCTGCCAATGTTGGAAAATTTCCCACGGGTCAAGCAGGCCAGCACGTTCCACCATACCGATGTTAAAATTGCGATGGATGAAAAACCTAGTCAGGCCTTGCGTCGTGGCCGGGGCAAGTCTTCCATGTGGCAAGCCATTGAGGCCACCAAGACGGGCGAAGCGGATGTCTGTGTGTCGGCTGGCAATACCGGCGCCTTGATGGCAATGTCAAAATTTTGCCTGCGCACCATGGCCAATATTGAACGCCCTGCCATTGCCGCCATTTGGCCCACGATGCGTGGCCAGAGCATTGTGCTGGATGTGGGCGCGACCATTGGTGCAGACGCCCAGCAGCTGATTGATTTTGCTATGATGGGCGGGGCCATGGCCCGTGCCTTGCTTGATATTGAGCGCCCGACCGTTGGCTTGCTCAATATTGGCGAAGAAGATGTCAAAGGCCTTGATGAAGTGAAGGAGGCTGGGCGTTTGATGCGTGAATTTGAGCTGCCCCAGCTTGACTATAATGGTTTTGTGGAAGGGGATGATCTGGGCCGCGGCACTGTGGATGTGGTGGTGACAGAAGGATTTGCTGGAAACATCGCCCTGAAAACAGCAGAAGGCACAGCCAAGCAATTGGCCGAATATCTGCGCTCTGCTATGAGCCGTACCTTGATGGCCAAAGTGGGCTATTTCTTTGCTCGTTCCGCTTTTCAACATTTGAAAGAAAAAATGGACCCGCGCAAGGTTAATGGCGGGGTCTTTCTTGGGCTCAATGGCCTTGTGATCAAAAGCCATGGTGGCACAGATGGCGAAGGTTTTGCTGCTGCCATTATTCTGGGTCACAATATGGTCAAAAATGGCTTGGCCGACAAATTGGAGCAAGATTTGTCGGTCTATCATAAAAACAGAATGCCGGCGAATGAGGAGAATGCATCGTGAGTACCATTCGATCAGTTGTGGTGGGATGTGGATCCTATTTGCCAGACAATGTCGTGACCAATGAGGATTTGACCAAGGTTGTTGAAACCTCTGATGAATGGATCCGCCAACGCACCGGCATTGAACAGCGCCATGTGGCTGCCAATGATGAATATACATCGGATTTGGGGCATAAGGCGGCTTTGGCAGCGTTAGATCATGCCGGGTTGCAAGCAAGCGATATTGATTTGATCATTTGCGCAACCGCAACACCGGATAACACCTTTCCGGCAACGGCGGTATCTATTCAGAACAAATTGGGCATTACCCATGGGGCAGCCTTTGATTTGCAGGCTGTTTGCTCCGGTTTCGTCTTTGCCATGTCAACGGCAGATTTGTATTTGCAAGGTGGCAAGGCAAAGCGTGCTTTGGTCATTGGGGCAGAGACTTTTTCTCGGATTTTGGATTTCAATGATCGCACCACATGCGTTTTGTTTGGTGATGGCGCGGGCGCCGTAATTTTGGAAGCACAGGAAGGCACAGGCGACGTCAGTGACCGTGGCGTGCTGACAAGCCATTTGCGCTCTGACGGTCGTCATAAGGACAAGCTCTATGTGGATGGTGGGCCATCCACCACCCAAACCGCCGGATATCTGCGGATGCAGGGCAAGGAAGTCTTCAAACATGCTGTTGGTATGATCACCGATGTGATCACCGATGCCTTTGATGCAACAGGCATCAGCGCTGCGGAGCTGGATTGGTTTGTGCCACATCAGGCGAATAAGCGCATCATTGATTCCAGTGCCAAAAAGCTTGGCATTGCCGCTGATAAAGTGGTGACCACTGTCAATTTGCATGGCAATACATCGGCTGCTTCCATTCCTCTGGCTCTGAATGTGGCGGTCAAAGACGGGCGCATTCAGAAGGGCGATACCGTTATGTTGGAAGCAATGGGTGGCGGCTTTACGTGGGGCTCTGTGCTATTGCGCTGGTAAGGCATCGCCATTCGTTCAATAGCGCTATAAGTTATTGACGAATAGGCAAGATGCCAATACGCTCTTGGTTGGATGCGAGTCTGTAAAATTTTGTAATTTTAATAGTGAGGTATTTCGCATGGGGGGTAAGACTGTTACACGCGCGGATTTGTGCGAAGCGGTTTACCAAAAAGTTGGCCTGTCCCGGACAGAGTCGGCTGAACTGGTTGAAATGGTCTTGGCCGAGATGAGTGATTGTCTGGTTGAGGGCGAGCAGGTCAAGCTGTCATCCTTTGGAACATTTTTTGTTCGATCAAAAAATGAACGCATTGGCCGAAATCCAAAAACCGGTGAGGAAGTGCCAATCTCTCCTCGTCGCGTGATGGTGTTCAAGCCGTCCAATGTCCTGAAAAAGAAAATTAACGATTCCCTGGCACCAGCTAACTAAGTATAAAAAGAGCAGGGAAGAGTGAAACAGGAATGAGACGTGCAGTTGCTGCAATTGCACGGGAAAGATGGCTGAAATATCTGCTATGCGCTTGATCGCGCATAGCATAGCCCGGTGGGGAGGGTCTCTTGCGTAAAAGTCCAGATGCATTTCGTACAATTAGCGAAGTGGCGCAAGAACTTGACTTGCCGCAACATGTTTTGCGGTTTTGGGAAACGCGTTTCTCGCAAATCAAACCCATGAAGCGCGGGGGTGGTCGTCGCTATTACCGCCCTGATGATGTCGAGTTGCTGCGTGGTATTCGCCATTTGCTTTATGGCGAAGGATACACGATCAAGGGCGTTCAGCGCATCCTTAAAGAACAGGGCATTCGCCATGTGATAGAAGCTTTTCCCGGTCATATAGCCGTAAGCGATGGGGAAGCTGAACAACAAAGCGTTGCGCAACCGCAACCACCTATCGCCAACCCTCAACATGGCTATGACAAAGATCAGCTCAGGACTGGGGCTGAGACGAATGCTCTATCGGGTCCTTCTGTTGAAAGCGATGGAAAGGCGCCTCATGAAGAACAACAGCCCCCAATGGTGGCCTCAAAACCTGAGAGACTGCCAGTTCATGCAACAAATCCTCCAGCTCCTGCACCAGTGCCGTCAGCGCCTGCAATGGCCGCAATCACGGCCAGTCCTGAAATATCAGCCCCGGTAGCGCCTGATATTCCGCCTCAGGCAGTCAATGCCGCTCATGGATATGGAGCACCAGAAAGAGATGTTGAGCTGCCCACGCAGACAAAAGCTCCGGTATCGTCTTCTCCGCAATCGCCCCCTCCGGTGACTGGACCCAATAATGTACAAGCGCCATCGCCAGAAGCAGCAGGGATTGATCCCCAGGGGATGATGCCCGCCCCAGCCCATATTATGATGCCGCAAATTCCCCAGATGCCACAACCAATTCCGACGTCCGGCCCTGCACCATCGATGCCAGCTGGATTAACGCAAGGCGAGCCTGTTTATCAGCAAGGGCAAGAGGCGGCTTTTTCGGTAGAAACTGGCAGAAATAGCTTATTGCAAGACAATAAAAGCGGCTTCTTTTCTCGCTTGCGTGGCAAACATGCAGAAAGCGAGACTGATGCAAAGCAAGAGCAGACAAAGCCGGCTTCTATGCCGCGCGATGATGTGCGCCGTTTGCAGTCGACATTGTTTGAGTTGCTGGAATGCAAAAGAATTTTGGATCAGGCGAGAAATTCCAGTTAAGAAATTCCTTTAATAAATAAATTTAAATTATTGAAAAGAAAGAGTAAATTTAACTCACCCTATCTTAAAGCATCCATCAATTCCTGACTGCTTTCTATCAAACTGCGTGCAGCAAGGGCGCTGGTTTTGAACACCAGTTCCGTTTGTTTCAGATCGATCAATTGCATCGCCGGACTGGCATCTGGCGCGATAGAGGCTGGTGTGGAGAGCGATTCGACCTTTTGAGAGGGAGGCTGTTTTGAGGCAGGATTGGCCTCTGCATTCGCATAGACCGGCCCGCCATTGGCAATGGATTGCGCAATTTGTGCAGTGCGGTCAGCTGTATCGTGCAAAGCCGTAAAGGTGCTATGAGAGCCTGATATCATCATAGACCAAGAATAGCGCTGAAAATTTAAAGAAATATGCCCAAAATCGTTAAAAGTGTAATGAGAGCTGTTGGCTTTGTTTTGTAAAAAAATGGCCCCGTCATTCGACAGGGCCGCCTATTTAAAATAGGGCTATTGTCACGCGTCAGATCTCCAAAGCGCTCTGGTGTTTGATAACATTATACAGCCTATATTTCAGCGATATGACAGAGAGAGATCTTCTATTCAGCGCAAGGAAACATTCCCTTAAGATGAAAACGAAGCTGCCCGTCTCTTGGGCTAAAAAATGCATTTGGTGCAGGAAAAACAAGGCTGAGGGGAGGAAAATGGTCGGAGCGATAGGATTCGAACCTACGACCCCTTCACCCCCAGCGAAGTGCGCTACCAGGCTGCGCTACGCTCCGACTGAGTGTTATATAGGCCCTATAAGACAATCATGCAACAAACTAGGCTGTCATAAAGAGGAATTATCCTCAAGCTTTATAACTTGCTTAAAAGGTCAGAATGCGGGGGGAAGCAGATCTGTCAGCATGATGTGATGGCACGATGGCCGAGATGGGTCTTTGTGCGTAAGTGGATAACAGATCAGGGCTTTGTGATGTTGCTCTTTCTTTGCGGCGGGTCAGATATTCAGCACCAATGAAACCCCAAATGAAGCCGAACAACATATAAACATGCCGCCAATGGTCAATATCGATCACCTGTGCAATCAGGATATGGCCCAGCCAAACCACAAAAGCGCATTGCAACAAAAGCTGCCATGGGCGGGTGCGGAACAGCAGTGGAAAGGCAACAAGAAAGGTGGTGATGATCATGCCCAGATAGGCAATCAGGCCCAGCCAGCCATAGGCCACCAGAGATTTTAGATAAATATTATGTGGATCTTGCCCAAATAAAGGACCAAATTCTAGCGCGCCAAATCCCAAAGGATGGGTCCAAGCCGCGGCAAAACCGGCGGCATGGGTTGCAAAGCGGGTATTGTCATAATTCTGGCGCAAGGTGAAGCGTTGCAGCAACAGCTCGCGCACTTCATCAATGCTCAAGGCCACAACAAGCCCCAAAGCCATCAGGCCTGCGCCGATCAGCAGATAAACCAGAATACGCGCCCGGATCTTGGTGGACTGTGTTGTTACCAAAAACAAAAGCGAGGCACCAAGGGTAGAAAAAACAGCCAACCCCCAAGCAGCGCGCGAAAAGCTGAGCAATATACCAATGGCGAGAATGCCAAAAATGGGTAGCAGAATCAGGGCCTTTGAAGGAGGGTTCTTCAAAATACTGACCATCATGAAAATGAAAGGCAAGACCAGATAAGGACCAAAAACATTGGGGTCTTGAAACGCGCCCATGGCACGTGCATTGCGGGTGAAAATTTCAAAACCGGGCAAGGCTCCGAAATAGCCGATAATTCCCAAAATCGCCGTGACAACAGCCGCTGCGACATAGGCTTTGTAAATGCGCGTCGTATAATGAACCGGTTTTTGGCTGATAATGGCGGCAAAGAAAATCGAGGTGAAAGCCAAAAAGGCCGATACTGCCATGTAAAGCGGTTCATGATCGATGATGCTCGATTGTGTGATTGAGAAAACCCCACCGGCAATGAACAGCACCATCAATCCAACAAGCGGCAGGATATAGCGGTTGATCTTGAGATCAATGAACGCCCAAATCCCGATCAGGGCCACCATGGCAAATTCATAAGGTGAGGGCTCATTGATCACAAAGCCAGAGCAAAAGACCGAAGCAGACAGGGCAAAGGCCGCAAAATGCTGTTTCCAAGCGGGCGCACTTGGCCATGCCAGGCGACCCGTCGCCAAAGGGGCAAGTGCGCTGCTGGTCATCTTTAATAAGCCCCATCCTGATTGATGATTTTGAAGGGCGTGCTTGCCAGAATATAGAGATCCAGCGCCAGAGACCAGTTCTCGATATAGTAAATATCATGTTCTACACGCTGCTTGAGCTTGTTGTCGTCATCAATCTCGCCACGCCATCCATTGATCTGTGCCCAGCCAGTAATGCCCGGTTTGACTTTATGGCGTGCCATATAGCCATCGGCAACTTCTTCAAACAATTTGTTGTTTGTGGCCTGATGCGGCACATGGGGGCGCGGTCCAACCAGTGAGAGGGTGCCCGCCAAGACATTGAACAATTGAGGCAACTCATCAATGGATGTCCGACGAATGAAGCGCCCGACCTTGGTCACCCGGTTGTCATTTTTTGTAACGGATTTTGCCGCTTTCTGGTCTAATTGATTGTGATAGAGAGAGCGGAATTTATATACCACCACCTGCTCATTGTTAAAGCCAACGCGTTTTTGACGGAACAGAACGGGCCCGGCACTGTCCAGTTTCACGGCAATGGCTGTTGCAATCAGAATAGGTGAAAGCAGGATGATGGCCAGAAGTGAGACAATCACATCAAAAATGCGCTTGAACATAGAGCCCCAATTGGCAATTGGCTTGGCAAAAATCGGAACCGTGGGCAATTTGCCAACATAGCTATAGGTGCGACGGCGAAACTGCATTTTGTTCATATGCGCACTTAAATGAATATCCAGTGGCAAAACCCATAATTTATGCAACATCTGCAAGACGCGATTTTCTGCGGTCACGGGAATGGTAACAATCAGCATGTCGATTTTGCAAAGGCGGGCAAATTCCACCAGATCATCCACTGTACCCAATTTGGGATAGCCAGAGACAAGAGCAGGGGAGCGGGCATCGTCGCGATCATCAAAAATCCCGCAAATGCGAATGTCATTGGCTTCTTGGCTTTCGAGCGTGGAAATGATGTCCGCAGCCGGTTGTCCGCCGCCAACGATCACCGCGCGTCGCTCCAGTCTGCCTTCTTCTTTCCAGCGTCGCACGATAATGGCTTGAATACCGCGGATGATAACAATGCTGCCAATGCCACCGGCAAACCAGACCCCTAACCAACCACGATAAGCCTCAAAACCGGTATCCATAAAGAAGTTAATCATGATGCCCAGGATAATAACGAGCGCCCAAGCCCCGACAATTTTCCCAATTTGTGGAGAGAAGCTATGCATCATGCTCATATTATAGCTGTCAGCCGAGAGCATGAAGAGGACAAACAACAAACCACCAAGAATGGAATAACCTAGCGGATAAAGCATGTTGGGAAACAGGCTATCACTGGCAAATTGCAAAGCTGCGATTCCGGCAAGGGCAATCAGTGCAATATCAATCATCTGAATCACACCACGCACCATCATCGGGGCATAGGTGGTGGAGGCAAATTCTGAGGCAACCTCTCGCGCCATCTCAGTAATTTGATGATTTTTGCCTTGAGGCTCATCTTCAGAAGACGCAATGACTGCACTTGACGTATAGACTGCTCTTGGATCCAAACCCTGCATTGCTTAATACCGTTTTCCGATTTTTATATTTGTCGTGCCGGAAAACAGCTTAGCTATCTCATGCTGAAAAAGACTTAACTGATCAAAAATCAGGCGGCGGTTTTGACCTTTTCGGATTTCGTCGTTAATGCATGGTTAACGGCAGGGCGGTTGCGTAAGATACGGCGATATTCGTCCAGAATGACGCGATTCATGACTTTCAACGAAAAGCCTGCTTTGATTTGCTCGACAAGATGCGTGGCTTGCATTTGTGCCAATTCCCGGCCTTCCAACTTGGAAAGCATAGCTTTGTGCAATGCCCCAACATCATCGCACGGCACCAGTAAATGCGCCTGTTCGCCAAAAATTTCAGGAATGCCGCCAACATCTGTGGCAATGATTGGTTTATGGGCGCCAATGGCTTCCAAGACGATATAAGGCATGGATTCAGCCCGCGAGGGTACAACGACACAATGGGCCTTGGAAAAGGCATCAACAGCTGGCATGGGAGCAGAAAAAGTCACATGCTTTTCAAGCCCATAAGCGGCAACCATTTGCCGATATTTGTCTTCATCTTCGCCCGATCCGACAATCAGGGCTGTGGCCTTTTGATTGTGATCATGCAGGGCCTTGAGCGCCTTGATGAAAAGATCAGGCCCTTTCAGATCCCGCAATTGCCCAATCATCAAAAAGTCATAAGAGGTTTGTGCGGTTACGGGAATGGGATTAAATTCATGATCGCGCAATCCATTATAGGCCAGTGTCCAGCCGACTTTGGGTTGCCCAACCTTGGCAAAATAAGAGCGCATCTCATATTCTGATACGAAAATGAGGGAATCGCTCAACCGCTCCAGACGCTTTTCAAGCGCAAAGAAGAGCCTGCCTTTCAGGCTGTTTTTCGCATAATGCAAGCTGCCGCCATGCGGGCAATAGAGGCGCCCTGGCTTGGTTGGCAAAAAGGAGGCAACGCTGCGTCCCAAAGCGCCGCCTTTTGCGCCATGGGTATGCACAATATCGGGTTTCATACTGCGCAAGGCTTTATACATGCGCCAAAAGGCAAGGATATCGCCGATGCCAATATTGCGTTTGATGGAAAATTTGTGAACACCAAGGGTCAGACCGGATGCTTCAGCATTGATTTTTGCCTGCTCAAAGGCGCTGCAGGTGTCACTGTCCAGCACAAGCCCGACATCATGACCATCAAGATGTTGCTGATGGGCAAGATCAAGAATATGTCGAAAAATGCCACCAAATGGTGAACGGACACAATGTATGATGCGCAATTTTTTGACGGTGGTCATTCAGGGCTCCTGTTGTCAACCACCCTGTACAAGCCATGATTGGAAGGCTTAGAAAAGCCGCTCTCTCACATAGATCGTGTCACCTGGCCGTACCGGGTCCGTTAAGCTTACCCGACCGGTTATGATTTTACCGTTAATTTGGCGCGTGATATCGACATAGCGTTGTTTGGCGCGTGGGGTAAAGCCCCCAGAGATAGCAACAGCGGTTTGAACAGTCATGCCGGTGACATATGCATATTGTCCGGCATTGGCCACTTCACCCATGATGAAAAAGGGGCGATATTGAGCGATTTCGACAGAGACATCAGGATCCCGCACGAACCCATTTTGCAGACGGGTGGCAATTTCGGCAGACAATTCCGCTGTATGGCGGCCTCTGGCGACAACATTTCCGATCAATGGGACAGAAATATATCCTGATTGATCAACAGTATAGTCGTTATTGAGGTTTTCCTGATCATAGACAATTAACCGTACCCGATCACCGGAATCCAGCTGGTAAGGCCCAATCAGAGATTTATGTAAGGCATCTCCGGCGGGTTTGTAACTGGAACAGGCACTAAGACCAATAGCAAGGGCCATAAAAAGGAAAAAACGAATAATCATACGTCCGACTCGCGTGCTGAATAGTTCTTATAACAAACAGGATTTATAGTTAATTAAGCGTAAAATCAGCCTTGCTTCTGGGTAAAAAGAACAGGGATTAAGTAAGGGCTCCGGGCGTCTTAATAAGAAAATCTTGTGTCTATTAACGCCTTGCTTACCATGTTTTGACAGGATCAAACGCGAAGATTACATGCGGAGAAGTGGCAATGAATTCGTCTCGCGTCAGCCATAATGCAGAAGTGGAACTGGACTTAAAGGCTCTGATGGCAACATTATATGATGCCAAATGGACGCTTTTGGGTGCCTCTGCTGTTGTGGCTGTTTTGGTTGGGCTGTTGATTTTCGTCCAGCAAGCCAATTATAGCGCAGATGCTAGATTGCTGATTACTCCGCAAGATGCCGGTTTTGCCCGCTCTTCTGTTGATAGTCCATTGCCGGTGGCCAGTGCTGATGAAGCAATGTTTGCCTCTCAAATTCAGGTTTTGACCAGCCGAGATTTGGCCTCGCGGGTGATTGATAAGCTCGGCATTATTGATGCGCCAGAATTGCAGGAAGGCTCGCTTTTGTCCGGTCTGCTGGGTCTTGGCGGCGGTAAGGATGCCAAGGAATTGGCTCTGGAAAATTTTGCCAAGCGGTTAAATATCGAAGCGGTTGATATGACCCGGGTTATCTCTGTGCGCTATACTTCTTTAAAAGCGGGAATGGCGGCAGATATTGTCAATGCAGTTGTCGAGGATTATCGCCATTTGCAGCGCAATGCCAAGGTTGAAAATACCAGGGACGCGACGCGGTTGCTGGAAACCGAAATTGCCAAATTGCGTGATCGGGTGCGGGTGGCAGAATCAAAGGTTGAGGCTTTTCGTTCAACATCGGACTTGTTGCAAACCGCCGGGGATGGGTCTGATACCCTGATTGAACAACGCCTGTCTGATACCAATGCTCAATTGGCCCGTGTCAGAAGCGAAAAAACGGAAGCGCAAGCGCGGGCAAGCCGTGTGCGCGCTTTGTTGAAAGATGGTGTGTCCGCAGAAAGCGCAACAGAAGTGGCGTCAAACCCCTTGATCCAGCGTTTGAAAGAACAAGAACTGGCCCAGCGTGGACAGATTGCCGAACTCTCCGCCACCTTATTGCCAGCCCATCCGCGCATCAAAGCTTTGAAAACCCAATTGACCCAAACGCAAAATGCCTTGCGTGCTGAAGTGCGTAATATTTTGCAAGGACTGGAAAATGACGCAAGAGTGGCTGCCGCCAGAGAAAAGGGGCTTTTGCAAGATTTGAACCGCTTGAAAGTGGATGTGGCAGGGGTCAATGAGCAGTCGATCAAATTGCGCGCCCTGGAGCGCGAGGCAACGGCGCAGCGTCAATTGCTGGAAAGCTTTTTGGCACGCTATCGTGAAGCTTTGTCGCTACAAAACCCGGAATTTGTCACCCCGGACGCGCGGATCATTGCACGCGCTACTGTGCCATCGGAATCTTTGCCAAAAAATACCATAGCCAAGTCAATTGTTGCGGCGATCGGAACTTTTCTGATCGGTGTTGTGTTGGTCATGTTCAGGGCTTTCTTTTCTGGTGCTGTGTTCAAGCCTGTGGAACATAGACAGGACTTGCCGCAGGATGCCGCAGCTTTGCCCTCTGGTGCTTATGATCACGCGAACCATGGATATGCCAGCCCACAAAGTGAAAGAGGCAGTCGGCTAAATCCGGTGTCAGCACAGACACGCAATTGGTCCAATGAAGCAGATGTCACCAGAATGGCTACCAATATGGTTATGGAGACGAGAGAGCGTAATTCCGGCCATAGTCCGGACGATGTCATTTCGCTTGCCGCCAAGGCAGCGCTTGAAAATCTGAGAGCTGGAAAGGCGAGGGTGGTCATGCTCTCCTCTGGCGAAGAAACAACGAATGCCAGCTGTGCCAAGCCTGTGGCAAGGGCGATTTCTCAAGCCGGGAAAAATGTGGTGTTGGTCTCGTTGACGGATCCATATCTGGCAGGCAGTGTTGATATAGGCTGGGAAGGCGTCAGTGATCTGATTGATGGTGAGGCATCCTTCTCGCAAGTGATTTATCGTGACCGTTTATCCCGCAGTCATTTGGTTCCATCAGGAAGCCGTCTGTTGACTCAAACTGATATACAAAATGAGATGTTCCAGACCCTTCTTGCCGCGCTTGGTGAGGCCTATGACATTGTGCTTGTTGATACCGGCCATTTCTATCAGGATGATGAGGTGATTGAAGGCTTGAGTGCAGGCAGTAACGCTTTGGCTTTGGTGCTGACGGCACAGGAAAGCGATGAAGGGGCCGCGGAAATCGGCAAATTCCTTAAATCAATTGGCTATGCCGATGTTGCTATCGTTATTTCCAGCGATCATGGTATCGAAACGCAGGATGTGGCGTAAAAGGATCTCTTCTGAGCTTAGAAAAAACGGGCTTTGGCTTTGCGCAACCATTTATAACTGGCCCAAAGACGTGGATTGGAGCGAATGAAACGTTTCATTTCTGCCAGAAATGAGGCGGACAGCGAAGCAAAGCGTCCCTTTTGGCTGTAAGGGGTGAGAATTGTGAAATAATTAAGCCGCTGATCGCACCAAAGATGCTTATAGCGTTCATCTCCCATACCCATATCAAAAAAGCGATCGCCCAGTTCAATGCGATGGCGGATCATCTCGCCGAGTAGCATTTCCCCGGCAGACAGACGCGGCAGATAAGTTTCATCAAAACTGATGAAATAAGAAGAGAAAACGTCATTATGACTGGCCCCGCCGCATGTGGCGATCAGCCGTCCATCCACTTCCAACCCATAGAAATGTAGAACCGGGGAAGGGGGGGATTTGTGATCAGCACTGATTGCCAAAGCATCAAGAAAGGCTTGCACGTCGGTTTGAGAAAAAGTGTCTTCAATGCCAAGTTTCTTGAAACGCTCGCTTTTTTGTCGATAAAAAGCATCAAAATAATCACTAAAATCAGCTGGGTTGCTGCTGTCAATCACTCGCCAGCTATGACCTTCTGCTTGCAGAAAACGGCGCTGCCAACGAAATTTTTTGCGCATCCGTTTGCGATAGGAGGCGTTGAATAGGGTCTCAAAGCCGGGCGTTAAATCCAGTCCGAATGCTGGCGTCATTCCAGCCTGACTTTTGCTGTTATCAAACAGATGGGGCAGGTTTTGCCAATGCAAAGGATTGGCCGCCAGCTCAATCAAATCGCATTCAAGGCTCTGCAAGAGAGTGAAGATCGTTTTGGCAAGATCTTCTCGATTTCGCTCATGCTCCAAAAACGGGACGATTTGTGCGGCAAAAAGTCCAAAATTGAAATTGCTCTGTTTGCCACCAGACCATACAATCCGGCGAACCAGTTTTCGGCAAATGATAGCAAAGGGCAGAACAAAGACGGGGACTTCCCCCTGGTATCCCATCACGATACAAGGCGAGATGGAGGGCTTTGCACCGAGTGTTTCAAACCATGCCTTTTGCCAGTCAAAGCGTTGAAAAACAGGGCCAAACGATCCATTGGCTTCCAGTGTAAGCCAGTCTTGTTTGCATTGGTCCAGATCAGTCCATATGGTTAAAGACAGGCCATCCGTCACAGAATGACGTTGCATGGATATATCCGGCCTTGCCAGCATGTTTGTCTCCCGCAAAATTCCGTCCAAAAGAGGGGATCATATATAACCTGCTTTTGTTATCATGTGGACTGTAAAGACTTTGCGGTGCGTGTTAACACGATGTCCAATATTGTGTTTCTATGGTAAAAAAAGTATTTTTACATGATGAGTTTTCGTCCAAAATTATAAGTATAAGGCTTTGGTATTCAGGCAGGACTTTATGAATTTTAAGCGTTTGTTTCAGCGCTCCATTTTGAGCTTTATCGCCAGCAGTGGCCTCATACCCTTATTAAAGCCGGTATTGGGTGGGCGCGGCGCTATTTTGATGTTCCATCGCGTCCGACCGGGTAAGCCAAAGACAGATCAGAATGAGGCCTTTCAACCCAATGCACATTTGGAAATAAGCCCGGAATTCCTCGAAGAGTTGCTCAGCTTGATACCAGACTGGGGCTATGAATGGATCTCCCTTGATCAGGTGCCGGATTTTTTGGCAACCCGACCAGAAAGCCATAAATTTGTAGCGATTACTCTGGATGACGGCTATGCCGATAATCTGGAATTTGCGGTTCCTTTGTTCCAGAAATACAAAATCCCCTATACCATTTTCCTTGTTCCGGGCTTCATTGAGGGACAAGCGCTGCCATGGTGGGTGTTGATAGAGGAGATTGTGCGCAACAATGCATCGATCTCCTTGTCAGAATCCATTGGTGGCTACAAACGCGACATCCCAACGGATACAATAGAAGAAAAGCAAAAAGCGTTTACGCAGCTCGGTCGCCAGTTTTTGACGATGGACCAGGACAAGGTCACGCAAACAGCTCTGGACCTTTGCCAGACCCATGGCATTGATGCGCAGGCACTCTCTGCGAACACCTTTTTGTCATGGGCGCAGATCAAAAGAATGGCCACGGATCCGCTTTGTACATTTGGTGGACATACAAATCATCATGCCTCACTGTCCCGCTTGTCAAAAAGACAAGTGCGAGAACAGATTGTCGATGGGTTGGATGAGATTGCCGCAAAAATTGGTCAAAGACCGGAAGTCTTTGCCTATCCTTTCGGTTTTAAAAGCACCGCGGGTCATCGCGAATTTGCCATTGTTGCAGAGCAGGATTTGATTTGTTCTGTCACCACCCGTCCGGGTGTGATTCACGATGAGCATGGATTGCATCTGGCCTCTCTGCCGCGCCTGTCCATCAATGGTCTGTTCCAAAAACCGGCTTATGTGAAAGCTCTTCTCTCCGGCTTGCCCTTCTTTTTGGTCAATAAAGGTCGGACTTTTGATTTTGACTAGGACGTAAACGCATCCAGATGGCCATGAAAAAGGCCTGCTTTTAGAAAAGAGCAGGCCTTTTGTTTATCACTCTGCTGTAGATTTGCTCAGAGGATTAATTGTCAGTAAGCGCTGTTCCCTTGGCACATTGCGGCCAGGTTCTCATCTGCGAGTTGAGTTTCATGTTCAATGAATATGGAGCTTCTCCATGGAGACTACAGCGGAGTTTCTCACTCAGAGTGATGGTGGCCGGAG
>JAOXSH010000089.1 GCA_025800145.1 Cohaesibacter sp.
CTCGATAGAATGGGAGTGGTATAGGAACCAGTGGCTGGAGAAAACCGGCCAATATCAATGCTGCAAACCAGAATGTCTGTTCATATTACCATGAAACGCTGCCAAATATAACACTCAAAGCAGGTTGATAGAGGTTCTCAGGTGCGCCTAGAAAGATAACGCTCTCAGTGAGCCATTTCAAAGCACCGAAGGCCGGTTTTATTGGCTTTCTGGACTGCGTCGCTCTTGCTTTGTGGTCAACCAGACCATGGCAGCAAAAGCGTCTTACCAGAAAGCCAATAAAATCCGGTCATATGGGGTAATCTTTCGTGCCGTTGGTATAAAAAAGCCCGAATCATGATCCGGGCTTTTTTATAGCGGTTTAGCAGCAGCGTTTTTTACGATTGATTATTCTAGTCGCCATCATATTCATGATCATCTTCATACTCGCCTTGAAGCGGCATACGCTGAGGGCGCTCGGATGGGTCGCGGCCAATACGATCAGCAATATGGTTGAGATCGATGAAATGATCTGCCTGACGACGCAATTCATCTGCAATCATCGGTGGCTGTGTTGACATGGTTGAAACAACCGAAACTTTGCGGCCACGGCGCTGGAGAGCCTCAACCAGTTTGCGGAAATCGCCATCGCCAGAGAAAATCACGAAATGATCCACATGGTCAACCAGCTCCATGGCATCGATGGTCAGTTCGATATCCATATTGCCTTTGATTTTTCGGCGGCCTGTCGAATCGGTGAATTCTTTCGTTGGCTTGGTGATAACATGATATCCGTTATAGTCAAGCCAGTCTATCAGAGGGCGAATGGAAGAATATTCCTGGTCCTCGGCAAGCGCTGTGTAATAATAGGTTCTCAAAAGATAGCCTTTACTACGGAATTCTTTGAGCAGTCGCTTGTAATCGATATCGAAGCCAAGTGTTTTTGTTGTTGCATACAAATTGGCGCCGTCGATAAACAATGCAACTTTTTCACGGGGATCAAACACTTATTTTATCCTTGTTTTTGTGCTTTTAACTATTGATTAACGACGTAAGTTATGTGGCAAATTCTGTATTTTTATTTATTTCCAGAATTCTTGGCTGGCCAAACATGATGATTTTATTGTGATCGCCTTATTCAATAGTGCTAAGCAATAATTTTAGTCCTAGAGGTTCATGCTACCGGAACAGACAAAAAATACAACAACAGTCCGCCCAGATGACACATATTTAAGATTTCATCCCAAAAAAAACCTCAATATTAAACAGGAAACCTGCATAAAAGAGCGAATTAGCATCTTCTGCACTCTTGTCAAGGCGACAATTTCGTTTTATTGAAAGAAAAAATTCCCCATTGCAGGAGATTTGTATGGCACGCGTGACCGTTGAGGACTGCGTCGATAAGGTCGACAACCGCTTTGAGCTTGTTTTGTTGTCTGGCCACCGGGCCCGGATGATTTCCAGTGGCTCTTCTATTACCGTTGATCGCGATAATGATAAAAACCCGGTTGTGGCTTTGCGAGAAATCGCAGATGAAACTGTCTCTCCTGGTGATCTGAAAGAAGATCTGATCCACTCTTTGCAAAAATATGTGGAAGTGGATGAGCCAGAGACTGATGATGTTCACATGATCACGGCAGACGAAGCGGCTACCACCGATTTCGAATCTGTTGTGGCAGAGCCAAAAAACGAGCTGGTGTTCGATCAGATGTCAGAAGAAGAATTGTTGCGCGGACTAGAAAGCCTTGTGCCACCAGATCGCAGCGACGATTGATTGCGTCAGAGATGCCAAAAAGCGGACCTTTCGGGTCCGCTTTTTTTTGGCCTTTTGCAGGCTGCGCAGAAAACTGGGGCTTGATGATCGCTCTATTTGAGATAGCAGAAAAAAAAGACTATCCTGAACATTCTAATCTATTCAGAAGTATGACGGGCAGACGCCAGAATTTGGCAATAGACCTCACACTTGAAAAATAAACAAAACCGGCAGGGGTCTCCAGCGATCACAAGAGCCGGATCAGAGCATTCTATAAGGTTTAGCCTCTGCCATGATGCGTCAATATGAGCTTGTCGAACGTGTAACCGCCTATAATCCCAATGCCAATGAGGCACTGCTCAACAAGGCCTATGTCTATTCCATGCAAAAGCATGGGAGCCAATATCGTGCATCTGGTGATCCTTATTTTCTGCATCCTTTGGAAGTGGCGGGCATTCTGACCGAGTTAAGACTGGATTCCAGCACCATTGCGGTTGGTCTATTACATGATACGTTGGAAGATACCGATGCAACCCGCGCCGAACTGGATGATTTGTTCGGTTTGGAAATTGGCAAGCTGGTAGAAGGTCTGACCAAGATTGCCCAGCTTGATCTGGTCTCCAAAAAAACCAAACAGGCAGAGAATTTGCGTAAACTCCTGCTGGCTATTTCTGATGATGTTCGGGTTCTGATTGTGAAATTGGCCGATCGCTTGCACAATATGCGCACCCTGCATTTTGTGCCCGATCATAAGCGCCATCGTATCGCGCAGGAGACCATCGATATCTATGCTCCGCTGGCAGAGCGTATGGGGATGCAGGATATTCGCGAGGAGCTGGAAGCGCTTTCCTTTAAATATATCAATCCCGAAGCTTTTGAAGCCATTACAGACCGTCTGGAAGGCTTGCGACAGGAAAATAAAAGCCTGATTGAAGAAATTGAAGGCGATTTGCAAAATACATTTGCGGAAAAAGGCCTGAATGTCAGGGTGTCAGGACGGGAGAAGCGCGCTTACTCCATTTTTCGTAAAATGCAGCGCCAGCAATTGGGCTTTGAGCAGCTTTCAGATATTTATGGTTTCCGGGTTTTGGTCGATAATGTTGAAGATTGTTATCAGGCTTTGGGGATTGTCCATACCATCTGGCCTTGTGTGCCCGGACGCTTCAAGGATTATATCTCCACACCCAAACCCAATGATTACCGCTCTATCCATACCACGGTGATAGGGCCGGGGCGGCAAAGGGTCGAGCTGCAAATCAGAACCGGTGAAATGCACCAGATTGCCGAATATGGTGTGGCGGCTCATGCGCTTTACAAAGATCCGGAAGGCCATACCAAGGGCGGGCGCTCGCTTGGCAAACTGGCTAAAGACAGCAATGCTTATGCATGGCTGCGTCATACAGTGGAAATGTTGGATGCCGGAAATAATGCCGAGGAATTTCTGGAGCATACCAAGCTCGAATTGTTTCAGGATCAGGTCTTCTGTTTCACGCCCAAAGGCCGTGTTCTGGCCTTGCCGCGCGGGGCGACGCCTATTGATTTTGCCTATGCGGTGCATACCGGCATTGGCAATACCTGTGTTGGCTGCAAAATCAATGGTGCCATCATGCCATTGGTAACCGAGTTGCAAAATGGCGATGAGGTCGAGATCATTTGCTCCAAGGCGCAAACGCCTCCCGCAGCATGGGAAAATATTGTGGTTTCGGGCAAGGCACGGGCCGCAATCCGCCGGGCGACAAGAGATGCGGTGCGCGCGCAATATGCCGGTCTTGGCAGTCAGATTTTGCAAAATGCCTTCAAACGCGCCGAGCAGGATTATAGCGATGATCGTGTCAGCGTTGCGTTGTCTCGCCTTGGTTTTAATGCGGTTGATGACGCACTGGCCGCTGTTGGCCGGGGAGAATTATCTTCGCGTGCTGTGTTGGAAGCGGTCTTTCCGGATTATCAGGATGAGCGGGCCTCAAAAAATGGTGACGAGGAAAAGCAGGGTGCTCAGGGTGAGGGTTGGTTTGATCTCAAGCAAGCGGCTGCTATGAAATTCCGCGTTCCCGGATCTATGGTCGAGATGGACGAGCAGGGCGACCGCAAGGCCATTCCGATTCGCGGACTGTCCGGTAATCTTCCGGTGAGTTTCGCCCCGGAAGGCGGCGCTGTGCCGGGCGACCGGATTGTTGGTATTCTGACACCGGGAAAAGGCATCACCATCTATCCGATCCATTCTCCCGTCTTGAAAAAGTTTGATGATCAGCCAGATGTCTGGCTGGATGTGCGCTGGGATATTGATGATGCCTCTAATGAGCGCTTTCCTGCCAGATTGCATGTATCAGTGATCAATGAACCGGGAGGCCTTGCAGCAATTGCGCAAGTGATAGCCGATCATGATGGCAATATCGACAATATCCATATGAACAAACAGATACAGGATTTCCAAGACATGACGATTGATCTGGAAGTCTGGAATCTGAGCCATCTCAACCGGATCATTGACCAAATCCGGTCTAAAACATCCGTTTCAAAAATTGAACGCATCAATTGATGTGAAAGACAAGACCAATCTGGCAGCAAGGTCTGATAGGCCAATGCCGAACGAGGGAAGAAAACAAAGATGAACACAGAACAGGTTCTGGATATTTTTCGTCAATGTGGTGCGTTGCTGGAAAATGGCCATTTTATTTTGTCATCAGGCCTGCGCAGTCCGACTTTCCTTCAAAAAGCCAAAGTCTTCCAGTATCCGGATAAGGCAGAAATTTTGTGTAAGGCTCTTGCCGAGAAGGTCAAGGCCTGTGACGTGGGGCCGATTGATATCATTATCTCCCCTGCCATGGGGGGCGTGATACCCGGCTATGAGACCGCCCGGCATATGCAGGTGCCCTCTTTGTTTGTTGAGCGCGAAAAAGGTAAATTTACCTTGCGTCGCGGGTTTAGCTTTGAACAGGGCGCGCGCATTTTGATGGTTGAGGATATTGTCTCCACTGGGCTTTCCAGCCGCGAATGCATCGATTGCATCAAGGCATTGGGCGGCAATGTGGTGGCAGCGGCCTGTATTGTCGATCGTTCGGCAGGGGACGCTGACGTGGGCGTGCCTCTGATCTCGCTGGCGCAATATAAGGTGCCTGCTTATGAGCTGGACAATATTCCTGAGGAGATGAAGGACAAACCGGCCATCAAGCCCGGCAGCCGGGGGTTGCAATAGGTCGGGAAAAAATTGTTTCTGTCAGGAATTTGTTTGGGTTTGTATGAAATACTACCAAATGAGACTGGAAACTTGACCGGGAAAAGGGTTTGTCTATATCAAAGATATAACCCTTTATCTCGTTAATCTGTGAGAGTATCGGACTGTGATTTTTGGCCGTAAAAATAAGCCTGATTTATCTGAGCGCGTCAGAGTGTTTCTCTGGCCACGAAGAAGCTGGATCCGTTCAGGTAAATATTTTGTCAAACGCATCTTGCGTCTGACCGGCTCGCCCTATGCGATTGCCGCAGGCGTTGCAGCAGGAGCTTTCACATCTTTCACGCCTTTTCTTGGCTTTCACTTCATTATCAGTTGGGTTCTGGCCTTCATCATTGGCGGCAATCTGCTGGCGGCTGCGCTTGGTACCGCAGTCGGCAATCCCATCACCTTTCCTTTCATTTGGGGTGCTACCTATAATACAGGGGCGCTGGTTTTGGGCCAGCCAAGGCTCCATGGAGAGAATTTGCATTTGGGCCAATCGCTTATGTCCTCCTCGTTCGAGGCCCTGTGGCCAGTGATCAAGGTCATGACAGTGGGAGCGGTGCCAACAGGTCTGCTCTGTGGCCTTGTGTGCTATATCTTTGTGCGCAAATCCTGCGATGCCTATCAACGCCGCCGCAAGCAAATTCTGGCCCGTCGCGCCTTTGAAGCAGGAAAATGGCGATCCGCCATAGCTGATCATGACAATGCGAGCTAGAGCTTGTTCGCTGCATTCTCTATAATCCTGCTTTCATAGGCATAGAGCGAAGGATGCTGTGATGATTTTGGGCACGGGCAATGATTTAATCGACATAAGGCGGATAGAAAATTCGCTGGACCGTTTTGGCGAGCGCTTCATTCAGCGCATTTTTACTGAAAAAGAACAGGCCAAGTCGGAGCGGCGGAAGAACCGGGCGGCCTCTTATGCCAAACGTTTTGCAGCCAAGGAAGCCTGCTCAAAGGCACTGGGAACAGGGCTTAATCATGGAGTGTTCTGGCGGGATATGGGGGTGAGCAATTTGCCCTCTGGCAAGCCAACCATGCATTTGACCGGCGGTGCGCTAAAGCGGCTCAATGCCATGGTGCCGGATGGCTTTGTGCCCCAGATTGATCTCACCATCACCGATGATTATCCGCTGGCACAAGCCTATGTTATCATTTCCGCTTATCCTAAAGATTGGCCAAAGTCCCAATAGAGCAGGGGCTTTGCGCGACCCAAAGCGAGCGGGCATAAGAAAAATCTTTAGTCTTCGATAGCCTTGATCATATCGACGCGTGTGGCATGACGCCCGCCTTCAAAATCGGCGCTCAAAAAGGCGTCAACAATTTCGATCGCCAATCCCTCACCAATCACGCGCGCGCCCATTGAGAGCATATTGGCATCATTATGTTGACGGATCATACGAGCAGAAAAAGGATCGCTGCATACGCCGCATCGAATGCCTTTGACCTTATTGGCTGCCATCATAATGCCTTGACCCGTGCCACAAAGAAGAATCCCCAAATCACAGTCACCAGACGCAACGCGCTGTGCTGCGGCTTCACCATGTTTGGGATAATGGGTGCTTTCGGGACTGGTTGGTCCGATATCGACCACCTCCCAACCCAGCTCTGCGATATGAGCGGCAAGTGTTTGCCTAAGCTCGATTGCGGCATGATCGCTGGATAGGACAATTTTCTTCTTTGCTGTCATGGCAATGGTTTCCCGTGTTCAGGATGATATGGAATGAATTGAAGTTTTGGAACTTCGCTCTTGGCTCTTGCTTTGGAGGCAATTTTGAGACTTTCAAACCACAAGACTAGGGAAAACTAAAGCAAGAAGTGAAAAAGACTCAAAAATTCCCGATTTTGATGCAAAAAGAAGGCATATTGGCTTGCAAATGAGGTGAGTCACACTACCTGCCATCATAAAGAGGTTGGATGCATGGCGCAGATTTTAACTCTGTGTTGGACTAACCTTGTATGATAGCCCGTGGCTGAAAGAGGAATCGAAAGCATGAGCGTGTCGCAAGACAATATGAATGAAGCCGAAGGCGGTCTGGGAGAAACGATCAAAGTCATCATTCAGGCCCTGATCTTGGCGCTGGTGGTCCGCTCTCTTTTGTTCCAGCCTTTTTCCATTCCCTCCGGGTCAATGAAATCCACCCTGTTGGTCGGGGATTATTTGTTCGTCTCCAAATATTCCTATGGCTATAGCCGCTATTCCTTGCCATTTGGCCCCCCTCTTTTCAGTGGCCGGATTATGGATAGCCAGCCAGAGAGGGGCGATGTCGTTGTTTTCAAACTCCCGCGGGATAATTCCACCGATTATATCAAGCGTGTGATTGGTTTGCCCGGCGACAAGATCCAGATGATGGATGGTCAGCTTTATATCAACGGTACAGCGGTTAAGCGCAAACAGGTTGAGGATTTCATCGAGACACAAGACAATGGCCAAAAGCGCCGTGTGACCCGCTATGAAGAAACCTTGCCAAATGGTGTGAGTTATACAACGCTGGATCTGGAAAATACCTATCTCGACAACACCCCCGTCTATGAAGTGCCAAAGGGCCATTATTTCATGATGGGAGACAATCGTGATAATTCCACCGATAGTCGGGTTCTGACCTCTGTTGGCTATGTGCCTCATGAAAATCTGGTCGGCAAGGCACAGGTGATTTTCTTCTCCATTGGTGATGGCAAATCCCCTTGGCAGGTCTGGACATGGCCGCAATCGGCGCGTTGGGATCGCTGGTTCTCAGGAATTTAACGCCAGAAGACGCGCATAACGGCCAAAACAGCCTTTCAGATTAGAAAAAGCATGGACCCGTGCCTTTTCTTTCGATAGAAGAGCCCAATGATTTGCGCTATAAGAAGACGAGCGATGCCGCACAGCTGAAAGGCAGTGCGGCTTGTTTTTTATCAGGCGTGGCTTTGCCCCCCTTTTGCCCATAACCGGGATATCGAATGGAAAAGAAAAATACCAAATCTTTGGAAAAGACTTTGGGCTATGTGTTTAACGATATATCTCATCTGGAGAGGGCATTGACCCATTCCAGTGCTGTCTCTTCCCCCAAACATCAGATCGTCGAAATCTATCAACGGCATGAATTTTTGGGCGACCGCGTGCTTGCCCTGACCATTGCCGATATGCTTTTGGAGGCCTTCCCCAAAGCCGATGAAGGAGAGCTGGCACGTCGTCTCAATGGCCTTGTGCGCAATGAGACTTGTGCCGCTGTTGCCCAGGATTTGCAAATCGGGCCCTTTATTCGCCTTGGAGAAGGGGAAAATCAGGCGGGTGGCCGCAAGAAAGATGCCATTCTTGGCGATGTGTGCGAAGCCATTATCGGAGCTATTTTCCTCGATGGAGGCTTTGTGCAAGCGCAGGATTTCATATCCCGCAACTGGAAAGAGCGGATGCTCAACTGGAAAGGTCCCTTGCGCGATGCCAAAACCACCTTGCAGGAATGGGCGCAAGGGCGCAAATTGCCACCCCCTCTTTATAGCCAGATTTCCAGAAAAGGGCCTGATCATGCGCCCGAATTTCTCCTGAAATGCGAAGTGCAGGGCATTGAGGCTATTTTGGGCAATGGCTCATCCAAACGTATTGCAGAACAAAATGCAGCCCGCGCTATGCTCATCCGTGAAGGGATCTGGAATGACAAGGGCGAACCGGTGAAAAAGCAACATGATTGATACACAGACACTGAACACCAAATGCGGCTTTGTTGCTCTGATTGGTGCACCCAATGCAGGAAAATCCACCTTGGTCAATCAAATTGTTGGCACCAAGGTCTCTATTGTCACACATAAGGTACAAACCACCCGCTCGCTCATCCGTGGCATTGCCTTGAAAGGCGATGATCAGGTGATTTTTGTCGATACACCCGGCATTTTTGCGCCCAAACGTCGCCTTGATCGCGCGATGGTTGATACCGCTTGGGGCGGTGCCAAGGATGCCGATCTGGTCGCCGTGCTGGTTGATGCCCGAAAAGGTATGACAGAGCAGGTGGAGCGCATTCTCGAAGGTGTCGACAGGATCCGACAGTCAAAGGTTTTGATCCTGAACAAGATTGATCTGGTCAAGCGCGACAGCTTGTTGGCTCTGTCGGCTAAGGTTAATGAGATTGCCCAGTTTGACCAGACTTTCATGGTTTCGGCTCTCAATGGCGATCATACCGATGACATTCTTGACTATTTTGCCGGACAAATGCCCAAAGGCCCATGGCTCTATCCAGAAGACATGATTTCTGATTTGCCCATGCGCCAGTTGGCAGCAGAAATCACCCGCGAAAAAGTCTTCCTGCGCCTGCATGAAGAATTGCCTTATGCCTCAACGGTCGAAACGGAAAAATGGGAACAAAAGCCCGATGGCTCTGTGCGCATTGAGCAGGTTATCTATGTGGAGCGCGACAGCCAGAAAATGATTGTTCTTGGCAAGGGTGGACGCAGCATCAAGGCCATTTCTATGGCCGCCCGTGAGGAATTGAGCGAGTTGGTCGAGGCCAAGGTTCATCTCTTCCTTTTCGTCAAGGTGCGCGAGCGCTGGGTGGATGATCCTGAGCGCTATCGCGAGATGGGACTGGATTTTCCTATTTAAGTCCGCATCCCTCGCTATTTGCGAGAGAATGACGAGTCATTTACAAAGAAAAGCGTCAGAAGCATATTTCTGGCGCTTTTCTTTTCTCTGCGAGCCAGCCTGACATTATGGAATGGACATCTGAGGCAATAATTCTGGGCACCCGCAGTCATGGCGAACGCGCTGTGATTTTGGAAGTGATGACAGCCCAATATGGCCGCCATCTGGGCGTGGTGCGCTCTGGCCGCAGCAAGCAGATGCAGCCGGTTCTACAAATCGGCAACAGTGTGCAGGTGACATGGAAAGCGCGCATAGAAAGTCATTTGGGGCAATTTACGGTCGAGCCCGTGCGCTCAAGGGCCGCACAATTGATGGAAACTCCGCTTGGTACTTACGGAATCCAGTTTCTAACAGAGCTGTTGCGCTTGCTGCCTGAGCGCGACCCCCATCCATATTTGCATCAGGCGCTGTCTGTTATTGTTGATGAATTTACCGAAGCGGACATAGCAGCGGAATTGATGATCCGTTTTGAGCTGGCGCTCTTGGCAGAGCTTGGCTTTGGGTTGGAGTTGCAAAGCTGTGCAGCGACTGGGAAAAACGATGATCTGGCTTATGTTTCGCCCAAATCAGGCCGGGCGATTTGTCGTGACGCCGGGCGCCCTTACCATGATCGGCTTTTGGCCTTACCACACTTTTTGTTAGGGCAGGGCACCGGCAACCGCCTTGCCTTTAGCGAGATTGAAAAAGGCTTTCATCTGACCGATTTTTTCTTAAAACGCTACATTTATCAGCCGCGCGAGCAAAGCGAGCCAGCTATGCGCGAAAGCTTCATCAACTGCATCAAGGCGCAGCTCTCGCTGGATTGACAGGCGCGAGGGAGCCACTTTCCCCGGTTTTTCGCGAGTGCAATAGCAACGAAGATTGCACGAATCGGCTGGATTCGCTAACCATCATCCTATGGGAAATGATCTTTTGAAATCCGGCGAGATTGAAAGCATCGATCTGCGCTCGGCGCTGGAAGAGCGCTATCTGGCCTATGCCTTGTCGACGATTACGCAGCGGGCACTGCCTGATGTGCGCGATGGTTTGAAACCGGTTCACCGACGTATTCTCTATGCCATGCGTCAATTGAAGATGGACCCCAATGCCAGTTTCAAGAAATCCGCCCGCGTGGTGGGGGATGTGATCGGTAAATTCCATCCCCATGGCGATCAGGCTGTTTATGATGCCTTGGTGCGTTTGGCGCAGGATTTTGCAGCCCGCTATCCACTGGTCGATGGGCAAGGCAATTTTGGCAATATTGATGGCGATAATGCGGCTGCGATGCGTTATACCGAAGCGCGGATGACGGAAGTTGCCCAACGCTTGCTGGAAGGTATTGACGAAGATGCCGTTGATTTTCGCGAGACCTATGATGGCGAGGATAAGGAGCCGATTGTCCTTCCTGCCAATTTCCCCAATCTCTTGGCCAATGGCTCCAACGGCATTGCCGTGGGCATGGCAACGGCCATTCCGCCGCATAATGTCGCCGAGCTATGCGAAGCGGCCCTGCAATTGATCAAAGACCCGGATACGACAGATGAAAAACTGGTCGAATTGGTGCCAGGGCCTGATTTCCCAACCGGTGGTATGATTGTCGAGGGCCGGGAGCAAATTCTCGATGCCTATAAAACCGGGCGGGGTGGCTTTCGTCTGCGGGCCAAATGGCATAAGGAGCCTTTGGCGCGGGGGGCCTATAATCTGGTCGTCACCGAGATTCCCTATCAGGTGCAAAAGTCGCGCCTGATTGAGCGGATTGCCGAACTGATCCAGAACCGCAAATTGCCTTTGCTGGTGGATGTGCGCGACGAATCTGCCGAAGATATTCGCATTGTTTTGGAGCCTAAAAACCGCTCTGTCGATGCTGATCTGTTGATGGAAGCTTTGTTCAAACTGACCGATCTGGAATCGCGCATTTCGCTCAATATGAATGTGCTCAACGCCCATAATGTGCCAAAGGTTCTTAGCCTTCGCGATGTTATGCGGCAATGGCTGGATCATCGCCGCGATGTCCTGATCCGTCGTTCCCGCTTTCGCCTTGCCAAGATTGAGCACCGGCTGGAAGTGCTGGACGGCTATCTGATTGCCTATCTCAATCTGGATGAGGTGATCCGCATCATCCGCTTTGAGGATGAGCCAAAAGCAGAGCTGATGAAGGCCTTTAACCTTACCGAGGTTCAGGCCGATGCCATTCTCAATATGCGCCTGCGCAGCTTGCGCAAGCTTGAGGAAATGGAAATCCGCACCGAGCATGAGGCATTGAGCAAGGAGCGGGCCGAACTGATCGAGATGTTGGGCTCTGAACAGCTTCAATGGCAACGCATTTCCACCCAGATCCGCGAAATGTACAAGTCCTTCGGTCCCGATACAGAGCTGGGTCGTCGCCGCACCACCTTTGGCGAGGCGGGCGTGACCGATATTGAAGATATCAATCTGGCCATGGTTGAGCGCGAGCCTGTGACATTGGTTTTGTCAGAAAAAGGCTGGATCCGTGCCATGCGCGGCCATATTGCTGATTTCAACACGCTCAATTTCAAGGATGGTGACAAGCTGAAATTTGCGGTTCATGCCGAGACAACAGACAAATTGCTGATCATGTCTACCATGGGCCGCTTCTATACCTTGGGGGCGGACAAGTTGCCCGGTGGGCGGGGCCATGGCGAGCCAATCCGCGTGATGGTGGATATGGAGCCGGGTATTGATATCGCCCATATTTTTATCCATAAAGCGGGCCGCAAATTGCTGCTCACCTCCACCGATGGTCGTGGATTTATCACAGAAGAAGACGGCCTTGTCGCCAATACCCGCAAAGGCAAGCAAGTGCTCAATGTCAGCGCCCCCAATGAGGCCAAGCTCTGCATCCCTGTAGAAGGAGATCAGGTTGCGGTGATTGGTGAAAACCGCAAATTGCTTATCTTCCCTCTGGATGCGCTGCCAGAAATGGGACGCGGGCGCGGGGTCATGCTGCAACGTTATAAGGATGGCGGCATTTCTGATGTCAAAGTCTTTAAAGCAGACGAGGGGTTGAGCTGGAATGACAGCTCCGGGCGCACCTTCACGCGCTCCATGGACGATTTGCAGGAATGGCTGGGCGAGCGTGCCCAAGCTGGCCGAATGCCACCCAATGGCTTCCCCCGCAGCAACAAATTTGAAAATAGCTGAATAGATTAAAAAGGGCCTCTTCGTGCCCGATTTAAAAGTCTCTGTCTGAGATTTTAGGCTGTATGTCCGGCCTTCTCCCCCTTTTCAGACCGCCCATGAGGGGAGCATGACGTGTGGCTGGGGAGAGGGCTGGCTCAGGACTTGTAATCAAGCGCTAAAGCCCTTTTTAATGTGAAGCAAGAATGATGTCTGCCAGCAAGGGATGATGGTCCGCCACTGGCGCAGAGCCGCGCCGAACATTGACCACAGGCACAGTGGCGCTTGAGAAAATATGATCAAGGCTTAGAAAAGCCGGTGGCCAGAGATAATGGCGCCTGCGAAATTCCGAGGCTGGATAGGTTGGCATCAGATAAGTGTGGCGATTCATCGGTAATGCGGCAGAAAAATTGCGCAAGGTGAAAGACCAGCTGGAAGAATTGAAATCTCCCGCCAACACCGCATTGGGGTAGCGTTTCATATCCTTGGCAATATAGGTGCGCAATTTATCAAAATGCAAATCCTGTTCGCCCAATGGCTTTGGCCAGTCAGCATGAAAACTATGCAATCTCAGCGGCTTAAAGCCTTTCATGCGCAGACTGACTGACAAGACCCGCCCATGCACTTGATCGCGTGCATGAACGGATGCAAATTTCGCATGGCCAATATTTGAAAGCGGATATTTGGAGAGGATTGCCAGAGTGCAATGGCTCCAGTGCTGACAACGTGCGCGATAGGGATAGCGTTTTTTGAGAGCGGGAACATTTTTATAGCGATTGGGGGCATATTCTTGCAAGAAGACAATATCCGGGTCATAGCGCTCAATGGCTGCGACTGTGCGGGCCTTGTCCCAATTGTTGAGATAAATGTTGAAACTCATGGCCTTTAAAACACGGTTCCGCCTCTTTTCAAGCTGGTTGATATCCATCTTTGGAGCGCGTACAGACCCAAGAATATCGGGTGCCAAAACCCCGATAGAGCAGAGAAAGGGAACCAGCAAAAGTGCTTGAGCATAGGCTTTGAGGCGTGGGAAATAGTAAGGCCAGAGAAATGTCGCGATGGCTGAAATAGCGCTAAGAGCCAGAAATAACAGTTGAAACTGATTGAGAATATCAAAACTGGGCCAGATAAAGGCCAAAAGCCCCATAGCAGACAAACTGCTGCCAACAATCAGGCCAAGCATAATGGATATATCAATAAAGGCCCGAAGCCAGGCAAAAACAACGCGCACTAATATATCCTTCACTATTTCAAAACAGCGGCACAAAACAAGGCTTCCTAATGCGTGTATTAGGCCAGTTTGTGGCAGTGCTCTCTTTGTGCAGGAATTGCCTTTTAAAAGAGTAAAGAGCTTTAGTCTTTCATCATTTCCCAGCCATAAGGGCCCAGAAACTCCATGGGTTGAAAGCGGGTTTTATAATTCATTTTGGCAGAGCCTTTCACCCAATAGCCAAGATAGACATGGCTCCAGCCTTCTTCTATTGCGCGGCGAATATGGTCGAGAATGATAAAGGTTCCAAGGCTGCGTTCGGTCATATCGGGGCGGAAAAAACTGTAAACCATGGAGCAGGCATCTGATAATTGGTCGGTGAGGGCAACGCCAATCAGCTCGCCCCCTTTGCCGGAAATGCCACTACCAGATTGGCGCAAGCGATATTCAATCACTTGCGTATCAACATGGCTATCCTCCACCATGGCGCCGAAATCTCCCATAGACATAGCGCTCATGCCGCCATCATCATGGCGGGCTTCCAGATAATCCCGGAACAGGGCATACTGCTCCATTGTGGCAATGGGGCCACCAATCTGCGCAATCAAATCGTCATTTTTGCGCAAAATACGCCGTTGATTTTTTGAAAAGTGATAAAGCGGCACGACCACCCGCACAGACAAACAGGCCTGACATGCTTCGCAGGCTGGGCGATAAGCAATGGTCTGGCTGCGCCGAAAGCCACCACTGGATAAGCTGTCATTGAGCATGTCCGCATCCTCTCCCACCAGATAGGTAAAAATCTTGCGCTCCTGTTGTTCTGGCAAATAAGGGCAGGGCTGAGGCGCTGTGAGATAGAATTGCGGATTGTTGAAGCTGTGACGGGTCATCTATATCCTGTGGTCAAATGCACCAGATCTTGCAGTCTCAAAATGAAGCAAGCAGTCAGATTTTGACTATATCACATCTCTCCCCCAAAGCTTAAACTCATATCTGTGTGTTAAGGAGCTGAGAGGGAGATTGAGGCCATGCCTCTTTAATAAGGCAGGCCATAATACCAAGGAGCGACCAGAGAAAAGGTGATCCAGATCAATAACATGAGTGGAATACCGGCCAGCAGGAAATCCTGAAAACGATAATGGCCCGGCCCCATGACCAGCAAATTGGTTTGATAGCCAATGGGGGTGGCAAAAGAGCAATTGGCCGCCAAAATTACGCAAACGACAAAAGGCTCAACCGGCAGGCCGGTTTGTGTGGCAATGGAAATGGCAATTGGAGCGAACAAAACCGCCGTTGCATTGTTGGACAGGATATTGGTGAGCACTGCCACCAGAAGAAACAGCCCGGACAGCAAAATGGGTGCGGATTGGCCCTGCATGGCATCAACCACAAAACTGGCAATAAAATGCGCGCCTCCGGTTTTTTGCAAGGCAACTGCGCTGGCAAGAGAGGCCCCAACCAGCATGAAAATGCGACTGTCGAGCGCGCGAATGGCCTGACGCAAATTCAGACAATTTCCCAAAATCATGGCAAAGGCACCGCCAAGCGCAGCTGTGGCAATGGGCACAAAACCGGTGGCCGCTGCAATGGCGGTTGCTAGAAAAATGATCAGGGCGCGCGGCGCATAGCGGCGCTGGGGAACATCGGTCGAGGATAGCTCAATCAGCAAA
This sequence comes from Cohaesibacter sp., assembly GCA_025800145.1. Lineage (GTDB taxonomy): Bacteria > Pseudomonadota > Alphaproteobacteria > Rhizobiales > Cohaesibacteraceae > Cohaesibacter. The sequence goes on from JAOXSH010000089.1 coordinate 15,559, forward strand.
ATATCCTTGCTCAGACGCAAGGCTTCCACATCATCACGACGCCCGCCAACCAGCAAAACATCTCCGGCTTCAAGGCGGATATCATTCATGGCCATGCGTGGCATACGTGAGCGCCGCTGAATGCCCAAAGCCATGCAATTGGTTTTAGCGCGCATACCGGATTGTTCAATGGTTTGGCCAATCATGCGCGAAGCGGGCGGCACAATCACCTCAGCCAGCGTAAAGTCAGAGCGCTGGGTGGTGGCGCTGGCATTCAAGGCTTCTTCTTCTTCTGCCTCAGGCTCTTGGGTTACATTATGCCCGCCTTTCAGCGCGACCAACAAGGCGTGCCTTGTGGCTGCAACAACGACGGTATCTCCCGCTTGCAAGGTCACATTGTCAAAGGGCGGCAAAAGCGGGCTTTCTCCGCGCTGAACAAGGCGCACAGTCATATCTTTCAAACTGGGAAACATGCCCGCAACGGCCTTTTGGCCCACCAGTGGGTCGCCATAGGTCAGGGGAATTTGCGCTATAAATTGCTTGCCTGTGGTCTGGGAGAGTTCGTCCGTCATGCTTTCGCGTTTTTGAAGCAAGCGCGGCATAATCAGAATGGCATAGACCGCTCCCACACTGGCAACGATTGTCCCGATGCCGGTAAAATCGAAAAATTGCAGATCCAGAACGCCTTCCTTGCGGGCAGCCTCTGCCACCAACAGGTTGGTTGACGAGCCAATAATGGTGGTCATACCCCCAAGAATGGAAATGAAAGATAGGGGCATCAAAACCTTGGAGGGAGAGAGGCGCAGATTGCTGGCGACCACAGTCATGATGGGCAAGAACATCACCACAACCGGGGTGTTGTTGATAAAGGCACTGATGATTGCAGCGGCAATATAAACCCCGATAAAGGCTAGGTAGCGTGATTTTTTTGCAATTTGCGTGATCAATTGCGCCGGGGCATCCAAGGCATCGGTCTGGAACAGACCTTGCCCAATGACCAAAAGGGCAAGGACGGTCAAAAGAGCGGGATTGGCAAAACCGGCGAGCAGATCATCCAATGTTACCATCGTTTCCGCCGCGCGTGGCTCGGACGGCAGGGCGACAAAAATGACCATCAGAATCAATAAAGAGCCAAGCGCCGTCAACTCAATGGCAAAGCGCTCAATGCTATAGGCGATGATGGTCAAGCCGATGATGGCAAAGGTAAGCCACATTTGCAAATCTGCTGTCAGCATAGAAAGCGCCCACCCTTATCTTATTCTATAGTCCTGATCTGCAAGGCAGAGTCCCCCAAAGCATTAAAGACCACCATGCCGGATTCCAAAAGTGAATCCTAGCCTTAACCCTTTTTCCTGTGGTCAAATGACAAAAGCCGAGGAAATTCCTCGGCTTTTAAAGCATCAAAGCTGTGAATGGGCTTCATCGTTGATCGTGATAGAGAGCGTCGCGATCGACAATCACGCTGCCTAAAATCATGTCATGAAGCAATTGACCACGTTTGGAAAACAGCGCCACCAGCAGCATAAAAGGCGTGAAAACCACATGAATGAACCAGAAAAGCAGGCTATGCATGATGGCCAGCAGCAAATAGGGCTTTGCTCCATACCATAAACGCATTTCCAGCCCCATCAAACGCATACCCGGTGTTGCGGCTTGAGATCCACCAAGGGTCAGGGCTGTATAGCTTATGGCCACCAATGGTGCCAGAATACCATATAAAAGCCAGCCAAGACCAAAGGTCAGCACGCCTAAAATGGCGACAAAAACACTGGCCGCGGCCACAAGAGCGGTGATCATGACCACATCAAACAAAAAGGCAATGGCACGCCGGGATAAAACACCGTCAAAAAGAGCCGGTCTTGTTGCCGGATCATAGGCATGGCTGCGATCCTGCATTGCCTGTGCCGTGGAGGTGTTTGTCATCGAGAGCCTTCCTTTCCATCTCTTGTCAACAATATAACTTGCTGTGGTTCGTTGACTATGATGTGGGGAGAAAATGGCAACTTTCAAGACTTATGGCTCTGAAAAGAGCCCAAAAGAGCCGGGAAATGTGGCCATTTTGCCAACTCATAGTGTCTCTCTTCCCTCTTTTGCTTTTAGCTGGATAAAAGATGATTGAGAAGGATCAGGCCGCTTCTTTGCGCGCGACTGCTGCGGCAAAGTCTGCCAATGCCTCAATCACCTGATTGCTTGCTTCTTCCATGCGGGACAGTCCACAAAATGCGGCATCCATATCGCCTGCGGCTTTGGCTTTCAGGGTTTCAATAGCAACGGCATGGACAATGCGATGGGGCTCTTCCAAGGCTATGAAGGCAGGATGGCTGCGCAGGATCGGATCTTCAATCGTGTCATACCATTTACCCAAGCGACAATGATGATGGTCCGGCACCTGATTTGCGTGCCATTCGCTGCGTCCGGTCACTACGTCCACCACGCGTTTTGTGAAGAGAACATGATCAATTTTGGCCATTTCGCAAAGCGAAGCAGCAGATTTGTTGTCAAACCAGCTACTGGCATTGGAGCTGAATTTGTCATTGCTTGACTGCATGGTTCTGGCCATGCCCGACAGGGTTTGCTCATTTTGGGAGGACAGATCGGCAACGCCTGTAATGCTTTGGGCAATTTCCTGACTGGCAATTGTCTGTTGCTGCAAAATATTGGAGACATCCTGCATACGCTCTGAGACATTGGCGACCTGATCGCCAATGGTATGTATGATCTGATTGGCACCGGAAATTGCGTCCATACCACTTTCAATTGCAGTGCGCGAGCCTGAGACTGCATGTTCAATGGTTTGGACCCCTTCGCTCAAAGCATTGATGCGTTCGGAAATATCCTCTGTTGCTTTGGCAGCTTGCGTTGCAAGATTTTTGACCTCTGAGGCTACAACCGCAAAGCCTTTGCCTGCTTCTCCGGCGCGGGCGGCCTCAATGGTTGCATTCAGCGCCAGCAAATTGGTTTGGTTGGAAATATTGTCGATGACAGAGAGAAATTCACCAATTTGACCGGAAACGGCGATCAGCTCATGCAAACTATTTTCGGTCATGCTTGAGGCCGTTTCGATATTTTCTATTGCTTCAGAGACCGAAGACATGACGCTCAGACCTTCTGAAACTGTTTGGTGGGTTTCACTGGCACCATTGGCTGTTTGTTCGGATGTCTCGGACAATTGTTCAACAGAAGAAACCAATTCGCTGACCGCAGCCGAGATGGATTGCCCATTTTCTGCCGCCATTTGTGTGTTGCGCGACAGCATGGCCATATCCATGGAGATTTCATTGATCTCGACAACTGAGTTTGCAAGATTTTTCAGGTTTTTCAAATTATTGGCAATGCCGTTTTGCTGTCTCGACTGATGACCCAACATGCCGTGATAGGCATCGGCAGATAAAATCATATCCAGAAAAAAGCGCGAGATAGCCGCTTGCAGACTCTCTGTGGTCTTTTGGGCGGAGAAGCGATTTTTCTTGATGATCTGCGGAATCATATCGCACATCAGGCGGCCATAACAGGCCAGATACCAGTCTAGCGTCAGCTCTGTGCGCACATGAGCTGCGCCCGCTTTATATGAGCGTGCCTGAAACTGATCATCAATCCGATTGGTCAGAATATACTCCCAGTGAGAGATTTGTGCAGCACGAAGTGCACGAACCGTGTCATGATTGGTGCCAAATGTTGAAGACAGAGCCGGGTTCGCAGACAGATCTTTGTAAAAATCTTGCATAATGTCTGGCATTGTCCCGGAAATGGCCTTCCATGATTGCCCGGCCTGATCATCAAGCGTTCGATGATTGATCATAAAGTCATAGAGCTGTCCAACCATCTCTGGGCGGATTGTGTTTGCATCCAATTCGTTTTTCATGAGCCCACACCCTCATAGTTTCTGAAACGCAAAATTTGATCCTATATGCGTTATTTCTATGAGTTGTAAGGTTAACAATTAATAATTTTCGAATGTAAAATATAAAGAAATTAGGTAAAAAGACAGCATATGTGCACAAAAGACATGGGGTGAATTGTCTATAACATGATGAGTGATTTCAATATGTTAGGTTAATCATCCAATCAAAGAAAATGAGGGGCGCACCTCATTGACCAGGAGCATTCAAATGCTCAACCTTATGGCCTTTTGCTTCAATGCCTTTAATAATTTCGCGAGCATGATCGGCATCTCTTGTTTCAATCGTAATGTCGATGGAAGCGCCTTTCACGGGAACATTCAGGAAGGTGCGATGATGGTCCACCTCCAGCACATTGCCGCCCAAATCTCCAATCACGCTGGAAATTTCTCCCAACACACCGGGACGGTCAGGAATGGTGATACGAAGGCCGACAATTTGCTGTTTGCGCCCCAATTGCCGCACCATGATGGATGACAAGAGGCGGGGGTCAATGTTGCCGCCAGACAAGACCAGACCAACCTTGCGCCCTTTAAAGAGATCGGGGCGAGAAATGATGGCGGCCAGCCCTGCGGCGCCGGCACCTTCGGCCATGGTTTTGAGATGGGTTGCAAAGGCATTGATGGCCTGTTCAATCTGTCCTTCGCTGACCAGCAAAATATCGCTGACCAGATCTGCGGCAATCAGGGCAGGCAATTGGCCCGCCTTTTTCACTGCAATGCCTTCTGCCAGAGATTGGCCACCGCATTCAAGCTGTTCCTGTTTCAGCTCATTATACATGGTGGGATAGAGGTCTGTCTCTACACCGATAATCTCGATATCGGGATTGATGCCTTTGGCCGCAATCGCCATGCCTGAAATCATACCGCCACCACCAATGGGAATGACAAGACAATCCAGATCTGGCACATCACGCAACATTTCAAGGGCAATGGTGCCTTGGCCGCGAATGATGTCAAAATCATCATAAGGATGCACAAAACTTAAGTCATGCTCTTGGGAGAGACGCATGGCGGCAAGCCCAGCCTCGGCCACTGTTTCGCCTTCCAAAATGACTTTGGCCCCAAAGGCTTTGGTGGAGGCAACTTTCACAAAAGGTGTGAATTGCGGCATGACAATGGTCGAGGGAATGCCAAGGCGGCTGGCATGATAGGCAACCGCTTGCGCATGATTGCCCGCGGACATGGCAATCACCCCGGCATTGCGTTGTGCTTCTGTCAGAGATTGCAATTTGGTCAAGGCTCCACGCTCTTTAAAGGCGTTGGTGATTTGCATATTCTCATATTTGACAAAAATATCTGTCCCCAACGCTTGGGACAGCTTTTGAGCGGGCAATGTTGGTGTGTTTAGCAGAATGCCTTCAATCAGATGGGCAGCAGATTGGATATCCTCAAGAACAGGAATTGCAGGATGTGAGGAGGGGGCTTGATGATCTGCCATGACGGTGCCTTCGCTATATCGAAAATCAGCCCCTAATTCACTCTTTTCCGCTCAAAAGCTCAAGCAAAAATTGTGATAAAGTTTTTATGAGAGTAAAAATCAACAATTTCATAAGGAGCGTAGATAAGAAACGCCATAAAAAGCCCTGTATTTTAGCAGGGCTTTTGTCTTTTATTGGTATGAGACGGTCAGTCTTTCAAGGCCTTGGCGATGGTTGGAGCAAAATAAGTCAAAATTCCATCGGCTCCAGCGCGCTTGAAGGCAAGCAGGCTTTCCCACATGGCGCGATCCTGATCCAGCCAGCCATTCTGACCGGCTGCGCAAATCATCGCATATTCGCCAGAGACCTGATAGGCAAAGGTTGGTAGCGAAAATTGGTCTTTCAGGCGGCGCACAATATCCAGATAAGGCATACCAGGCTTGACCATCAGCATATCTGCCCCTTCCGCAATATCCAGCTCGGCCTCATAAAGCGCTTCATCGCTGTTGGCTGCATCCATTTGATAGCTTTTTTTGTCGCCTTTCAAAGTGGTATTGGCCCCGACTGCCTCGCGAAATGGACCATAAAAGGCCGAGGCATATTTGGCTGTGTAAGCCATAATTTGGGTATTGCAAAAGCCATTGCCGTCCAAAACCTGACGAATGGCACCGACCCGGCCATCCATCATATCAGACGGTCCAATGATATCGGAGCCTGCTTGGGCTTGTACAAGGGCTTGGCGTGTTAACTGCTTGACGGTTTCATCATTGAGAATAATGCCATCGCGCACCAAACCGTCATGTCCATGGCTGGTATAGGGGTCTAGCGCCACATCTGTCATCAAGCCAATGTCGGGGACTTCCTGTTTGATGGCACGCAGCGCCCGGCAGGTCAGATTGTCTTCATTCAGTGCTTCTGATCCTGTCTCATTGCGAAGCTCTGTCGGCGTATTGGGAAAGAGGGCAAGAACCGGAATGCCAAGATTGGCCGCTTTTTCCGCAGCGCGCACTGCCTGATCAATGGAATAGCGTTCAACGCCGGGCATGGAGGCAACCGCTTGTGTGCGATTGTCGCCTTCAATCAGGAAAATGGGCCAAATCAAGTCATTGACTGTCAGTTGATTTTCCTGAACCAGACGCCGCGACCAATCACTTTTGCGGTTCCGTCGCATCCTGCGCCCACCGGTAAGAGCGCTGACATCAATCATGGAAGAAGGCGTTACAGATTTATGCATGTGACATGGTCCTGAATGCGGTTTCAAAGCAAAGAAGGGAGGATGGAAAAGACATCTGTTTCTCATTGCTCTGTTTGTTGGTCGTTAATGCGGATATCACAGTCCGGGGTGCCCTTGGGCGATCTTTACGTTGGTCATAGCCTGATCTTATGTCTAGCACTTTATCAAAGATCAAATAACTAAGCATTTTGTAATGAAGGCAAAAGCGGGGTAAATGATGATTTTATATATTCCGTATACGTAAAATGCGACTATAATATAAAATAAAAACAGTTTCTTACAGTAATATAAAATAATTTATTACTCTTTTGGCGCGTTGACGAATAGTCTTGGATATGCCAAGCACGGGAGAACAGAAAGTCCGGGGAGGGATTAGGGATGGATTTTGCATTATCGGAAGAACAGCGTGCCTTTCAGCAGATGGCGGCGGATTTTGCGATGAATGAAATGGAGCCCTATGCCGCGCAATGGGATGAGAAATCTATCTTTCCTATTGAAACCTTGCGTGCAGCCGCCGCTCTTGGCTTTGGCGGCATTTATGTCAAGGACGATGTGGGGGGCTCTGGCCTGTCCCGTCTGGATGCGGCCATCATTTTTGAAGAGCTGTCCAGGGGTTGCACGTCAACGTCGGCTTATATCTCCATCCATAATATGGCCTCATGGATGATTGATACTTTCGCCAATGACGAGCAACGCAACACATGGCTGCCCTCTTTGTGCAGCATGGAAAAATTTGCATCTTACTGCCTGACCGAGCCAAATGCCGGCTCTGACGCAGGCTCTTTGCGCACAAAGGCCGTGCGCGATGGCGATCATTATGTGCTCAATGGATCAAAAGCCTTCATTTCTGGCGGCGGTGTGGCCGATATCTACGTGGTTATGGTGCGCACAGGGCAAGATGGGCCCAAAGGCATTTCCTGTATGGTGGTGGAGAAAGATACACCCGGCCTGTCCTTTGGTGCGCAAGAAATGAAGCTGGGCTGGAAAAGCCAGCCAACCGCGCAAGTCAATTTCGAAGAGTGTCGGATCCCTGTTGAAAATCTGATCGGGGAAGAGGGACAGGGCTTTAAAATAGCCATGGCTGGCCTGGATGGCGGGCGGCTTAATATTGGTGCCTGTTCTTTGGGCGCGGCGCAAAGCTGTCTGGATCGGGCCATAGACTATATGAAAGAGCGCAAGCAATTTGGCCGGGCTATTGCTGAATTTCAGGCCTTGCAATTTCGTGTGGCTGATATGGCAACCGAGCTGGAATCAGCGCGTTTGATGCTGCATAGAGCGGCCACCTTGGTTGATTCCAAAAGTGTAAGCGCAACCACACAGGCCGCCATGGCCAAGCGTTTGGCAACCGATGCTGGCTTCAATGTGGTTAATCAAGCCCTGCAATTGCATGGCGGCTATGGTTATTTGCGTGATTATCCGATCGAGCGCTATTTGCGTGATGTGCGTGTGCATCAGATTTTGGAAGGCACCAATGAAGTCATGCGCCTGATCATTGCGCGTGATCTGTTCAATCGCTAAGGATGCTGTCTATGTCGCATGATATTTCTTTCGAGCAACGCGGCTGCGTTGGCCTGATCATCTTGCAGCGTGTCAAAGCGCTGAATGCCCTTAGCTATGATATGGTCAAAGAGCTGGCCCTAAAACTGGAAGACTGGAAAACACAAGATAGTATCAAGGCTGTGGTCTTAACCTCTGCCAGTGACAAGGCCTTTTCAGCTGGTGGTGATATCCGCGCCCTTTATGATAGCAGAGGCAATCCGCCTTTTGATTTCTTCTTTGATGAATATCGCCTCAATCGTACAATTTTTCGCTATCCCAAGCCTTATATATCGCTGATCAATGGCATCGTTATGGGCGGTGGCGTTGGCATCTCGGTTCATGGCAAATATGTTGTGGCGGGCGAGAATATCATGTTCGCCATGCCAGAGGTCGGCATTGGCTTTTTTCCCGATGTCGGTGGCACCTATTTTCTGCCGCGCATGAAAGGCAAGGTCGGTACCTATCTGGCCATGACGGGGGCGCGTTTCAAACAGGCGGATTGCGCCTCACTTGGATTTGCCACCCATGCCACACAGTCAGAGAATTTTGACGACATCATTGCACGTCTTGCCAAGGGTGAGGATGTGGAGACAGTGCTTGAAAGCGTCAATCAGCAGTTTGAACCAACGCTGCAAGCACAAGATTTGGCTGTGCTGGATGAGGCTTTTGCAAAACCAACGGTTCTGGAGATTGTTGAGACGCTGAAAACAAAAGCGCAAAACAGTCCTTTTGCCAACAAAGCCCTGAAGCAGTTGGATGGCAAATCGCCAACATCCATTCATATTGCTCTTGGGCAGATGCAACGCGGCGAGGCGGCAGATTTTGAAGATTGCATGGCGCTGGAATATAGAATTATCCATCGTATTTTGTATGAAACAGACTTTTATGAGGGAGTAAGGGCAACCATCGTTGACAAAGACGGTGCACCGGAATGGAATCCAGCAAGACTGGAATCAGTCGATCCAGCAAAAATCGACACCCATTTTGCACCGCTTGAAAGCGGTGAACTGACATTTTACGAGATATGACAGCATTACATCTGGATTCCTATTCCAACCATATCTGGAGTGACAATCTCCCTTTGTGGTTTATCGCCCTGGCCCGTGTTGGCAGTCTGTGTCTTATGGCCGCTGGCCTGTATTATTGGGCTGATCTTTTGGGCGTCATGGGAGAAAGCGGCCTTATCCGCGGCAATTGGGAGCAACAATCCTTGCGGGTTATTCTGGCTTGCTCGTTTTTGATTGCGGCTTTGGGGCTGTGGTTGCTGGCTTTTTGGGGTGTCGTTGTCTGGAGTGTGAGCGCAATGATCGAAATTGCGGCCATCATTCGCTGGGATGGATTTGCCCTCTATCCCCTTGCCTCTATCCTGTTGCAAATTGCAGGCCTGTTGTTTGTGTTGCTGTCTTGTGCGCTGGTCTATCATTTGGCGCGCAAGAAAGATCAGAATATCGACAAAGCCCGCACGTAAAGTAAAAGAGAGAAGAAGACAGAGGGAAAGGAGCCAAGCGCTCATAGCCTTTGTCGGGATATATCAAGGCATCCTTAATATGGGATGCTGCATGACGGTCGATCTTGAAGATAGAGAGAAGACGGTCTAATTCTTTTGGAGGAAAGACATATGGCAGTGGTTGCATTCATCGGGTTGGGTAATATGGGTGGCCCAATGGCCGCCAATCTGGCAAAGGCCGGGCATCAGGTGCATGGCTTTGATCTCAACCCGGATGCTCTGTCTCAACTCAAAAGTGCTGGCGGCAAGGCCTTTTCCTCGGTGGCTGAGGCGGTCAGTGCAGCCGATGCGGTTGTGACCATGTTGCCAGCAGGCAAACATGTGCGCGAGGTCTATACGGGCGGCAACGGCATTTTGGCCAATGTCAGGGAAGGGGCCACCCTGATTGATTCCTCTACCATTGATGTGCAATCGGCGCGCGATGTGGCGCAAGCGGCACAAGAAGCTGGTATGTATATGGTGGATGCCCCTGTCTCTGGTGGTGTGGGTGGCGCCGCTGCTGGCACGCTGACTTTCATGGTCGGTGGCCCGGATGCCGCCTTTGAAGCCGCAAAGCCTTTTCTTGATATCATGGGCAAGACCATCGTCCATGCAGGCGGGGCAGGCAATGGTCAGGCGGCCAAGATCTGTAACAATATGATGCTTGGCATTCAGATGATTTCTGTTTGTGAGGCGTTTGCGCTGGCTGAAAAACTGGGGCTGGATCATCAAAAGCTCTATGACATTTCTTCAACTGCGTCTGGCCAATGCTGGTCACTGACCTCTTATTGTCCTGTGCCGGGACCGGTGGCAACCTCGCCTGCCAACAATGACTATAAGCCAGGCTTTGCCGCTGCAATGATGCTCAAGGATCTTAAACTTTCCCAAGAAGCGTGCGATGCTGTTAAGGCTCAAACCCCTCTTGGAGCCGCCGCAGACGCGCTTTATTCGGCTTTTTGCGAAGATGGCAATGGTGATGTCGATTTTTCCGGCATCATTAAAAAATTACGCGGTTAAAAGTCTGCCAAACAAAAAGCGCAGATTTCTGCCTTTTTGTAAAAATATTTCAAGATCTTGTTTACCAAAGAAGGAAGTCGGCCCCCGAAAAGGCCGGCTTTTTGCCGTTTAAGCCTCTGTTAAGTCTCTTTTTTTACGTCATTTTATGCGCTGAGGCGTAAGTTGAGCGTCAGAAGCGGGAAAACCTGCCACATAATAAGTCAAATAAAATGAGGCTCAAACGGATGATTACAGCAAATCAGGCAGTGGAAACGGTCGGCGGAGCTGAAGGCACTTTAGAGATGAAACCTCTCTATATGGATGCCCTTCGTCTTGTCGAACGGCTGCATCGTCGCCTTCTTGATGTTATCAAGGATGAATTTGATCGTCGTGGTCGCTCTGATGTGAACAGCGTACAGGCTTTGCTGCTGTTCAATATTGGCGATGCCGAAGTGACCGCAGGCGAATTGCGCTCACGCGGATATTATCAAGGATCAAATGTTTCCTACAATCTCAAGAAACTGGTCGATATGGGATATGTGAACCATGAGCGGTCCAAGGTGGACCGGCGTTCTGTTCGCATCAGCCTGTCGGAAAAAGGACTGGAAATAAACCAGATTGTTAGCGAATTATATGAGCGCCACATCAACACGATCGAACAGGTCGGCGGTGTGAATTCAGACGATTTTGTTGCGCTCAATAAATCCTTGCAACGTCTGGAACGTTTCTGGACCGATCAGATCCTTTATCGCTTGTAAGCCAAAATAGCTCTCTTCCTTGCCCATATAACAGGGATGGGCAAGGTGTTCTTTTGACACAGAGACAAACAAATCTGGCAAAGGCAAATCTGGCAAAGGCAAATCTGGCAAAAGACTTGGGAGATGCATCATTGGCTTGACAGGTTCCAAGGGCTATAAGCGACACTGCCCTTTATGGATCCATCAAACAATTTGTTCATGAATTGGAACTGACCATCATCAACCCTTTCGAAATCGCACTTTCGGAAGGGTTTTTCTATGGGCTTTTGTGTGCGAGTGATTCTCCCGTTTCAAACCGTCTTCCTCTCTCAAATCTATTTCTATAGGCCTTGAAGGCTGAATTTCACATTTCTGTCATTCTATGTGATGGTTCTGTGATCAATTCAGCTGTTATTCATCCAGAATTCGCCACATTCAAAGGGCATGAATTTTGACAGTTGTTAGTCGGACCAGTCTGCGATTGTAACCCGGCAAACCTCGTGCTACGCATTAATTGATGATGAAAAGCGGTGAACCGACTTTTGGGGAACGCCACGGAGAGACCAGTGCAAGACAAGAAGAGCCAGACAGACGATTTGTCAGCGCCATCCGAGATAAAACAAAAGCGTGCGCCTGAGCTTGGTGAATGCAAAGGCGAGAGCCAACAGCGCTCTGGGCCATGTGATCTATCCAGACGGCAGCTTTTTGGCATCGGCACCGGGCTTGCGGCCTCTCTTGTTATGGGCAAAGCCTCTCCCGTTTTTGCGCAGGCCAATCCACTGGACGAAGTTCTCAATCAAAGTCAGGTGGAGTGGGGTGATCGTTTTGACACGCCTGGCCAGACCGTGGCAGCGGTGAGAACGGCAGAGCCGACTTTATCGCCACAAACAGCCAGCAATATCGAACAGGCCATGCAATTCTATTATGGCGTTGTGCAGCGTGGTGGCTGGCCATTGGTACCCGATGCCAAGATTCTGCGTATCGGAGCGCGCAGCGAGCTTGTGATTATATTGCGTCAGCGTCTGGCCATGTCCGGCGATTTGCAGCAATCTTTGGGCGTCAGCAATGTGTTCGATTCTTATGTTGATGCTGCGGTGCGCCGGTTCCAGTCCCGTCATGGCATTTCCCCCGATGGCTTGGTTGGCAAGGAAACATTTGCATCGCTCAATGTACCCGCGCAAGTGCGCTTGCGTCAGCTGGAAACCAATCTGGTTCGCGTGCGTGCCATGTCCGGTTTTCTGGGCGAGCGTTATGTCATGGTCAATATTCCCGCAGCGGAAATCGAAACGGTACAAACTGGAGCCGTTCATTCGCGCCATACCGCTGTTGTGGGCAAGATTGATCGTCAAAGCCCGGTTCTTGCGTCCAAAATCCACGAAATCAATTTCAATCCATATTGGCATGTTCCTGCCAGCATCATTCGCAAGGATCTGATCCCTAAAATGCAAAAGGATCCCGATTATCTGCGCGATAACAAGATCCATATTCGCGATTTGCGCAACAATATCGAGCTGGATGCCTCGCAAGTGGACTGGACGACTGATGAAGCCCTCAATTATCAATTCCGTCAGGAACCGGGGGCCAAAAACTCGATGGGGTCGATCAAGATCAATTTCCATAACAAGCATTCGGTTTATTTGCATGATACGCCATCCAAAACCCTGTTTGGCTCTTCCTATCGGTTCCATTCCTCTGGCTGTGTTCGCGTGCAGAATGTGCGGGAATTTGTCACTTGGGTTTTGGGGCAAACACCGGGCTGGGACCGTTTTGCCATTGACGAGGTTATCCGCTCTGGCGAACGCAAGGATGTGTCGGTGAGAAGTCGCGTGCCGATCTATATGACCTATATTACGGCTTGGGCCACATCGGGGGGTATGATCCATTTCCGCGATGATATTTACAATCGCGATGGCCTCTCGCCTGTTGCCCCCCTGCAATAGACATAAATACCCGATTTAAAAGTCTTGTTATAGAGACTTTTAGGCCGTATCTCCAGCTCTCTCCCCTAGAAGACCGCCCACGAGGGTGCCATGACGGGTGGGTGGTTTGGGAGGGCGAGAGGGCTGGGCCCGGACTTTTCAATCAGGTTCTAAGAGAATCGGTTAAGATCATGAAGCGGGCAGGATATCCTTCGCCCGTTTTTTGATATGGATGTGCATTTGTCGTGACATAGGGCATATTTGTCGAAAAGTGTGTGCGGTTTTCGGACAAAAATATGCTTAGAAACAAAGGCTAGAGCATTTTGAATAACGACGTGTTTATTCAAAAT
>JAOXSH010000008.1 GCA_025800145.1 Cohaesibacter sp.
TAGTTTGATGCGAACCTTTTGCATTGAATTGTCAAGACAATTCAATGAGGCGCGCCCTAGAAAGACAACGCAGCTCAGTGAGCCATTTCAAGGCATCCTATGGGTCAATCTTTCATGCCGTTGGTATTAGTGCCCGATTTAAAAGTCTCTTCAAGAGACTTTTAGGCCGCATATCTGAACCCTCTCCCCCTTTTTCAGACCACCCGTCATGGTTCCCTAATGGGTGGTCTGAAAAAGGGGGAGAGGGATGGACATACGGCCAAGGATCTGTTCACACCTCTTGCGGCTGGTTTCAGTCAGACCAGCGCTTGGCGGCGTTGGCAATACGGGCCCCTAGAATTTGCGCCGTTTTGTGATCAGCTGATGGTGGGGCAACATCTGCTCCCTGATCGGCATTGGCCTGTGCCATCATTCCGATATAAGAGCCAACACGGTTCACGTCTTCGGGGCTGCCACTCGAGCTGTTATTGCCCGGCATTTCACCCAACCCAACCCAGATCATGCCATGTTGGGCTGCAAAGACGGCCATTTGTACCAAGGTGTTGAGTTTATCACCGGAATAGGACGCAGATACGGTGAAGCCAGCTGCAATCTTGTCTTTCCAACCCTGATTTGCCCAGACTTTGGAGCTTTCGTCCATGAATGTTTTAAATTGGGCGGAGACGGAACCCATATAGGTTGGGCTGCCGAAGATAATGGCGTCGGCTTTTGCCAGCAGCTCCCAATCCTTGGCCTCATCATCGGCTTTTATGAGATGGGCCTGTGCGCCTGCCTCCAATGCCCCTTTGAGAACCGATTGGGCAACAGCTTCTGTATGACCGTAACCGGAGTGATACACGATTGCGATGATTGGGGCAGTTAAAGTCTCTGACATGGTCTTTCTTCCTTCTCAATTGATTTGGTTTGTTCCTGTCGCGGTTCACAAACCGTTTTCTGTCTGCTCTAAACGTAAGCTCATAAATGCATATTGAAACCATGCATACAAATGCATTATAATCATTTTTATTATGCAAAATATCGATCATTTAGCTCTTGATGGGCGCTCGCTCTATATGCTCAAGCTGATTCATGAGCATCGTTCTGTCACTCTTGCCGCCCGACAGATGGGGGTTCAGCAATCAACGCTTAGCCATTCTCTGGAACGGGTGCGGGGTTTGTTTGGGGATCCGCTGTTTTTGAAAGTGGGACGTACCATGGTTCCGACCGAACGTATGGACGGGATGGTGGAAGAGATTGGCCATGTGCTGGCCTCCTTGCAATCGCTCCATGACACGACGAATTTTGATGCAGCCCAGTCCAAGCACCGCTTCACTGTGATTGGCAATGACTTTGAGCATGAGCTCTTCGTCCCGGCCATTTTTCAGACATTGCGCAGTCTTGCGCCTCAGGCCAGTTTGCGCACCTATGCTTTTGCGCAATTCAGTCTTGATTGTCTGATTGACGGCATGGCCGATATCGCTTTATGTCCTTTAAATGGCTATGAAAGCCCTGATGTTGTTGCAACGACATTGAGCAATGACCGTATGGTGACTTTTTATGATCCCACACGCCGCGAGGCGCCCAAGGATATAGAGGCGTTTGCAACAAGCCATCACGGCATTTTGGCACTGTCCAATAACGAGACAACCTATGTTGATCTGGCTTTGCGCGAACAGGGTCTGGAGCGGACCATTTCCTATTGTGGTCCCAGCTTTGGCTCTATCGCCAATGTTGCCCGTGGGACCGACATGCTGGCCACAGCGCCTTCCAGTCTGGCCCATACTATTTTCCGGGATTTTGCGTGGGTGGAGGTTCCAGTTGCTTTGGAGACCATGGATTTTCATATGGTCTGGCATGTCAGAAACCGCCATTCGCCGCGTCACAAATGGTTTCGTGATCTGGTCAAGCAAGTCGCCAAAGAACTGCCTTGCTGTGCTGCCAACACGAAAGACTAAAAATTGAGCATCGGGCGTGGGTTGGCTGGTATGGCGGGCAGAGGAAGCCCAAGCAAAAGCGGCAAATCTTGCAGACTTTTGAGGGTTTGGTCCGCTTCGTCTTGCAAGGCCTTGATGGTGTCTGCGCCCGTTGCAACGGCCAATGTCGTGGCCCCTGCCTTTTGTCCGGCATGGATATCATGCAAGCTATCGCCAATCATGATGACATCAGCGGGATCGATTTGAAGCGCCTGTGCGAAGGCGAGAATTTGCCCCGGATCAGGCTTTTTGCCATAGCCGCTGTCATAGCCTGCCATGAAACAGAAATGCTGATCATAGCCAAGATGAGCCATTTGGCGTCTGGCGCTTTCTTCTGTGCCATTGGTTGCAATCCCCAGTGGGATGCCTGCCTGATGCAGAGCATCCAAGGCTTTGGCCGCTCCCGGTAGGAAAGTTGGTGAAAGATCGCAATATTTCAAGGATAATGATGAAAATAGCCGCATGAAGGCCTCATCATAGGGCTGATTGCAAATTCTGGCCCAGACGGCGCAATAATCCGACGGGGCGCTGACCAGCAGGCGCGACTTCATATCGAAAGCCCGTTTGTTCAGGCAATATCCCGAATGATCGGCAATGGCCCGCATTTTCTCTTCATCCCCATGGGTGATATCGCCGATAATTGCATGAAAGGCCCCAGCCCATGTTGCCTGCAAATCCAGCAAGGTCCCGTCCCTGTCAAATAAAACCGCTTTCACGCCATGATCGATCTGTGCGGGCGGTAGAGAATCGTTTGTATAGGTGTGTGGGGGCATTGTTTTTCCATTTCACAATCGTCGATGCAGAATGCAGCCAGACCTTGCTCAGCTAATGGCTTTGCATCGCAAAGCTCATGGCCTGTTTCCAGCTTTTTCTTTTTCAAAGGCACCTAAATCCGTATTTTTACCAATTTTCATTTCTTCTATCCAAAGTAGTGCTTCACAATATGGGCAATGTTTAAGCCTAGATTAACCAAACTATAGTTTGATTCTCCTTATCAATTTCGGTGATCAGAGTGATTTGGCGTCTTTTGATTTGCGCCTCTGTGTTCTGGTTTTGACATCAAGGACGGATCCCATGGATACATTATTTGCAACCTTTGGTTCGGGCAATTGCTTCAAGGCGCATCTGGTGATGGAACAATTGTCCATTGCGCATAATGTGCGCTGGATTGATGTTCTCAAGGGCGAGCAAAAAGCCCCTGACTTTCTCGATCTCAATCCCAATGGAACTGTGCCCTTTTTGCTGACATCCCAGGGCAAAGGCATTACCGAATCCAATGCCATGCTCTGGTATCTGGCCAAGGGAAGTGATTTGTTTCCCCAGTCCAATATGGCTGAAACCGAGACCATTCAATGGATGATTTTCGAGCAAACCAAGCTGGAACCCTTCATTTCGCCAGCCCGGTTTTTCTCTGTGATTTTGCCGGAGCGCAAGCAGGAAATGGCGGGACAAATCAAAGATTGGCAAGGCCGGGCTGCCGTTGGTATGGAACGCTTAAACGCGCATTTGTCCGCGCAGGCTTTCATGGTAGATAATCGCTATTCCATTGCTGACATTGCTATTTTTGGCTATGTGCATGTTGCAGATGAGGCAGGTCTTGATTTTGGGCTTTATCCGGCCATTGCACAATGGATTGAACGGGTAGAAGACCAGTCTGGCTATCAACAAATCCTGTCTTACAAACCTGCTGCCTGATTTTGTCTTTCCTATGATGCATAATTTATTATGAGCAGTCTTTTCAATACCACTCCCCTTGCCTGTGATGCTTTTGATCTGTCTTCGATTTTAAGCCTGACGACTCCGCTTTGGGTGTTTGACATTGATCGATCTCATGTGGTGTGGGCCAATGATGCAGCTGTTGCGCTTTGGCAGGCAGACAGTCAGGATGATTTGTATCAGCGTGACATGGGCGCTGATATGTCTGCCTCCATTGCCGAGCGGCTGAAGCAATATCAGTCTGATTTTGAAAAAGACAAAAAGACCTTCAGCGAAGTCTGGACGCTCTATCCAAATGGTCGGCCCCTGACCTATCGGATTATGATCAGTGGCTACAGATTGCCAGACGGACGCCTGGGCATGTTGTGCGAAGCTATGGCTGAAGCACAGGAGACGCCGGACAAATTGCGCTCAGCAGAGGCGCTCAATCACATTCCCATTGCGATTTCTCTTTTCTCAAAAGGTGGCTTGCCGCTTTATACCAACGCAGCGGCTCGCAGCATTTATGGCAGCTCGATCTTGCCACTGCCGGAACGCTTTGTGAACCGTTCTGATCATAGCGAGTTGATCCAGCTGTTGGAAGAAGATGAGCATGTGACGCTGATTTCCCAGGTTTGGACCGAGACGGGTATGCGCTGGCATGAAATATCAGCACGCAATTGTAATGATGCGGTGAGCGGCAGTCCGGCTTATATTCTCTCTGAAGTGGATGTCACAGAGCTGAAAGACAATGAGCATAAAGTGCGCTATCTGGCCCATCATGATACGCTGACCGGCCTTTACAATCGCAATTATGTGCATCTGGCCTTTCCCGAATTGTTGACCAGTGCGGCGGATGCCAATCTGAAAATGGCAATGATGTTGATTGATCTGGATAAATTCAAGACAATCAATGACACATTGGGGCATGATTGCGGCGATCAATTGCTGATGCATGTTGCGCAAGTTCTGGAGCAGCAAGTGGGCAGTGCTGGCCATATTGCCCGCTTGGGCGGTGATGAATTTATCATCCTTATTCCCATGCGTGACAAGGCAGAAATGGAACGGCTCTGCCATCATTTGCTCAGCGAGATTGCCACAGATTGTCATATTGGCGATCATCGGCTCAATTCCAAGGCCTCCATTGGAGTTAGCCTGTTTCCCGCTCATGGGCGGGATTTGGCAAGCCTGATGAAACATGCCGATCTTGCACTTTATGATTCCAAGGATAAGGGACGCAACACCTTTTCCTTTTTCCGGCCTGCCTTGCAAATGGCGGTTTTGCGTCAGCGCTCCCTCGAACGGGATTTGGTCCATGCGGCGCAACATAAGGAATTTGTGCTTTATTATCAACCCCGTGTTAGCTGCCGCAGTAACGAAATTCATAGTGTTGAGGCTCTGTTGCGCTGGAACCATCCCAATCGCGGCATTCTGTATCCCGGTCATTTTGTTGATGCGTTGGAAGAGACCGGCTTGATCCATGAGGTTGGAACATGGATTGCCCAGCAGGTTGGCCATGATCAGCGGTATTTAAAGCAAAGCGGTTATGACATTCCCATCTCGATCAATGTCTCGCCCAAACAATTTAGCAATCACGATTTCAGCCGCGCCCTTGTGGAGGCGCTGGTGCATTCGCAATGCCCTGCTCATCGCATCGAATTGGAAATTACCGAAGGGATGCTGATGGGGGATGGCTATGATTCCAAGGAAACGCTGGAAAAGCTGAAAGCCGAGGGATTTTCCATCGCGATTGATGATTTTGGCACTGGCTATTCCAATCTCGCCTATATTCAGGATTATCCGATTTCGAGTCTGAAAATTGATCGCTCATTCATCAAAGCCATCGACAAGCAAGCCCCTGTTGTCAATCTGGTTTTGTCTTTGTGCCGTTTGACCGGCATCACCGCCGTTGCGGAAGGGGTTGAAACCCCTGAACAGCTGCAATGGCTGGAAGAAAATAAATGTGATCAATATCAGGGATATATTTTCTCTCGTGCTGTACCGTTGCATGAGGTGATTGAACTTTTGGACAATCCCCCTATCCTTGCCTATCCCTATCGCAAAGAGAATGACGATCATGCGGACAGCCTGAAAGCAACGCTTGATCTGCCGCCAGAGCCGGAACTGATGTGGGAGCAGTCCCGCGGATAGCAAAGGCTTTGGCCTTTGTTCCTATCCGCCGAACTCATGATCACTCAGCAGCGATGGAGGATGGGTCGATCGGTTTTTGCCTGTTGGCATAGAGATCGGCCTGCCAAGCGGCCATATCTTCATCGGGTCTGGACAGATCCTTGTGCAACTCGGAAAAGACCGGTTCCAGCGCCAAAAGGATATAGGAGACGATCAACACACCGATATAGGTGGAATGTTCGAGCAATTCCGCGCGGTCCCCGACCACCACGTCAAAGATGCAAAAGCCGATGAAAGTGATAGCGGAAAAGACCATAGCCTGATTGGCTTTTTCCATTTTCTCTGCCATTGGCGCGCCTTTATAGAAAGCGACCATGGCAAGCGCGCAAATTGCAGCGGCGGCCAATTCCCAAACACCGGCAATCATCAAGACCGGGTTGACCGCACTTTCTGGCAAAGCCATCCGCTCAAAATACATGGCAAATTTCTCATCCCGGTCATTGCCATACCAAGTGAGCAAACCGATATCTGTGCGATTGAGATATTTATCAAGGCCGTTCAATGTCCAGAACATACACCAATAGCCCAATGCCAAAAATCCCAATGAAGAAAGAGCCTTACGCATCTTCATCTATCCCCGTTTTGTCTTGTTCGTCGCGGCACATTCGTTGCGAGAGGTCAAACTCGTTGCTTGTGCCTTTGTTTTTCACAGACAGAGTGCAAGAGAAGATTGTTGATTGCGTTAAAGCATTTTGGCTGTTTGAAAACAGGATGAATAAGAGGTTTTTGTGATTGTTCAAATTTTAGAGAGTTTGCAAAACGAGATATTGCTTTGCAGATTTCACCGATTTGCACGCGCAATAACAGCTATTTTTTCTTTCTGCGTTCCAGCAGTTTGAACAGACCATTGGCCATCAAAAAAACGATGACTGCCAAAATCAGACCCAGAAGCAAATCCATTGTCTTTTCCTTATATGTTGTTTCATTGCCGCCCAGCTTCCCCCGATAGTCGCAGTTAACGCGATAGACGAAGTAAAATAGCCCCGATCAGGGTTAAGGCTGTTGAGAGAAATTTGCCAAAATCAAAGCGCTCATTGAGGAAGAAAACCCCAATCAGCAAGGCAAAGATAATGGATGTTTCGCGCAAGGCTGTGACCATGGCAATGGGCGCTTGGGTAAAGGCCCAGACGACCAGAGCATAAGCGATGAAGCAAGCCGCACCGCCAATGAAAAAAGCTTTTTTTCCTTTGGCTGGAATGGCTTGTAGTGTGCCGGGCTTGAGATATTGAATAGCGGCCATGTAAAGCAGACCATTCATGGATGTCAGCCAGGCATAATAGGCGATGGCTGATTGTGTTTGCCGTGCCCCCATGCCGTCTACCAACGAATAAGCGGCAATGAAGCAGCCGGTTACAAAGGCAAGCAGTCCCGCTTTTGGATTGCGCAGGCCATCAGCTTTTCGCACCAAGACAAGGCTCATGATGCCAAGGCCAATGACAAGAATGGCCATCCATTCCATGGTCGACATTTCCACGCCCAAAATGACCAGAGAAAAGCCTGCTACAATCAAGGGGGCAGAGCCGCGCGCGATTGGATAGACTTGCGTCAGATCGCCGAATTTATAGCTTTGCAGCAAAAAGATCTGATAGCCCATATGCAAGGCAAGACCCCAGCCAATGAAGGCCCAGCTGGCGGGATCTGGCACATCATAAAAAGGGATCAAAAGCAAGCCGATTGCCGTCTGTCCGGCCATCACCGCACTTAAAGAGACGTAAGTATCGCCCGCCCCCTTGACCATCGCATTCCAGATGGCATGGAGGGCGGCGGCAGTAATAACGGCGATGAAAGTTAAGGTTGTCATGCGTCTCTTTCGGCAAGAAAGGGGGGAGAGAATTGAACCTGAGCCTAGCACATTTATGCGTCTATGCATGTCAAAAATAAACCCGGCCCTTCTTGCAAAGGCCGGGTTTGGTCTTGTGTTATTTTTGATCACACCAAGCGCGTTTATTTCACTTCTGTGATACGTCCATCCAAACCGGGTTTGTAATCGGGGCTTTTGGCAATGAAATCGGCCAAGACTTGTTCCAGACCGGGGCCATAATCATAGGCTTTCATGCCATTGGTTTTGAAGACTTTATAGCCATCGCCACCAGAGCGCATATAATTGTTTGAGGCAACGCCATAGACAGCGTCCTTGTCAATTGGCATCCATTTTCCGTCTTTCATAACGTCAACAGAGGTGATGCGCTCGCCCGCTGGTTTGGCGCGGGTCCAGCTATATTTGATGCCAGCGACCTGCGGGAAACGGCCCTTGACTTCTTCCACCTGAGAGACGCCATTTTCAAGAGCGGCAATCACATCTGCGCCCTTGAGCTGGAAAGTCGCCAATGTGTTTTGGAATGGCAACACGGTCAGCACTGCGCCCATGGTCACTTCGCCAGCCTCGATGGAGGCTCGCAAGCCGCCACCATTCTGGATGACAAGATCAACGCCTTGCGCTTTTACGCGATCCAGGATTGCGTCAGAGACCAGATTGCCCATTTCGCATTCGCCGGTCCAGCAATTTTCGCGCATTCCATCGACATTGGCAGAGAGTTTGCCGATAACTTTTGCTTTCAGCTCTTCAATGGGGGCACCCAGCTCGGCCACGCGTTTTTTGAAGCCCTCATCCATAGCGACCGATTTATCAAGCAAGATTGGCTCGCCCTTGGCCGAGATCACATCGCCCTTATCATTCCATGTGACTTCAATATCGCCGACATATTTGGAATAAGCATAAGCCTGAACTATTGGCACATCCTTGCCATCAGGGCTTTTGACCATGACCGGATAAGGGCCTTGGGCGCGCTTGGCTGTATTGGAGAGAAGCGTATGGGAATGGCCACCGATGATCAAATCAATGCCGGAGACCTTTGATGCCAGCTCCATATCCTTTGGTAGGCCTTCATGAGTCACGGCAATGATTTTGTTGATGCCCTGCGCGCTCAGATCTGCCACGGCCTGCTTCAGATAATCCGCAGAGTCCATGAAAATGACTTTATCGCCGGGAGAGGATGTCTCTGCCGTGTCTGTTGCCAGTGTCGAAACGATGCCGATTTTCTCACCGCCGCGCTCAATCACCAATGTGCCTTTGATTTTGCCTTTCAGCAATGGCTCGGATGAGACATCAATATTGCCGGAAATAACCGGAAAATTCGCCTTGGCCAGAAAATCCGCCAAGCCTTTTGGGCCATCATCAAATTCATGATTGCCAACCGCCATGACATCAAAGCCGATGCCATTCATAAATTCAACAGCCGCTTCGCCTTTATAGGTGGAGTAGAAAAGCGATCCTTGAAATTGGTCCCCGGCATCGACGGTCAGCACATATTTGCCAGCTGCTTTCAAGTCTGCGCGGCGCTGGTCCACCATGGTTTTGATCCGTGCAATGCCGCCAAAACATTTGCCTTCTTCTTCGCCTTTGGCATTGCAGGTAGAATTGTATTTGTTGATGGATTCGATTCGCGAATGCACATCATTGATATGCAGAATATTGAGAGAGAAATCCGCTTGGGCAGAGCCTGCAAAGCCAGCGCCCAGTGCAAGGGCCGCTACGCCAGTGAAAAGCTTATTCATATGCTTGAACCTCCAATGATACCGGATGAGCAAAGAGAAAATCGTCTCAGACACTAATAAGCCTGCACAATGGTTTTGTGACAAATATGAGACGATCTCTTCTTTCCCAAACGAAGTTTTCCGTCGACACTGGCAGACATCATTTCCCTACGCCCGACAAGCGTCAAGTCAAAGAGTGTGCTTTTTTGCCTTGCTCCCCATTGAGATCACAGGCAAATTGTCTCCACTTCATCAGGCTTTGGCAGGAATGACATGAGACGCATTTGTTTTGTTGGTGCTTCGACCACAGAAGGGATGGGCGATGAAAGTGGTCTTGGCTGGCCCGGGCGTTTGTGGCGTCTTCACGAAGATGCGCCAACGGCTTTTGTTGCCTATAATCTGGGCGTGCGTGGCCAAACCATGCATCAGATCAAAAATCGGGCTATTGGCGAATGCAAAGCCCGGCTGCCCAAAGCCATGGGACCCTTGATCATTCTTGGCACTGGTGCCAATGATTTGTCCCGCTTTGCCGATGGGGATTATGAAGGAAAGTCCCGAACTCCGCGCAGAGGTCTGGAGAGAACGTTCCGCGCGCTTTTGAGCGATTTATCGGACATTGCCCCTGTTCTGGTGATTGGTCCTCCTCCCATTGATGAGAATCAGATGCCCTATCGCATGACCAATGGTTTGAAGTTTGATTTTCGCACTATTGATTGCGCAGAAGGTACAGAACTGTATGCATCCATCTGCAAGGAGCTGGAGATTCCCTTTTTCGATTTGTTCGGTGCCATGTTGGGAGATGCGGATTATCAGGCGGCTCTCAAGGCGGGCGATGGACTCCATCCGACTGGGCGGGGCTATCAGGCTTGCGCCGTTGCGATCAACCAATGGGGAGCATGGCGCAAAGCATTATCAGAAGGCTGGGCGTGAGTCTCATACCAACGGCATGAAAGATTAGCCCATATGACCGGATTTTATTGGCTTTCTGGTAAGAAGCTTTTGCTGCCATGGTCTGGTTGACCATAAAGCAAGAGCGACGCAGTCCAGAAAGCCAATAAAACCGGCCTTCGGTGCCTTGAAATGGCTCACTCAGAGCGTTATCTTTCTAGGGCGCGCCTCATTGAATTGTCTTGACAATTCAATGCAAAAGGTTCGCATCAAAAAAGAAAATACCCCGGCATTGTCCGTCGAAAGATACCTTCTCAGTAAACCATTTCAAAGCATCCTATGGGTTAATCTTTTATGCCGTTGGTATCATATGTTCTATTTGCCAGCAGCCGAACAATTGCCGCATTGATTTGTCGCCATAAAAGACTTATGGGAGAGCATATCGCATAAGGAGATGATGATGCCGACTTTGCCCGGACTGTTCCAGATTGGCAGCTATCAAATGGTTGTGCTGCAAGTCTTGTTGCTTGCTGGCATCATTGGGGCCATTACCGCCAAAGCCAAAGGGCGATCCGGCATTTTATGGTTCATCCTGTCTATTGTCACATTTGGCGTCGCAATTGTGGTTGTTCTGTTTTTACCAGCCATTATCAAAATTAAGGATGAGGGCGACAAGGCAACCACATCGGGTGCTTCTGATTCCAAGTCTTAGTGCCCGATTTAAAGCTGGCAATGTTTCTGCCAGCCACGTTTGTTTTTATGAAATAGGATAGCGCTCGTTAGGAGCGTTTGCCCAAAAAGGCCATGAAAGCAGCTTGCGCTTCCTTACTGGTCAATTGCGTTGCAAAGGCCATTGCTTCTTTGCGGATGCGCTCTTCTATGGCCTCCCTGCCCTCTTGTTTCATCAAAGCTTTGGAGAGTTGCATCGCCCCGGTTGGTTTGTCCGCAATGGTTTTGGCAGCCTCCCAAATGGTATCCTCAAGCTTGTCCGCGCTTGTCACCTTATTGATGACACCCATTTTCTCAAAGGAGGTAGCGTCAAAACCTTCGCCCATGCAGAGCAATTCAAATGCCTTTTGATGTCCCATCACCAAAGGCGCCAACAAGGTGCTGGCCGCTTCGGGCACCAGTGCCAGATCGGTGAACGGAGTTTTGAACACAGAGCGATCAGAGGCCACCACATAATCGCAATGGAATAACATAGTGGTGCCAACACCGATGGCCAGACCATCGACCCCGGCAAGGAGCGGCTTTTTGGTGTTGGCCAGAATGGCCAGAAAATCGACAATTGGCTCGCCCAGACCACCGCCCATGGCCATTTTGGTGAAATCCTTGATATCATTGCCGGAACTGAAGGCTCCGGGGACCCCAAGCAGAACAGAAACACGGATATCGTCTTGCTCATTTGCCTGAGTGAGCGCCGTTGCTATGGCCTCATACATAGGGATTGTGATGGCGTTTTTCTTTTCTGCCCGGCTCATGCGAATGGTTTGAATGCCATCCCTGATGTCAACACTCACATTTTCGCACATGGTCATCTCTTCTCTCCCTTTTGACGGCAAAACGCTCTATATGCCTAGACGTGACGCCCAATGATTGGATCGGCAATATCTACACTTAACGTAAAAGGAAAGTTCACGACATTCAAGCACTATGCAGGATAAAAATCCGCACTTTTGCGTTTTCTGTTGTCTTTCTGACAGGTTGATTCCACCTGCCGCAGGGGAAGACTTAGCCAACATCCAAAGGTTCGGTGGCTTGGGCCTGACCATCTGCTGACATGCGAATCTTTTCGACTTTTTCCTCGGCCTTTTTCAGCAAGGCATCGCAATGTTTTTTCAGCGCTTCGCCACGCTCATAAATTTCGATTGATTTTTCCAGCTCAACGTCCCCACGCTCTAAACGCTGAACAATCTGCTCCAGCTCGGCCAGAGCCTGCTCAAAAGTCAGGGAAGAAATTTCACTCATGCTGCCGGGCTCCTGATTGGCAAAAATGGAAGAAACGAAATCGTAACGGCAAATATGCCGATGCTCTTCATAAAAGAAAAGAAACAAAAAGAAAATGCTCTGTATCACGCAGAGCGTGTCTCTATTGGATTATATGTGCTTTTCTGTTCGTCTATCCATGCATTAAGCGGTCGACATGCACGGCAACAGAACGGGCAAGGGCATGTAGGTCATAGCCGCCTTCCAGTAGCGAAACCACACGGTTGTCGCAGCATTTATCCGCAACATCCATGAGTTTGCCGGTCATCCAGGAAAAATCGGCTTCTGTGCAGATCAGATCGCCCAACGGGTCGCGCAAATGGGCATCAAAGCCTGCGGAAATGATGACCAAATCTGGATTGAAATTATAAAGATTGGGCAAAATACGGGTCTCGAAGGCTTCTCGAATATGGTCAGAGCCATCGCCAGCGCGCAAAGGGGCATTGACGATATTGCCCTCATCATCCTTTCCGGTTTCGTTCCATTCGCCTGTTCCCGGATAAAGCGGCATTTGGTGGGTTGAACAATACATCAGGCTGGGATCATCCCAGAAAATATCCTGCGTGCCATTGCCATGATGCACATCCCAATCAATGACCACAATGCGCTCGGCATCATATTTGGCTTGGGCATAGCGGGCCGCTACTGCGGCATTGTTAAAGAAACAAAAGCCCATGGCGCGGTCGCGCTCCGCATGATGGCCGGGGGGGCGAATACCACAAAAGGCATTGTTGACCTTGCCTGTCATCACCTCGTCAACCGCTTGGGTTGAGGCGCCAACCGCATACATGGCTGCATTGAATGTACCCGATGACAGGGTTGTATCCCCATCAATTGAAACCAGTTCCCCCTCGTTTTGTGGGGTAATGGTCTCCAGCATATCGACCAGATTTTCCGGGTGACAGCGCAAGATATCTTCCCGGCGTCCCATATGGGCCTCTTCACGCGGCAGAAAGAGGAATTTTTCATGTTCCAGCGCAACATTCACCGCCCGCATTCTGTCGGGGCGTTCCGGATGCCCTTCCGGTGTTTGATGCTGCAAAAAGGATTGATGGGAAATATAAACTGTCGACACGGGCATTCCTCTCCTTGGGTGGCGTCAGGGTCTTATTGTGTTTTTGCACCTGTTTTGGTGCCGTTTTGTACGCCTATACGCCTGCCATATTCATTCTTTTGAAACTCTCATCATAAGCCTGTTCCCCATCCAATGGCGGGACATAGATCAAGTCAATTGAACATTGGTGATTTTCGCCCTCTATACACCATGTTCTTGGATATTCTTGGTCAATCTTGGGCGTTCCTGCTCTTTTGCTCGTTTCAATGATCTGGCATTGTTTCATTTCGAGAAAAAGCGTGGGTATTAACCCTAAAAGTAAAAAGAAAATGGCGTCTTTGCGTTTACAATTGATTAACCATGGCATTTTTGTGCAGTCTCATAACTATCAGAATTGGTGAGAAGTTTATGAAGATATTGTTATATGCCTTGAAAGATGGTTTTGTTCATAGCCTTGACTGGAAAGCCAAGGCGAGTGGCGGGAATTTCTGGCTGTTCTTTTTCATCTTCTCCATGCTGTTTTTTGCCGCATATGGAGCCGATGTGACTTATATACAAGAGCCCGAAACACCAGCATTTTTTCCCGCTTTTATGGCCTCTCTCTTTGCTTCAGAGACGCCCTTTACGCGTCTGGCCCTGTTGCTTTTCACCGTGCCGATGATCAGCTTTGCCATTCGCCGTATTTTTGATCAGGACAAGCCCAGTTGGGCTGGTATGGGGGCTGTGCTGCCCTTTATGTCGCTTGCTTTTTTGCTGATTTTTGAGACGACATAAAAGATATAAAAAATAATCTGGTTATGAAATAAATCTGATTTTATTGCCTTGCCATGACAAAAGCATGACAGATACTCAGCCCTGCGATTTTGATCGTCTCGCAGCTTGTTGCTCGAGAGCTGCCCGATGATTGGTCAATATTTTTTATGCCTTCATGACAATTAATCATTTCTGCAACTCATTGTTATCCCCTATAGTGGGGCCTTCGTTCTTCTGTCTTTTGATAGATCCATATACGCAGCTGTGAGAGCGCATTATGACTTCCTCGTCGTCCCAAAGCCGTCTTCCCTATGGCCTGATCATTTTCTTTGGCTGCGTGCTTGCAACCATTCCCTTTGGCCCCCGTGCCACCATGGGCTTTTTTATGACGCCGATCACGGTGGAAAATGGCTGGAGCCGCGAAATTTTCTCTCTCGCCATTGCTGTGCAAAATCTGGTTTGGGGCCTTGCTCAACCCTTTGCTGGCATGATTGCCGATCGTTATGGCACCGCCCGGGTTTTGGTCGGGGGCGCGCTAACCTATTTTCTTGCTCTTTATTGGATGGCACATGTCACAGATCCGACAGCCTTTACTCTAAGCGCTGGGATCATGATGGGGGTTGGCATTGCGGGATGTGCCTTTTTCTTGGTGCTGGCGGCCTTTACCCGGCTCTTGCCTGCCTCTTTGCGCTCTGTTGCCTTTGGTCTGGGGACGGCTGCCGGATCCCTTGGGCAATTTCTGTTTTCTCCGCTCTCACAATATCTGATTGCAGATTATGGCTGGCGTACTGCCCTGATTATTTTGGCTTTTAGCGTTTTGATTGTGCCTTTGCTTGCCCCTATTTTCCGCGGCAAACCTCAAACTGCGGTCAATGAATCCGGGATTAAGGATCAAACCATGATCGAGGCCCTGAAAGAGGCTTTTGGCCATCGCTCCTATATTTTGCTGGTCTTTGGCTTTTTTGTCTGTGGCTGGCATGTTGCCTTCATCACCACACATTTGCCGCCCTTTATCAGTGATATGGGGATTGATGCCAAATGGGGTGGATGGGCGATTGCCTTTATCGGCCTTTTCAATATGGCAGGAGCTTTTACCGCCGGTATTTTAGGCAATAAAATGTCTTTGCGCACGATGCTGAGTTTCATTTATCTTGCTCGCGCTGTGGTGATCAGTGTTTTTCTGATCGTGCCGATCTCGGTGCCGTCAATCCTGATTTTTTCTGCCACTATGGGGCTATTATGGCTCTCAACAGTGCCACCGACCCAAGGCTTGGTCACAAAAATGTTTGGCACGCGCTATGTTGCTACCCTGTTTGGCTTCGTCTTTTTATCGCATCAGATTGGCGCTTTTCTGGGCGTTTGGCTGGGTGGGGTGCTGTATGACAAAAGCGGCACATATGACACGATCTGGTGGCTTTCCATTGCGCTTGGTATTTTTGCCGCACTGGTTCATTGGCCAATTAAGGAAGAGCCGGTTGAGCGCCTGCAAGCAGCCCAGTCTGTACGTTAAGATATGGAGCCTGCCTAGAGCATTTTGAATAAACACGTCGTTATTCAAAATGCTCTCGTCTTTGTTTCTAAGCATATTTTTGTCCGAAAACCGCACACATTTTTCGAAAAATATGCTCTAGGCCGTAGTGCCAGAAGAAAAGCCGGTCATTTTCCAATCGCCTTGCGGATTACGGCAAATTTCACCGGCAACATTCTCCACCCCTGTGATGCGGTGCATGGAGCTTTTGAAAGATCGGCATTCTTCATCCATCACCGATTGATGGGCGGAAATATCGGTGATTTCCCCCTTGGAGCCGGTTTTTGGGTTCACCCAGGCAATGACAGAGCGCTCTGTTTTCAGCTCACCATTGTCCAGTGCCCCAACCTTTTGCAAAAGGATTTCCCAATCCGATGGATCAATGCCGGAGAGCAATGCCGGATTTGCGCCGATTGACGCTGTTGCCAGAGGATCGGCGTCTGTCTCTGTCTCGCCAAAGCCAATGGAAGCACAGGCACCAAGACAGAAGCATGTCCCTATGGCAATCAGATGTTTCATAGGAGATTTTATCACATGAAGGTTTGGAAAGTTTGAGATATGCGCGCTTGCAGAGTTCACATTCCGATCCTTTCCTTTACAATAAGCATTATGCCAGCAGTGACGCAGGCATTGGTTTGCACCCTCCCCTCTATCATCTGTCAGGAAAGTTAATGACTGGTAACTTTATTGAAGCGAATGAACCATTTGATCTGTTTGCTGCATGGTTGAAGGATGCAGAAAAGAGCGAGCCGAATGATCCCAATGCCATGGCCGTTGCCAGCGTGGATGAGCATAATATGCCCAATGTTCGTATGGTTTTGCTGAAAGATTTCAGCACTGATGGCTTTGTTTTTTATACCAATTTTGAAAGTGCCAAGGGCCGAGAACTTTTGACCAGCCGCAAGGCGGGCCTGCTCTTTCATTGGAAAAGCTTGCGCCGCCAAGTGCGGGTGCGCGGGCAGGTTGAGATTGTCTCTGAGGCGGAAGCGGACGAGTATTTTTATTCGCGCGCGCGCGGCAGCCGCATCGGGGCTTGGGCCTCCAAACAATCTCGCCCCTTGGAAAGCCGCTTTGCGCTGGAAAAAGCGGTGGCTGAATATACGGCCAAATTTGGCATTGGCAAGGTGCCAAGACCTGATTATTGGTCCGGCTTTTTGGTGCGGCCTGAGCAAATAGAATTTTGGCATGATCGCCCGTTCCGTTTGCATGATCGGGTGACTTTTACCCGCTCTGGAGATGGCTGGGATAAAGAGCAACTTTATCCGTAATCATATCAAGGCTTCACAGAAATGTGAGGGAGGGTGATTTTTCCTGCGCCATCTTCGAATGTTAGAAACCATCACGATCTTTCTGTCGGAGTTGCCCCATGATCACCCGCCCGTCCAACCAAAACCAACCGTCCAATTCCTTCCCTTTTTCTCGCGCATTGCTCTTAGCTGGCATCACAAGGACTTATCTGTCGCTTCTGAGCTTGTCTTTTTTGTTGTCGCCTGCGCTTGCCATGGGCGGTCAAAGCCTGTCGCTTGCACCGATCAAGGATCAACAGAGCCTTGATGCTTTGCTGTCGCAAAAAGACAAAGCCGGTCCCGTTCTTCCCTCATCAGAAGGCAAAGCCCTTGCAGATGCCACCGTCGCCAATGCTGATAAAGGCGATATTCGTGCTGCATGGCTGACCGCCCCCACCACCCGCTATGGCCATGGGGTATTGGGCGACGCGGTTGAAGCGGGCGGGGTTGCTGTTCAGCTCCAAAATGGTGCTTATCGTCACTTTACCCTGCCAAATGATTCAGTTTTTGAAGATCTGGTTCCACGTCTTGGAGATCTCGATGGCGACGGGCGCAATGAAGTGGTGCTGGTGCGCGCCTATTTAACTGCGGGTGCTGCTCTTTCTGTGTTTGGCATGCGAGGGGATAAGCTGGAATTGCTTGCAGAATCTCTAGCCATTGGCACCGCTAATCGTTGGCTCAACCCTTCCATTTTGGCCGATTTGGACGGCTCTGGCCGTCTTTCCATTGGTTTGGTCCGCACTCCACATATTGGTGGCCAATTGCAGATCTGGCAGTTTGATGGCAACCAATTGACACAAAAAGCCAAGGCCAACGGCTTTTCCAATCACAGCATTGGCAGTAGATCCCTTGGGCTGTCGGCGGTGCTGGAGCATAAAGGGCACAAGCGCATTCTTTTGCCCGATGCACGGCAAGGGGCGCTGTTGGTGTTGGATGGGCGCACCTTGTCAGTTCTTGCCCGCCTTGCTTTGCCTGCCCGTCCTGTAACGGATTTTGTGCGCGTCACAGGAGCTGACGGAGACCAAAGCGTGCTTATGGGTCTGTCTAATGGTCGGTTTTATGAACTCAGTAATCCCAAAGGCGATTTGTTTGACTGAAGCTGCTTTATGGCGCTCTCCAGCAAGATTGCTCTGGCGACCATTGCATGTCTTTGTCTGCCGGATAAATCGGTCTTGGTGTTTTGTTGAGCTGCATACGGGCCAGAACCGGTGTGGTCAGGCCTGGACCATCGACTTCGACCACTTGCCTGTGCCAAAAAATTCATCAAATCCGGCGCGAACATGGCCGCGAGATTTGACAATCATCGATTTGAAATCAGCGATATCAAGATCAAAGCGTTCAATGAAAGCCGGGTCGCATAAGTGCCTTCGGATGGTGGAGACAATCACATAAATACCATTGCAATCGAGCAAGGCGCAAGGCCCCAGATTTTGCAAACCACCTGCATATAGCCCGCGGCGGCATTCAACCGGAGCGGAGCGCATTTTCAGAATTTTGGCTTTTCTTGTCAATTTTCCAGATAAGGGACTGCTTTCTTCGCGATTGAATGATGCGTCAAACTCGGCTCCTTCGCCAATTCTTGCGCTTGTGCTGCAAGAGCCGGGTCAAATAACATACCGACCAGCGCCTTTTGAACGCCAGCTTCCAGCATGGCTTCAAACAGGGCCAGCACATTGCCTCGCCCCCCTCCTCCCGGATTGCCGGCCACATCGCCAAAAATGAGCGGCGTTTGGTTTGTTTTCATCAAATCAATGCTTCCCCCGATTGAGGTGAGATTGATGGAAAATTCCTCGCGATCCTACTAGACCCGGGCGGCCATTTCTGTGGCCGTTGCTTTGGCTGTGTCGCTATCGCAAGCGGTGACGGTGATATTAAGGACGTAAACTCATAAATCTGGTGCATTTGGCGCTTAAATGCCCGATATCGCGCGAAAAAGTGTGAAGGATGGGCTGATTATACCAACGGCATGAGATGGCGTTGATGCTTTGCTGTCTATAAAATCGGTCTCTTCATACTCTTGCACAGATACAGACAAGGCTTTAAAAGGATACAAAGCCCGCCTTATTTTCTCTTGTTTCGATTGCCTTTTTCATGACAGCTTTCAGTTATTTTGAGCCCACCTTTACCGGTTTTTTTCTTGGGGCTTCCCTGATCATTGCCATTGGGGCGCAAAATGCCTTTGTTCTGCGCCTTGGTTTGCAACGCCAGCATGTTTTTGCCGTGGCTCTGGTCTGCGCCCTGTCTGATGCTTTGCTGATTTTGGCCGGGGTTGCCGGGATGGGCGCTTTGGTCAAACGCTATGAGATTTTGCTGCAACTCATAACTTGGGGCGGGTTTGCCTTTTTGTTTGTCTATGGATTGCAAGCCTTTTTGCGGGCGATGAAGAATGAGCACATGGATGCTGTCAAAGGCGAGCAGATGAGCCTGAAAAAGGCCTTGCTCACGGTTCTGGCCTTTACCTATCTCAATCCTCATGTCTATCTCGACACTGTGGTGTTGGTTGGCGGCTTGTCAGCTCAATGGCAGGGTGCTGCTCAAGCCGCTTTTGCCTTTGGGGCCGTTTCAGCCAGCTTTGTTTGGTTTTTCTCACTTGGCTATGGGGCGCGCATTTTAACGCCTATTTTTGAAAAACCGATCGCCTGGCGGGTGTTGGATATTCTGATCGGCTGCATCATGTGGTTGCTAGCCCTGTCGCTGGTTTTTAGCGACTTTTAGATGAGAGCATGTCATTCCTTTTAAAGGCCCAATTGAAGGCTCTGTGAATATCAAAAGGCTTTTTCCAAAACTGGAAAAAGCCTTTTGATATGGGTCACAAAGACTGGTTTTGAAACCAGATTAATCTGTCATGACTTCTTCAGACAATGTCAGATAATCCGCTTTCTTCTTGGTTGCCTTTTTCTTTGACGCACAAGAGATTGCAGCCGCGACGGACTGAATACCAATGGTGTGATATTGCTTTTCCAGCATATCCTCATTTGCTGGGGTCGAGGCTTTGGGTGCTTGGTTAGCAGTTTGCGCAGACATCGCTTTCACTCACTTTACATATTGCAC
Source organism: Cohaesibacter sp. (assembly GCA_025800145.1). Taxonomy (GTDB): domain Bacteria; phylum Pseudomonadota; class Alphaproteobacteria; order Rhizobiales; family Cohaesibacteraceae; genus Cohaesibacter. The sequence goes on from JAOXSH010000008.1 coordinate 19,918, forward strand.
GAACAGATATCGTAAGGCCTGAATTTGGCAGAATTCAGATTGGCATCTGTCAATCCCTCATTCCAGACTTTTTTAATTTTTTACCTTCTATCTGTTCTTTTCAGGTAACCATAAACTTCCCTGTAGCAAAAGCCTTTATTTGAATTTGAACAATTTTATTTAAATTTTTCCCTAATTTTTTTCATAAAAGTTCTCTTAAATGGGTATTTTTGAAATATAATTATAAGTAATTCTAATAATGCTATAAGTTTTTCATTCTTTGGTGGTTTTTCATTATGTGTGAACAACTGAAACTAAAGTACTTTTTCTCAAGAGCTGCACTTTTTGCATCCGCTTATGAGTCGTTTCGATGATCACTGAGTGCCCGATTTAAAAGTCTCCGAGTGAGACTTTTAGGCTGTATATCCAGCCCTCTCCCCCTTTTCAGACCGCCCATGAGGGTACCATGACGGGTGGTCTGAAAAGGGGGAGAGGGCTGGCTCAGGACTTTTAAATCAGGCTCTGAG